>NZ_JBEYZK010000030.1:0-79121 GCF_040646035.1 Streptomyces sp. NPDC046465
GATCGTGCCCTGCGGGACTTCCAGGTCGATGCCGTCCAGGACGGTCTTCTCGCCGTAGGACTTCCGCAGCCCGTGCGCCGCGATGGCCAGGTCGTGGCGCGCAGCCGTTGTGGTGGTGATCGTCATGCCGCAGAGACTGCGGCACGGGGCCTTCAGCGCGGTTTCATGCCGGTTTCAGCGCTTCGGAGCTCACCGGGCGCTCGGGAGCAGCCCCACCAGTCGGAGCAGCCGGGTACATCCGACGGGTGGGGCCCGCTCACCTGGTGGGAGGGGTGCGCCAGGGAGCCCGGGGCCCCACCCGTCAGGCGGTTCCCGGTGGTTGGGCGAGCGGCCGGTGCTCCCGCGTCGGCTGCTCTGCCGGTTGGTGCGTACACCGGGACCCTGGGGTGGTGGTTGGGGCGCGAACCTCGCTGATCGATGATCAGCGAAGTCAGTGATCAGCGAAGTCAGTGATCGGCTGGGACAGAAAGACCGGTCTGTCTCGTGAGCCGTTGCTTAGACGATGGCAGCGGGCGGGGGCTCTGTCCAGGACTATTCTGGACGGTGATGGACAGCGGCCCACCGACAGAGACGTACCGACTGGCGCCTCGCGAACGGATATTGAGAACCGCGTACGAGCTCTTCTCGCGACGCGGCATCCGTGCTGTCGGCATCGAGGAGGTCGTGGCACGTTCAGGGGTCGCCAAGGCGACGCTCTACCGGCACTTTCCGTCGAAGGACGCGCTCGTCCTTGAGTTCCTCGCCCGCCGGGAGAGGCAGTGGACCCTGGGGACCGTCATGGCGGGCGCCCGCAGTCGTGGCGGTACGCCGGAAGAACGGCTGCTGGCGATCTTCGACGTTTTCGACGAGTGGTTCCGCAGCGACGGCTTTGACGCCTGTGCGTTCATCAACGTCCTGCTGGAGATGGGCGGCGAGCACCCATTGGGCCGGGCGAGCATCGGCTACCTGCGGAACATCCGCGCCCTCGTGCGCGGCATGGCGGAAGAGGCGGGGCTGCGCGACGCGGACTCGTTCGCCCGCTCCTGGCACATCCTGATGAAGGGCTCGATCATCTCGGCGGCGGAGGGGGACGCCGACGCCGCGCTCCGGGCCCGCCGGATGGCCCGCATGCTGATCGCCCAGCACCGACCCGGTGACCGACGAGTGGACGGATCCGACGCCTGATGACGACCGAGACCGGCACCGAGTGGCGCGAAGACCGCATCCAAAGTGCTCTGTCGGGCGAGAACCCCATGGTGATGCGGCGGTTGAGGGCGGGGTTCGCGGCGCTGGGGGACGTGCAGTTCCTGCCGGGATACTCGGTCCTGCTCGTCGACGATCCGCACGTGGAGCGGTTGTCGGAGCTTCCGAAGGCGAAGCGGTCGGCTTTCCTGGCCGACATGGATCTGCTCGGCGAAGCGGTCGAGCGTGCCTGTCGAAGCCTTGATCCGGAGTTTCGGAGGGTGAACCTGGAGATCCTCGGGAACACCGACGGGTTCCTGCACGCTCATGTGTGGCCGCGCTTCGAGTGGGAGCCGGCCGACCTGGTGCACAAGCCGGTCTGGCTCTACCCACGAGAGAACTGGCAGGACCAACGGCATGCCCTTGCGCCCCGGCACGACACGCTCCGGGCGGCGGTCACCGAGGAGATCGACCGGCTGACCAGGGACGGCCGTCGAGGCGCTCGATGTCACGGTTGAGGCGGCCGAGGCAGTCCGCGAGCTGAGCCGCCTCCTCGGGGGTCCGCTCGGCCAGGAGCTTCGCCAGGCCGGTCAGGTTCTCGGAGCGGTCGCCCGCCGGACGGCGGCGGCCGTCGTCGGTGATGGCGAACTACGGGCGATGCCGCCGTCGGGGCCCGGGATGCGCGCTGGCAGCGCCGGCAGTGCGCGACCGGCAACCCGTCCGGACATCGTGGTCGGCAACCCGGCCTTCGCGGGCATCGTAGCCGCCGTCACGCAGTCCATCGGCGTCGTCCTGGCCCAGCTGACCATCGACTTCGGTGGATACGCCCTGCCCTGCGAGGGCGGTTTCCGCGTCGCCATGGCGATCGGCTGCGGCGTGGGCGTGACCGCCGCGGTCGTCGCCGCGCTCATCCCCGTACGACACCCGGCCGCCGGGCCCGCGCCACCGACGGTGCCCGCGGCGGCCGCCGAGGCGCCGCCCCCGGCCCTGCCCGGGACTCGGTTCGGTGCGAAAGCTAACGTTGCGTTCCGCCGAGAACATCAGCTACGGCCACGAACGCCGGCCACCGCCGCGACCAACGGGGAACTCCATGCTCACGCACCGCACGAACCGCGCCGCCCTTCTCATGGCGGCGAGTACGGCCGTGCTCGCCCTCACCGCCAGTGCCTGCTCGTCCGACTCCGGGGACGACGCGAAGTCCGGGGACGACAGGACCGCCGCCGACCGCGCGCCCAAGGGCGTGGTCACGCAGGCCGGGGCGAAGGAGATCGTCGACAACTACGTGAAGGTCAACAACCGGGCCAACGCCAAGCGCGACAGCAGCGTCCTGTCCGCCGTCGAGGGCGGCGGGCTCTTCGAGACGAGCGCGAACGGCTACCGCCAGGACAAGCTGCGGACCGCCAAGGACCGGGCCGACAGCCGCAAGCCCTTCTCCTACGTGAACCGCGAGTACGTCATCCCGTCCGCGAAGAGCGGCGTGACCTGGTTCGCGTTGCGCGCCGACACCAAGGACAGCGGCGGCACCTCGCCCGGGACCAGCCGCGCCACCGTCGTCTTCGACAAGGAGAAGGGCGGCGACTGGAAGGCGGTGTGGAGCGGCTGGACCACCAAGAAGGACCCGAAGCCGCCCGAACTCGCCAAGGACGCCGACGGGTTCGCGGTCCCGGTCGCCGACACGGGCAAGAAGCAGGGCGTCCTCTCCCCGGACCAGATGGACGACGCGCTGATCGCCCTCTACTCGGGCGACGAGAAGCTGGGCTCGAAGGTCGGCGCGAGCGAGACCGCGAAGTGGATGACGCAGTTCCCGCTGGACCAGAACAAGATGCTCAACCCCGGCGGCAAGTCCGAGTTCAAGGCGGGCAAGACGGACCACAAGAACGTCTACGCGCTGAGGACCAAGGAGTCCGGCACGCTGACCTTCTTCAACGCCGACGTCCAGGAGTACATGCACACCACCGACCCGGCCGCGCTCATCACCCCGTCCCCGGAGATCGCCTCCCTCGTCGGCAGCAAGAAGTCCGAGATGGTGTTCCTCGTCGACTACCTGCACCAAGGGGAGGCGTACATCCCGGCCAAGGGAAAGGTCTCCATGGTCACGGACAGCTGGGACATGATCGAGGCGAAGGGGCCGCAGCGCGGCCTTCGCTGACCCCGAGGGCCTGTCCGCCGGACGGGCCCTCGCCCGCAGCCGCCCGTGCGGACCTACGCGGCGGCTTATGCGGACCTATGCGGACCTACGATGAGGTCATGCCGGAGCGCGACACATCCTCACCTGCCCACCATGGGCACCAACGCAGCCCGAGCAGAGCGCAGTTGGAGACCGCCACGACGGTGTTCGCGCTGCTTGCCGACCCGACCCGCCTGCACTTGCTGTGGCTCCTTGCGGGCGGAGAGGCGGACGTGACCGGTCTCGCCGCCGCCAGCGGAGCGGCGCGGCCGGCCGTCAGCCAGCATCTGGCCAAGCTGCGGCTCGCCGGTCTCGTCGAGGCCCGCAAGGACGGGCGCCGCATGGTGTATTCGATGCGCGACGGCCATCTGCGCCGACTGGTCACCGAGGCGCTGAGCCATGCGGACCACCAGGTGACCGGCGAGCCCTGGCATCCCTGAGCCGCCCGTTTCCAGTGTTGTGCTGTTCCAGTGTTGTGCTGTTCCAGCGATGAGGTGTTCCAGCGATGACGTGTTTCAGTGATGACGTGTGCGCACCTGCGCACGCGTCATCTACCGTGGAGCGGTCCGGACTGCCGCCCCAGGGGGACGCCCCATGCGTTCAGTGCTCCGCAACCGCACCTATCGCCGCCTGTTCACCGCACAGATCATGGCCCTGGCGGGCACGGGCCTGGCGACCGTCGCCCTGAGCCTGCTCGCGTACGAGCTCGCGGGAGCCGACGCCTCCGCGGTCCTGGGCACCGCGCTGGCGATCAAGATGGTGGCCTACGTGGGCCTCGCCCCGGTCATCGGCGCCCTCGCCGAACGCGTGCCCCGCCGGGCCCTGTTGGTGTCGATGGACATCACCCGGGCCGCGATCGCGCTCGCCCTGCCCTTCGTGAACCACGTAGGACAGATCTACGTCCTGATCTTCCTGCTGCAGGCCGCCTCGGCCGCCTTCACCCCCACCTTCCAGGCCACCGTCCCCGAGATCCTGCCCGCCGAGCGCGACTACCTCCGAGCCCTGACCCTCTCGCGCCTCGCCTACGAACTGGAGAGCCTGCTCAGCCCCGTGTTCGCGGCCGGGCTGCTCGCACTGATCACCTACAACTGGCTGTTCGTCGGCACCGCCCTCGGCTTCCTCGCCTCCGCGACGCTGGTCATGTCCGTCGTTCTGCCGACGCCGCTCCCGGTCGAGCGCGACGGCGGCAGCTACGCCAGAGCGACGTTCGGCACCCGCCTGTACTGGGCCACACCCCGGCTGCGCGCCCTGCTCGCGCTCGACCTCGCCGCGGCTGCCGGCGGCTCCATGGTCATCATCAACACGGTGGTGCTCGTCCGGGACCATCTGCACCGCGGCGCGGGCGACGTATCGCTGGCACTCGGCGCGTTCGGGGCCGGGTCCGTGGCGGCCGCCCTGCTTCTGCCGCGGGCTCTGGAACGATTCGGCGACCGCTCGGTGATGCTCCCCGCCGGATTCGTGCTCGGCGCCGTGCTCGCCGTGTTCTCCACGGGGCTCGCGTACGGAATGCGGTCCTGGGCCGGGCTGCTGCTCGCCTGGGCCCTCCTCGGCGTCGGCACCTCCATGGTGCTCACGCCCGCCGGCCGGCTGCTCCGCCGCTCGGCCGCGCCCGCCGACCTGCCGGCCGCGTTTGCTGCCCGGTTCGCCCTCACCCACAGCTGCTGGCTGCTCACCTACCCGCTCGCGGGCTGGCTGGCCACCACCGCCGGAACGAGCACGGCCGCCGCCGCGCTCGCCGGGATCGCCCTCGCCGCCGCCACCGCGGCCGTCGGCCTGTGGCCCGCCCGCGACCCATCCCGCCTCGCCCACCTCCACACCACCCTGCCCGCAGGCGACCCGCACCTCGCCGGTGCCCACGCCGGGCCGCACGGCTGGCACCACGCACACGATTACGTCATCGACGCCCGCCACCCGCGCTGGCCCGGCCGGGGGCTCCGAGTCGCGGGCGGGCGCGCGGCCCCTTAGACCAGAGGTATGAGCGACAACCAGGACCAGGCCGAGCGGATCTACCGGCCCGGCGAGATCGTGCCCGAGTCCGGCATCTACGAGTGCGAGTGCGGGCAGCACCACCGGTACAGCACCGACGTGCGCGGCCACCGCTTCCCGCCCCCGCACCAGGGGTGCGCCGGCACCGGATGGAAACTCGTGACGGTGGCGCACGACTGACCCCCGGAGCGGACGGCAGGGCCTCGGTTGCCGGGCCGGCCCCGTCGAAGCCGCCCGAGGACGTCAGCGAGGTACCGCTCGCCCCGCGCGAACCGCTTCACCAGCGGGCGCGCAGGACGCCGTCGCTGTCGGGCAGGGCGGCGCAGAACAGCGGGTGGCGTTCGTCGACGTACATGGGCAGGGCGCGGGCCGCCCGCGCGCCGGCCACCAAGTCGGCGAGGCCCTGGTATTCGGTCTCGTCGACGATCGTGTGGCTGATCGTCCCGTCCCGCGCCTCCCAGACGAACTCCACGCTTCCCTCCTCGGGCAGCGCGGCGAGGACGGCGCCGACGTCCGGGTTCAGGTCGGGCCAGACGGTCAGCAGGGCGCGCGGGCCGAGTCCGGCGCGCACCGCGTCGAGGTTCTCCGGCGTGAGGCGGTGCCAGCGTGCGGCATTGAGGACGTACGCCTCCTCCAGGAGCACTGCCTGCCGTGCGGCCAACTCCCCGCGCAGACGCGTCCAGAAGCCCGCGTCGGCGGCCTGGGTGACCTCCGATTCGTCGAACTCCGCCGCGTAGGGGGAGACCGCCGTCGGTTCCGGCAAGAGGCCGAGCTCCCGGGTACGGGCCACGGCGTCCGCGCAGCGCCGGTCGCTGCCCACGTACACGTACTGGTCCCACCCGACGTGCACGGTGAACACGTCCCCCACCTCCAGGCGGCACCAGGCACCCTGGCCGCGGAGCATGGCCCGGACCAGCTCGAGCGCGACCGTGAGGGACACCACGGCACCGTCGTGGTACCCGGCGAGATCGGCCGGGAAGAGCCCGCCGAGTCCGTGCCCCCCGACCGGTGGCTCCACGCCGAAGTGGACGAACCCGGTGACCGACGGCTCGCGGATCTCCAGCCGGTCGACGCCCGAGGCCTCCGCGAAGGCGGCGACGGCCGCCAGGTACGCGGCTTCGACCGTCCCGTGGTCACTGACCGTGTCCTCGGTGCCCGTGTAGTGGCCGCGCTCGTCACGGTCGGCGGGGTCGTACTTGGTGATCCGGTGGACGAAGGACGGCGACACGCTGCGCTGCTCTCTGGACGGGGTGAGGGGAGGGGGCGAGGGCCACCTGCCGCTCAGGCCGATTCGAGGACCGGGCGGATTTCCAGCGCCTCCGGAGTGGGGAAGCCGCGGGCCAGGTCGATCGCCTCGGCGCGGTCGGCCACCTCGAGGACGAACCAGCCGCCGAGGGTCTCCTCGCCGCTGTGCACGGGCCCCTCGGTCACCGCCACGGATCCGTCCGCCGTCTTGCGCACGGTGACGGGGCCCTGGTGCTCGGTGTCGAGGGCGTCGCCGCCCACCAGCTTGCCCGCTGCCGCGAGCTCGCCGATCCACGTCTCGTACGCCTTGCGGTAGGCGTCGCGATCGGCCTGGATCTGGGCGCGTGACGCGTGCGTCTCGAATATCACGAGGGCGTACTTCATGAGGCGTTCCTCTGTTCGGTGTTCCTGGTGGTGGTGTTGGTTCTGGTCGTGTTGGTTCTGGTCGTGATGTCGGTTCTGGTGGTGGTCGGTCGGATGCGGGCCAGTGCGCCTGTTTCCAGGGCCGTCCACAGCGCGCCGTCCGGGCCCACGGCGATCCCGTGCGGCTCGGAGGCCGGGGTGGGCAGGCCGTGGCCGGTGATCGTACCGTCGGAAGTGATCGAGCCGACGCGGTTGCCGCCCCACTCGGTGAACCAGGCTGTGCCGTCGGTGTCGGTGGTGACGGCGTGCGGTCGGGCCGAGCGGTCGGGCAGCGGGTACTCGGTGATCCGGCCGTCGGGCGCTCGCCGCCCGATCTGGCCTGCCGCGATCTCGGTGAACCAGACGCCACCGTCCGGCCCGACGGCGATACCCACCGGCGCGGCCGCCTCCGTGGGCAGCTCGTGGACCGTGATGCGGCCGTCCATGCCGATCCGGCCGATGGCGTTGGCCTGGTTCATCGTGAACCACATCGCGTCCCCGGCCGCGGCGATGGCAGAGGGGAACGTGCCGGTGCGCGGCAGCGGGTACTCCGTGATCGATCCGTCGGTGGTGAGGCGGCCGATGCGGTCGGCGGCGGTCTCGGTGAACCACAGCGCGCCGTCCGGCCCCGCGGCGATACCGAAGGGACCGCACTGCGCGGTCGGCGGCACGAACTCCGTCACCTGGCCGGCCGTCGTGATCCGGCCGATCCGGTGGGCCCGGTACTCGGTGAACCACAGTGCCCCGTCAGGCCCGTTGCTGATGACCGTCGGACCGCTGTCCGGGGCGAGCTGATGACTGGTCGGCTCCTGCCCGGGGACGAGCCGGCCGATCCGGCCGCTGTGCACCATCGTGAACCACAGCGCACCGTCCGGTCCCGTGGTGAGCGCGTACGGGCCGCTGTCGCGACCGCACGCCACGTACTCCTCGACGGCCCGGGCCGTCATCGCTGCGGCTCCAGGCCCGCCACCAGGGCGAAGTCACCTGCCACGACGGTCGTTCCGGCAGCCAGTGGCTCGAGGAAGACGACTCGCTCGTGGGCAGGCAGCGGCTGAGGGGTGGCCGGGTCAGGTGTGCGACCGGCGCTCGAGTCAGATGTCACGCGGGGATCTCTCCGTGAGGTTCGTGCACGGTGTTGTCGTCGTACGGCTCATGCCGCCGCCCGCGGAGGGCGGCCAACGGCTCGGCACCCAGCATGCTCAGCGAGCGACCCGGGAGCAATGACCGATCTTGTTATGATCGTTAACCCAGAGGTTCACGGATTCGGGACACCACGAGGAAACCGGGGACGGGATGGAGCTGCGGGACATAGAGATCTTCCTGACGCTCGCGGAGGAGCTCCACTTCGGCCGCAGTGCCGAACGCCTGCACGTCTCCCCGGCCCGTGTCAGCCAGGCGATCAAGAAGCAGGAACGCGCCATCGGCGCTCAGCTCTTCGAGCGGAGCAGCCGCCACGTGCGGCTGACCCCTGTCGGGGAGGTGCTGCTCCAGCGGCTGAAACCGGCGTACGAGGGCCTCCAGGAAGCCATCGCCGAGGTGACCACCATCGCCCGCCACCCGACCGGCACACTGACGCTGGGGGTCATGGGTGCACAGATGCATGACATGCGCCCTGTTCTGACCCACTTCCGGGCCCTCCACCCGTCCGTCGAACTCCGCTTCAAGGAAGTGTTCTTCAGCGATACGTTCGGGGCCTTGCGGGCCGGTGAGGTCGACGCGGTGACCACCTGGCTGCCGGTTCGCGAGCCGGACCTGACCGTCGGAGTGGTGCTGCGCGAGGAGCCGCTCCACCTGATGGTGGCCCGGGACCACCCGCTCGCCCGGCAGGAGTCGGTGAGCATGGAGGTGCTCGGCGACCACGTCGTGCCGCGCCTGAACGGTCCTTCTCCCGCCTACTGGCAGAGCGCCGTCCTGCCGGCCCGTACACCGGCCGGACGCCCTGTCCGACGCGGCCCGGCCGTCTCCACCTTCTATGAGATCCTCGCCCTCGTCGCGGCGGGCGACGCGGTGTGCACCGTCCCCGACGAGGGGCGGCGCTACAACGCGCAGCCCGACGTCGCCTTCCTCCCTTTCCACGACGCCCCACCCGTCCAGTGGGCCCTCGTCTGGCGTACCGACCGCGCGACCCCACTGGTACGCGCACTCGCCGAAGCGGCGACGGAATGCGGGGACAGAGCGGGGCGCTAGCGTGACCTCTGGTGAAGTACCTCGAACAGCCCCGCACGGCTACCGGCCCTCGAACCGCCCCACCTCTGCCAGCGCCTGACCGTCCGCCAGACGTGCCCGCACCGTCACCCGGGCATCTTTGGGGGCCCGGACCGCCAGGAGCCGCCCTCGCTTCTCGGCGTCGACATCGCCGGTGACGGAGATCCGGGTGACCTCGCGACTGCCCGCGGCGAGCAGGAAACGGTGGCCCGAGCCCGCCGTCCAGCGGGCGTCCGCCACGACGTGCTGGCCGAACCGGCTGCAGGCCGCCGTCGCGCGGGCCCGTCCCACGATCTGCGCCGGCGCCGTCGCCGACTGGGTGGACGTACGGAACTGGAGCAGTACGCTGCCGGGCCCGCGCCAGGTCGAGGCACGCGTGCAGGACCACACCGCCCGGCCGCCGTCCTCGGGGAGCCGCTGCTCGGCGAAGTCCCACTGATTGACGGCCCGTACGCCGTTCCCGCGCAGTTCGGAGAGGCGGCACGCGCCGTGGGCCCAGCTCAGCAGCGCCGCTCTGCTCGTGGCCTCGCGCGGCTGGCGGGCCTGGGCGCCGGTTCCCGGCAGCGGCGTGTAGCTGAGGTGGACGGGGGAGAGGCCGCCCAGGTCGGCCACGAGGAACGCGTGCTTCTCCACGATCCGCCTTGACGAGCGCAGTTGCAGCACCGGCAGGGCGTCACAGGCGCCCGCGGCCGACGGCGTGCCGACGGGCTCCGTAAGGCCCTCGCCCGAGACGTCGAGCGGGCGGCCGGGACTGTTGGGGCTCAGCAGGTCGCGGGTGCGGGCCTCCGCGATCCAGGGGGCGGTGAGATAGCGGACCTTGCCGTCCGACCGGCTGACGGCGAGCGCCGCCGCGGTGGTCACGTCGGAGTCGTCGGCGCGCGAGAAGTCAAGGGACGCGGGCGACGACGCGGCGAGCGGCTCGCCGTAGCGGACCACGCGGCGGCCGTCCTGGAAGAGCACGACCGCCTCCCGGCCCACGACGGCGGCGTACAGCAACTGGGTCGCCTTGGTCGGCGGTTCGGTGGTGGTGGCCGCCGCTGCCCCGACCCGGGTGCCGCGCGGCGGATCGGTCCAGGCGCCGAGCGCGCGCGTGAGCAGTGCGCGGTCGTCCACGCGGGAGCCGCGGGCGGGCCACGCGGTGAAGTCCACCCGCGAGGTGTCCGCCCACGCGTCGGGCGAGGTGCGCAGCAGCGCGTCGGCGCTGATCGCGGGAGGACCGGCCGCGGGCCGGGGCGCCTCGCCCCTGGACACGGAGCCGAGCGACGCGAGCGCGGCGCAGACGACGGCGACGCCGGCCGCCGCGCACCAGAGAACCCGGAACCGACGCCTGCGGCGCAGCAGGTCGGTGGGGCGGGTCTGCACGGAACAGGCGTCGAACTCCTGGGACCGCAGCAGCGCCCCCGCCGCCTCGCCCACCGTCTCCTCGATGCCGCAGGCGGCGTCAAGGGCCTCCTGCGGGTCGGACACGTCGGCGTCGGCGAGCAGTTGCGCCACCTCGGGACGGGGCAGCCCGTCGAGCCGGCCCAGCACGAACGCCGCGCGGGCAGGCGCGGACACCTCCGCGAGGAGCTGCGCGAGCACGATCTCCTCGGTGCCACCGGCGCGCGGAAACAGACGCAGACCCCAGACGAAGGGCAGCACCGGGCGCAACGCGCGGGGCGGCGGCAGCCGGTCGGGCCACCCACGCGGCCGGTGTTCGTGGGCCAGCGCCGCGCACAGCACACGCACCGTCACCCACGCCGCCCCCGCCCTCGGCTGCGGGATCCGCGAGAGGGCGTGCCGCGCCCGGAGGCCGGGCAGTGCGCGCTGCACCAGAGCGTGGGCGACGAGAACGCGCCGGTGTCGGCTGAGGGTGCTGGGCAGGGTGAGGTAGGCGAGGCGTACGAGCCGGGTGTACTGGTCGACGATGACGGCCTCGGCATGGTCGAGGGCCACCCGTTCGGGTCCCGTCGCCCGGCGCCGTTGCGATGTGCTCATCGGTCAAAGTGCCTTCCGAAGGCTGACGACGTTGCGTCCTGACCTCCATCAAACGAGTGAATACTGCGATGGTCACAGCTGAGGCGGGACGGGTGCCGGTGGCCAGGCGTGGCTTCATGGGGACGACTCCCCGGCAGCGGCGCGCTGTTGCGGTTCGGTGACACGGGAGACAGAGCTGTGACGTACGCGAGGGCAACGCCCGAGCGGAGCCGCGGGTCGTATGTGGCGTGGGAGTGAAGGGCGGCGCTGTCCGCCCGAACAAGCAGACAGAGCAAGCCAGATGGGGGAAACAGTGGAGATGAACATGCGCGTGAACAAGGGACTGCTCGCGATGGGTGCCGCCCTGGCGGCCGCAGGTGTGGCGGCCGGCACGGTGCCCGCCGCCGCAGCCGGTACGCCCCGGTTCCTGGCCGCGTCCGAACTGCCGCCGCATGCCTCGTCGCGGTGGACCGCGGGACCGGTGACGTCCGGCCAGCCGGACCCGCTGCCGATGTGCGTCGGCGAGGCGCTGCCGTCGATCTCCGTGCACCGCGCCTATCGCACGGACCTTGACACCGGCGCACTGCAGGTGACCGTCGTCGAGCGCAGCGTGCAGCGGGCCAAGGACTTCGCGGCCCTGCTGCGCAAGGACCTCGACGGCTGTGCGAAGAAGGTCATGCGGCAGAACCCCGACATCACCGCGAAGCAGAAGTACTACGGCAAGGTCGATGTCGAGGAGGGCGCGCATGTCTACGGCGTCCACACCACCGCCACGTGGGGGGCCTCCGACATCAACATGTTCTCGGTGGGCCGTGACGGCACCACGGTGACGCTCGTGCAGTGGGGTCAGATGGGCGGCTTCGCCGACGCCCAGGTCGCCGACTTCAAGGCCACGACCGCCACGGCCGTGAACAAGCTCTACTGACCCGGTCCCGGCCGGATCCGACGTGTGCGACGACGCCGATACCGATCTCGGCAGCGCCGCGAGGGGGTGGGACAATCGGCCGACGAGAGCACGCCCGCGCTCTGCGCCGGTGCGCCGGTCTCGTGGCACGTGGATCCGGCTGGGGTGAGGCCGGGGCCGGAGTTGCACCCGGCGCCCGGTGGTGGGGAGGAACGACGGTGGTGGAGTGGCGGTACATCGCCAAAGGGGCAAAGGCCGTTCCCGAACCCATGGCCACCCCGTTCGTCTGGACGACGGCCTGCTCGGGTTCTCTGGTCCTTGTGATCACGTTCGACCTGCTCGGCGCGCTCGACCGCACCGGACTCGCCCTCGCGGCCCTGTCCGTCCTCGCCGCACTGCTCGGCATGCTCGGCCGGTTCGTCGCGGCACCGGGAACGGCCGTCCTGTGCTGGTCCCTCCTCAACGTCTTCGCCGCTCACCCCACCGGTGAGCTCTCCTGGGCCGGCCACCGGGACCTGGGCTGGGTGGCGTGCCTGCTGGCTGCCGCCCTCATCGGCACGGCGGCGGCCCGGGTGTGGTACGCGCGGGCCGCGTACCGCCGTGTCACCCCCTTCGACGGAGCGGCCTGATACCGCGTCTATGTCGTGACGCGCGGGGACAGGCCGTCCACGATGAGGGAGAGTCCCGCCTCGAACGCCGATTCCGGATCGATCAGTGGCAGGTCGGCGGGTAGGTCCGGGCCGTCCCCGGGGCCGGACTCCGCCTGTTCTTCCAGGACGCTGCCGACCGTGTAGCGGCCGGCCGCCAGCATCGCCATCTGCGCGTCGTGCTCGGGCACGCCGCAGCTGACGAGGAAAGACATCTTGTGGCGGATCCGGTCGAGGTCCGCGGTGGGCGTGGATCCGGCATGGAGGCGGGCGCCATCGCGGCGCATCAGCAGGGTGCGCCTGAAACTGCGGGTGTTCTCCACGAACCATTCGCGCCAGTCGTCCTCGGGCGTCGGCAGCGGTGCGGTCGCATGGGGCGCCATCGCGGCCTGCGCCATGGCGGCCAGGAGGTCCTTCTTGGTGCGGAAGTACCAGTAGAGCGACGGCTGCTCGACTCCCAGTCGCTTCGCCAGTTGCCGTGTGCTGACGGCATCCAGGCCGACCTCGTCGAGCAGGTTGAGCGCCTCGGCGACCACGGACTCACGGTTCATCTTCGTCACGTTGACAATCTATCGCTGATAGAGAACTCTGGAAAGGAATCATTCACCGATAGATTTTGAGGTGGTGTGCATGACACAGGGTTCGGGAACGAGATCCTTACGAGTCCTCATCGCCGGTGGCGGAGTCGCGGGGCAGGCATTGGCCTTCTGGCTGACGCGGGGCGGCCACCGGGTGACCGTCGTCGAACGCTTCCCCGCGCTGCGGGCCACCGGCGCCCAGGTCGACCTCCGGGGTCAGGGCATCGAGGCCGTCCGCCGCATGGGGCTGCTCGACGACGTCCGGGGCAAGCTCGTGGACGAGAAGGGCGTCGCCTTCATCGACGCCCGGGGCAGGGCCAGGGCGACGATCATGGCCAATGCCTCCGGGCAGGGCCGCCAGACACTGACGTCCGAGTACGAGATCATGCGCGGCGACCTGGTCCGCATCCTCAACGATGCGACCGAGCGCGACGCCGAGTACGTCTTCGGCAAGAGCGTGGACGGTTTCGAACAGGACGAGCGCAAGGTCCTCGCGCACTTCTCCGATGGCTCGACCGGCGAGTTCGACCTCCTGGTCGGCGCGGACGGGCAGGGATCACGCATCCGCCGGGCGATCCTCCCCGAGGGCTTCGACCCGTACTGGCGGGTCGGCATCCACATGGCGTACTGGTTCGTCCCGCGCATCGAATCCGACAGCAACATCCGGGACACCTACATGGTCCCGGGCGGCCGTCAGATCATGCGCCGCAGCCACCATCCGACCGAGACCCAGGTCTACTTCGTGCTGCGAGAAGAATCCGAGGAAGCCTCGGCGATCCACCGGGAACCCGTCGAGCGGCAGCGGGAGTTCTGGGCGAGCAGGTTCCGCGACGCCGGATGGCAGACCGAGCGCTTCATCGAGGGCATGAAGACCAGCCCTTTCTTCTACTCCCAGGAGATCGCCCAGGTGCGCACCGGCACCTGGTCCAAGGGCCGCGTGGTCCTGGCAGGGGACGCCGCGCACTGCGCTTCCCCCTACAGCGGCATGGGGATCTCCGGCGGCCTGGTCGGCGCCCACGTCCTGGCCGACGCGATCAATCGGCACCCGGACGATCTGCCGACCGCACTGGCGGACTACGACACCGTGCTGCGGCCCTTCGTCGACCAGATCCAGACTGCGGTGAGTCCGCGGCTCCTGCGCCTGGCCATGCCGAAAACCCAGCGCGCCATCGACGCCTTCCAGGCGGTCACCGCACTGGCCTGCCTCCTGCGCGTCCCCGACCTCGTCGCCCGCTGGTCGAAGGAGGACCGCGGCGGCGACTGGCAGCTCCCCCGAGCACGACACAGCTGAGAGCACCCTTGGCCTGTGCCTGATCACGCAGGGCCGGTGAGGCGACGCGGTTTGTGGGTTACCCAGAGCAGTTCCGCCGGCCAGCGGTGTGCCCAGTCGGGCGGGTCGGTTTCGTTGTAGCCGTTGGGTGTTCCGATTCCGGGCCGCGGCTCGATGAGGTCGTCGATGATGAGACCCGCGCCGCGCAGGACCCTGACCCAGTCGCCGTAGGTGAGTTGATAGCTGGTCGCGCCGTCGCCGTCGTCTTCGGCGATGGTGTTCAGCCCGAAGTAGTCCTGCTGCAGCGTCGTGGTCACGCGGCTTGCGGCATCGTCGTAGCAAGCTTCGAACCATGGGCTCGCGACGTTGAACACTAGGCGCCCGCCTGGGCCCAGGACGCGTGCGGCCTGCGGGACGGCCAGGTGCGGGGGCGCCCAGCTGAGCCCGCCGAAGTCGCAGAACACCAGGTCGAAGCTGTCGGCGGCGAAGGGGAGTTGTTCGGCGGCGCCTTGTACCAGCGGGTAGCGGGCCGCTCCCATCGCGCGGGCCGCTGCGGCGAGTTGGGCTTCGGACAGGTCGAACCCGACCACGGTGGCGCCCTCGGCGGCGAGGGCCCTGGACCACTGGCCGGCGCCGCAGCCGAGTTCGAGGACGCGCTTGCCGGTGACGTCGCCCAGGGCGTGCAGGTGCGCGTCGGGGATGGAGTACATGCCCCAGAGCCGGGGCGTGGCGCCGATTTGCGGGTCGTGCGCGTGCTGGTAGGCGCTGCTGATCCGGTTCCAGAGCCGCCGGTTGGCGGGGATGCTGTCCACGGGCCGACTCCAGCACTGCCTGCCCGGGGCGGTCAACACGATTTGGGCACTGATCGAAGCCCTCGCAGCCGAACGCGAGGGGCTCTACCAAGCAGTGCAGGACTTCCCCCCCGCATCACGCGACACACCCATTGAGCACCCCTCGGGCTCGGGCCACCTTTGCATGACCATGCGCGATGATGCATACTCTTCCTATGTCTAAGGTCCTCACCTCCCTCCCCGCCGGCGAACGCGTCGGCATCGCCTTCTCGGGCGGTCTCGACACCTCCGTCGCGGTCGCGTGGATGCGCGACAAGGGTGCCGTCCCGTGCACCTACACCGCCGACATCGGGCAGTACGACGAGCCCGACATCGCCTCGGTGCCCGGCCGCGCCAAGGCCTACGGCGCCGAGATCGCGCGCCTGGTCGACTGCCGCGAGGCGCTCGTGGAGGAAGGTCTTGCCGCGCTCACCTGCGGGGCGTTCCACATCCGCTCGGGCGGGCGCGCGTACTTCAACACCACGCCGCTCGGCCGCGCCGTCACCGGCACGCTCCTGGTCCGGGCGATGCTCGAGGACGACGTCCAGATCTGGGGCGACGGCTCGACCTTCAAGGGCAACGACATCGAGCGGTTCTACCGGTACGGGCTGCTCGCCAACCCGCAGCTGCGGATCTACAAGCCCTGGCTCGACGCGGACTTCGTGACCGAGCTCGGCGGCCGCAAGGAAATGTCGGAGTGGCTGCTCGCCCACGAGCTGCCCTACCGGGACAGCACGGAGAAGGCGTACTCCACCGACGCCAACATCTGGGGCGCCACCCACGAGGCGAAGACGCTGGAGCACCTGAACACCGGTGTGGAGACCGTCGAGCCCATCATGGGCGTGCGGTTCTGGGACCCCGAGGTCGAGATCGCCGCCGAGGACGTGACGATCGGCTTCGACCAGGGCCGCCCGGTGACGATCAACGGCAAGGAGTTCGCCTCCGCCGTCGACCTGGTGATGGAGGCCAACGCCGTCGGCGGCCGCCACGGCATGGGCATGTCGGACCAGATCGAGAACCGGATCATCGAGGCCAAGAGCCGTGGCATCTACGAGGCGCCGGGCATGGCCCTGCTGCACGCCGCGTACGAGCGCCTGGTGAACGCGATCCACAACGAGGACACCCTCGCCCAGTACCACAACGAGGGACGGCGCCTCGGACGGCTGATGTACGAGGGCCGCTGGCTGGACCCGCAGGCGCTGATGGTGCGCGAGTCGCTCCAGCGCTGGGTGGGCGCGGCCGTCACCGGCGAGGTGACGCTGCGGCTGCGGCGCGGCGAGGACTACTCGATCCTCGACACCACGGGCCCCGCCTTCAGCTACCACCCGGACAAGCTGTCCATGGAGCGCACCGAGGACTCGGCGTTCGGCCCGGTCGACCGGATCGGCCAGCTCACCATGCGCAACCTCGACATCGCCGACTCGCGCGCCAAGCTGGAGCAGTACGCGGGCCTCGGCCTGATCGGCAGCTCCGACACCTCCATCGGCGCCGCCCAGGCCGCCGCGACCGGCCTGATCGGCACCATGCCGGAGGGCGGCGCCCAGGCGATCGCCTCGCGCGGCGAGGTCTCCGGGGACGACGAGATGCTGGACCGCGCCGCGATGGAGTTCGGCACGGACTGACTGGGTTCGGTGCCTGACCGGGTTCGGTACCTGACCGGGTTCGGTACGGACACCGGCCGAGTACGGCACCACAGCATCGGAGAGGCCGGCCCGACGCCCTGAACAGGCGCCGGACCGGCCTCTTCCGCGCCAGCCTTCGCCCACGTCACCCCCACGCCCGCCACACCACCCGAACGAGCGCAGTTCACCGGCGCGCACCGCGGTCCGCGCCGCCGAAGGCTGCCGGGCGTCGCGCCGCGCAGGGCCATCGGCCCCGCCCCGCGCCCTCGCCGCCCATCGGCCCATGACCTGGGTAAAGGGATTCCGCGCAGCCGCCCGCCGAACTCGCGGGCCGCCCTTCGGCCGTCCTGTGACGCCTGCCCCGCACGCGTGTTCCTGCGGTCAGAGGAGTTTTACGCGGCTGTAGAAGTATGGCTAAGGTGCCGGAGATGCCCAGGTTCACCGTGCCCAGGTTCACTGCGGGAGGCACCTTGAAGGAGCCGTCACGGCCGACAGGCCGCCATGCGATGCCGCTTCCTCCCCAGCGGCCCGCCGTGAGTTCGGCTCCCGCCGAGCGCGCGGCCCCGGAGCGGAGACCCTCGCAGCCGGTCAAGCGACGGGACGCGTTCTTCGACAACGCCAAATACCTCGCGATCGTCCTCGTCGCCATGGGACACGCCTGGGAACCGCTGCGCGGGGACAGCCGGGCCGCCGCCGCGCTCTACATGACCGTCTACACCTTCCACATGCCGGCGTTCATCGTCATCTCCGGCTACTTCTCGCGGAGCTTCGACGCGAGCCCGAACCGGCTCAGACGCCTGATCACCGGGATCGCGGTGCCGTACGTGATCTTCGAAGTCGCGTACACGTTCTTCAAGAGGTGGGTGGGCGGCGACCCGGACTACCCCATCAGCCTGCTCGACCCCTGGTACCTGACCTGGTTCCTGGCCGCACTGTTCATCTGGCGCCTCACGACGCCCCTCTGGAAGATCGTGCGGTGGCCGCTGCCGCTCGCGCTCGCCATCGCCGTCCTCGCGTCCGTCTCCCCGGACATCGGCGACGACCTCGACCTCCAGCGCGTACTGCAGTTCCTGCCCTTCTTCGTCCTCGGCCTCGTCCTGAAGCCCGAGCACTTCCAGCTGGTGCGCCGCCGTGAGGCGCGGATCCTGGCGATTCCGGTCTTCACCGCCGCGCTGGTCTTCGCCTACTGGGCGGCGCCCCGGATGAGCGCGGCATGGTTCTACCGCCGCGACAGCGCCCAGGAACTGTCCGCGCCCGGCTGGGCGGGCGTCATCATGACGCCCGCCATGTTCGGGTGCTCCCTGGTCCTGGTCGCCTGCTTCTTCGCCTGGGTACCGGGTCGGAAACTGTGGTTCACGGCTCTGGGCGCCGGGACGCTCTACGGCTATCTCCTGCACGGCTTCCTGGCCAAGGGCTCCCGCTTCGGCAACTGGTACGAGGCCGACTGGCTCCACCGGCCGCTCGGCGAGATCACCGTGACCCTCGTCGCCGGTGCGGTGATCACACTCCTCTGCACGCCACCGGTGCAGCGGATGTTCCGCTTCACGATGGAACCCGAGATGACATGGGCGTTCCGGCAGGACGCCGCCGCCCTGGCCAAGGGCCGCAGACCGGGCGGCAGAGCCGAGTGAGCAGCCCGGCCCGGCCGCCCGCCGTGCGTTTCGAGCACGCCGTCGAGACGGCACCGGCGGGCCGCCGGGCCCTCACCATGCTTGACCGCTCCGACCGGCCGGTGGGCTGCCTCGAGTACCAGGTCTGCCACCCGTGCCGGCACGGCCACATCGGCAACATCGCCGTCGCCGCGCACTGGCAGGGCCAGGGCCTCGGCCGGCACGCCCTGCACACGGTCATGGCCGCGTGTGCCGGTTACACCTGGTCCACGTCCCGCCAGTCCGCCGAGGGGAAGCGCTTCTTCGCCGCCATGGCGGACGAGCTGGAGACCGCGTTCCCGTCCGGCGGCGCGCGATGCCCACACATGACGGCCTGACCGCGCGGATCCCTGCGCTCAGCGGCTCACAGCGGTCTCGCGTGCGACGCGGGACAGCTTCGCGGGGTTGCGCACGGCGTAGAGCCCCGTGATGAGACCGGCATCGATGCGCACCGCAAGGACGGTGTCGATCGCGCCGTCGATGTGGATGGTCAGGGCCGGAAAGCCGTTGATCTGTGCCGGCTGCAGCAACGCCGTCGCGTCGATCCTGCTCAGCACGGCGGCCACCGTCTGGGCGCCCTCGACGGGCGCCGTCGCGGCCCGTACGACTCCGCCGCCGTCCGTCAGCAGGACGACGTCCGGCGCGATCATGTCGAGCAGGCGCCGCAGATCGCCGGTCTCGATCGCCTGCTGGAACCCGGCGAGCGCCTCGCGGGTCTCGGCCCGGGAGACGGCCTCGCGCGGCCGCCGCGCCGCGACATGGGCCCGCGCCCGGTGGGCGATCTGCCGGACCGCGGCCGGGCTCTTGTCGACGGCTTCCGCTATGTCGTCATAGGGCAGGTCGAACACCTCGCGCAGCACGAACACCGCACGCTCGGTCGGCGCGAGCGTCTCCAGAACGAGCAGCATCGCCATCGAGACGCTGTCGGCCAGCTCCACGTCCTCGGCCACGTCGGGCGCGGTCAGCAGCGGCTCGGGCAGCCACGGGCCCACGTAGGACTCCCTTCGCCGACGGAGCGTACGCAGCCGGATCAGCGCCTGCCGTGTGGCGATCCGAACCAGGTAGGCCCGCTGATCCCGCACCGTGGCGAGGTCGACATCCACCCAGCGCAGCCACGTCTCCTGCAGGGCGTCCTCCGCGTCGGCGGCGGAACCGAGCATCTCGTAGGCGACGGTGAACAGCAGATTGCGGTGGGCGACGAACGCTTCGGTGGCGGAGTCCGTACGACCGTCACGCGCGTGCGCCCCACCCGCGTCCGCTGTCCGCGTGCCGCGCTCGCTCATGGCTGACTCCCGCTCTTCGCTCTCGACCGTGTCGCGCACAAGACACCGCTCCCGGCCGTTCTGTGACACCGGTGGACCGTGTTCTACGCCACATGATCACGTCGTCACAAGGGCCGGGCGACCGGCATCTCGTGGTCGTCAGAACGTTGCGTGAAACGTGCGAATGAGGACGAAGACATGGAACCCCGCATGAATCTGTTCGCCCACGAGATCGGTGCCAGGATCGGCAAGCGGATCTACGCCGTCAGCCAGGTGATCCAGGGGTCGCCGCTGCCCAAGGCCACGCAGGAGCTGGTGCAATTGCGCGCCAGCCAGCTCAACGGCTGCGGTTTCTGCGCCGACATCCACGCCAAGGACGCCGAGGCCGCGGGGGAGGCTCCGACCCGGCTTCACCTGGTCGCCACCTGGCGCCATGCCACGGTGTTCACCGAGGCCGAGCGGGCCGCGCTGGCCCTCACCGAGGAGGGCACGCGGATCGTCGACGCCTACGAGGGCGTGTCCGACGCGACCTGGGACCTGGTGCGCAAGCACTACGACGACGATCAGACGATCGCGCTCGTCTCCCTGATCGCCATGATCAACGCGACCAACAGACTCGGGGTGATCCTCAACAACCAGGGAGGCTCTTACGTGGCCGGTGAACCGGCCGGGATGGCGAGTTGAACACCGGCCCGTACGGGCCGCGGTAACGCCGGTGGGCGGACTCCCTCAAGAGGAGTCCGCCCACCGGCGTCGACAATGTCCGTGATCAATACGCCTAGCGCTTGCCGACGTCCTTGATCTTCTCCTTGGCCTGACGGGCGTCGCCCTGCATTCGCTCGGTCCGGCCCTCGGCGGTGAGGCGTTCGTTGCCGACGGTGCGGCCCGCGGCCTCCTTGGCGGCGCCGGTGGCCTGTTCGGTCTTGGCCTTGGCCTTCTCGTTGGTGGTCATGATCCGCTCACGCTCCCTTGGCTTCGACATCAGGTGATGCAGTCCGCTTGACCGCTGACGGTGATCGCAAACATCGCCGCGGCGACCGGATCCGCCCGAGGACCCGTGGTGGTTCGGACAGGTCGGCCATCGGTTCGCAGGGATTTGTTTAGTGATGTCCGCGTCGGAGAACCGAGGGATGTCGCCGGAACGGACGCACGGTGCAGCCCCGCACCGACCGACCGCAAGCGACTGACGCACGGAGGTACCACCATGACCGAGAACATCTGGAACTACCCGGCCAGTGCTGGTCACACTCCTGACGCTGACCTGACGGGCTAC
Organism: Streptomyces sp. NPDC046465; assembly: GCF_040646035.1. Lineage (NCBI taxonomy): Bacteria > Bacillati > Actinomycetota > Actinomycetes > Kitasatosporales > Streptomycetaceae > Streptomyces > Streptomyces sp. NPDC046465. Next base: position 21,158 of record NZ_JBEYZK010000030.1, read on the forward strand.
AAGGTCGAGGCCTCGGACGGGCACATCGGCAAGGTCGACAAGCACTCGCACGACGTGGGTTCGCAGTACATCGTCGTGGACACCGGTGTGTGGATCTTCGGCAAGGAGGTCCTGCTGCCCGCGGGCACCATCATCGGAATCGACGCCGAGGCGAAGACGATCCAGGTCGCGCGGACCAAGGACGAGATCAAGAGCGCCCCCGAGTTCGACAAGAACAAGCACCTCGGTGACGCGGGCTACCACGACCAGGTCGGCACGTACTACGGCTCCCACCGGCCGGCCACCCCCGGCTCCCCGGGCACGCCCGAAGCGGGCCCGAGGCCTCCGGGGCCCGCCACCTTCTGAGCGGACGCGCAACCGCTGACGGAAAGAGGCCGGGGCCGGACCGCTCCTCGCGGTCCGGCCCCGGCGCATGCTCCCGTCCGGAGCGCAGACGGGGGTTCAAAGACAAGCTCTCAGGCGCCTTCCACCATCGCGGGCCCCCAGGGCGCAGGACCCGAGCCCTCCGCCCAGGCGGCGAGTTCGTCGCCGTCCACGCAGCGGATACCGCACGACTCCGCGTACTCCAGGGCCGGTTCGGTGAACTGACTGGTCGTCACGACGACGGCCAGCTGGGCGCCGTGCACGGACCAGCAGGTGCCGCCGAAGCGCTGCAGGTCCTGGGAGCCGACCTTGTTCGCCGGGCCGTACTGCTTGCACTGCACGACGACGCGTCGGCCGTCGGGCGCGATCGCAAGGACGTCGGCGCCGAGGTCACCCGCGCCGCCGACCACCTCCGTCTCGCGGCAGCCGTCCCGTTCGCAGAGCCCGGCGACGGCCGCCTCGAACCCGTCGGGGTCGAGAGCCGCGAAGTCGGGGGCCGCCGGTGGCAGTACGGCGGTGAGTCCGTCCCGCGCCCCGACGGGGGCGGTGGGAACGGCCTCCTGGACCACGGAGGCCGCGACGGGCACAGGCGCCGGTGCGACGGACGTGGGTGCGTCGCAGTGCTGCGCCGCCTCGGCCAGTTCACGGTCGGCCTGGACCATCCCCGCGCGGGCCGCACGGCGCAGCTCTCTGGCCCGTGGCATCGCGCGCAAGAGCACGTAGAGCACGGGAACGGCGAGCAGCCCGAGGAGTATGGCCGCGAACGGATGGGCCCCCGCCCAGTGGGCGAAGCGCATGAAGAGCAGCACGGCGGCGCAGAGCACGGCGCCGAAGAGGGCCAGGCCGATGACCGGCCCCGGCACCGCTCGCGCCGTTTTGGGGTGGCGCGTACTAACTTTGCTGTCCCGGACGAGCACGGGGCCTCCTCGACGTCGTTCACGAATCTGATCGAATCTGATCGAACGACGAGTGCCCCGAATGGCGCATTCCATGATCGACAACAATCCCGGTGCCCGAGCCGCAACCACCTGCCGTTTCTAGAGCTCGAAGTCGATCCGGCCGAGCAGTCCGACGTTCAGCGCGAAGTAGTCGGCGTGCACCAGACGCCGGGCCGCCGGGACGGGCGTCCCGTTCACGGTGACGGTGTCCGTGGCGGTGTCCTTGTCGGAGCGGTAGAGCTCGTACTCCTGCACGAGCAGCCGGTACGAGGTCAGCAACTGGCCGACCGGAGCGGGGATGCCGCCCGCCCATGCGAACGAACCACCGTCGCTCACGCAGGCCAGCTCCACCGGGGCGGCCACCTCCTTCCAGTCCATGTCGTCCTCCTGCAAGCTCGCCCGGCTCTGCACGCTCACGACGACCCGGCGGCTCGCGGCGGCGGCCACCGCCCCTGTGCCGCCGAGCTCACCGAGTTCGTTGTACGTCGCGGGCCCGGACAGCCGCACGGTGAGCCGGTTGCCCTCACGGCGGCCGGTGACCGAACGCGGCGGGACGAGCTGGGAGAACTCCGCGCGTTCCACCTTCGAGAGGTGCAACGGCTCGACGGAGTACGGCTGATAGCGGGCGAGAGCGAGCCGCACGTACGGGAAGTACGCCGTACCGGCCACCGACGCGGCGGCGAAGTCCACGTCGATGTCCACGAACCACAGCCGCCGCTCGGCGTGGTACGTCGGCGCGAAGGCGACCGCGTCGACCGGCACCGGTGCCGAGTCGGGCGACTCCGCGAGGCGCAGGCCCCGCAGGCTCCGTGCCGCGTTCGGGAAGTGCGCGGCCGAGGGTGTCGGCAGCACCGTGGTGTCGGCCCAGACGGGGTCCACGCCCCAGCGGGTGAAGAAGGTGTCGGCGGAGTCGTCAGGGACGGTCGTGCCACCCGGGTCGAGGAGCACGGCGAGCATCTCGTCGTCCCCGGAGGAGAACCACGGCCGCCGCAGAAAGACGCGCAGGCCCGCCGGGCGGCGCTGCCTGGTGACGGCGTCGTTCTCCCGGTCGACGGACCGCTGCCAGCGGAAGGTCGGCACGACGTACGCCACCACCGGCGGCTCGGGCCGGCGCGAACTGGGCACGGCCAGGGGAGCGGCGGCGGGGCCGACTCGGATGACGTTGGTGCGTTCCTCGGTGATGCTCGGGTGGAAGTACTCGCGGAACCGCGTGACGGCGGTCGGGGTGTAGCGGACGTCGCGATGCCTGGTGTCACCGAACTCGTGCACGCGGCCGACGGCTTCCTCGTCCGCGGTGTAGGCCAGGGTGATGTCCTCCAGGTGGGTGTGTCCGTCGATGCGCCGGGGTGCGGGTTGCGTGACGTCGTCCAGCCACTCGCTCCAGTGCGCGTCCACCTCGACGTGACCGCTGCTCGCGGCGTGGCTGCTCAGTGTCCCTGTCAGCTGTGCCGCGGTCTGCTCGGCCGTGCGGTAGGAGACGAGACCGGCGAGTTCGGGGCGGTGGACGGGCTTCTCCACCGCGTGCACCAGGGTCAGTTCGACCCACGGGGTGAGCATCCAGTTCTCGCCGTCGGCGCTCGCCCGCTCGACGAACGCCTTGTCCCCCTCGGGCAGTCCGGCCCAGAACGACGAAGCGGTAAGGAGGCCCCACTGCCGCAGCAGCGGCAGCTTCCGCGCGTTCAGATAGCAGCTCAGCCGGACGGTGGCGATCTCACCCTTGGTGAGGAACACGTCGAGGACCCGCTCGAGAAGGCCGTCGTGCCAGTGCGGTTCCTCGTTCCCTTCCCTGATGCGCAGCTTGAACGGCTTGGCCTGCGGCCACGGGCCGGGAAAGGGAATCTTGCGATTCTCCGTGTCGCCGGGCAGGCCGCGCAGCATCACGCCCTCCGCCAGTACGTCCGGGAGGTACGGCAGGATCAGCTGGTCGGCGCTGTGCACCACGAACTCGCCCTGCTCCAGCTCGGCCCCGCGGCGGGGGAGCGGCAGGCGGGTGACCGGCAGCGGGTCGTGCACGTTGTGCTTGGCGATGTGGATGTCGCCCGAGCGCAGCAGGTCGTGCTCACGGTAGGGCCACTCGGGGTCCCGCACCTTGGTGTCCAGGAAGGACCCGGCCTCCCGGGACGCGACGGCGACGAACTCCGCACGGACCTCGTCGGGCTTGCCCGCGCCGAAGACGGCGTCGAACACACCGTGCTCCTCGGCCATTTGCAGGGCGGTCTTCGGCGGCGCCACATGCCGCTCCGAGACCGGCTTGTACCGCCGGTCCAGACCGTCCACCTCCGAGCGGGCCTCGTGGTCGGGGACGTCCGAGCGGCGCACGGCGTACTCGTCGGTGGAGATCTCCCGGCCGTCGTCGGTGACCGTGCTGCGGATGACCAGGCGTTCGGTGGACTCCCCCTCGTTGAACGGCAGGAGCGGCAGCACCACGGGCTGCGGGACCGGCTCCCAGCGGCCGTAGGTGATGGCGTCGGAGTGGACGGTGTCCGGTGTGGCCGCCGTGTGGTCGAGGCCGTTGCCTGCCAGGTCGACGGTCCTGGCCCGCATCCGGTAGGTGCGGCCGAAGCGCAGGGCGGGCAGCGAGCCGGGCTCCGCGGCGAACTTGGTGTCCAGCGGCACGTCCGGCGACACCGGTGGCTCGGGCGCCGTCGGCTCGTCGGCCAGGCCGATGGTCCGGCCGGGGCGCGGCGCCGCGAGGCTCCAGCCGTGCCAGCCGAACACGGCCTGATGGCCGTAGAGCTGGCGGTCGTCCGCCGCGTCGACGGTGACCGCGCTGGCGCGCACAAGCCCCTCGTCCGGGCGGACCTGGATCTCGACGGGCTGCTGTCCCGGACGACGGACGGTGTAGCGACCCCGGCGGCGCAGCAGCGACCGCCACTGCGTGACGCGGCCGGTGGCCGGGTCGACGGCGCCGATGTCCACGCGGTACCCGCGCACCAGGTCCATGGCGGTCAGGACGGCCCCGTCCGCGGCGACCTGGCGGCCGACGTCGGCGCCGATGAGCCCGGCCAGGTGCCGGTCGCGGTCGGAGTGCAACAGAGTGAGCCCGGCGCCGCGGGCCGCCGGTGTGCCGGTGCCCGACACCAGTTGGGCCACCGATTCGGGCCCCGAGGGCAGGTCGGCCCGCCGCATACCGGCGACGGAGCGGGCGTAGTCGAGGTGCTTGAGGGCTGCCCCGTCCACGTCGAGCTCGGTGAGCTGCCACGTCTCGGGGTCGCCGAGGTTCAGCATGCGCTCGCTGATGATCGCGCCGTCCTCGACGGCGGCCTGGAAAACACTGCCCGGGGTGAACCGGATCTTCGTCCACGGGCACATGCCCGGAGCGTTGAGACGGCCCGCGTCGGCGATGCGGTCGTCGAAGTGCACGCGGACCTGCGCTCCGTCGGCGACCCCGGCGGGCATCGCGAAGCTCAGGTCGAGCACGAGACCGAACCGGCGCTGCAGCTCCGGATAGTCGCCCAGCAGGCCGCACGCCTCGTGGAAGTCGATCCGGTGCGCGGGCTCCTCGGCGAGCGAGGCCGGTTCCTTGCCCCGGTCGTAGAAGCGGGCGGCTTCCGCCAGCGGAAGCACCCGCTTGTTGTCGCCGGTGTACACATCGCTCGTACGGTCCATGTAGCGGGGTTCGTGGCCGTCGTCCGCCGCACGGACGCCGTGCGGGTCGAGGGCGTCCTCCAGGATCGCGTACCCGTTCTGCAGGTTCTGGCCGAGATCGAGCACCGGTTCCGAGATCATGTCGGTGAGCCGGAACAGCGCGGGGAGTTCCCAGCCCCGGTGGTCCGTCGGCGGCTCCTCGCACAGCAACCGTTCCTCACGGGCCCATTCGGTGCGCAGCCTGCTCTCGGTGGTGTATACCGCGACCGCCTCGTAGAGACCGGTGATCTCGTCGTGCACCAGCCTGCCGGGGTACGAGCGCAGCGTGCGCCGCCCCTGCGCGGCGAGCGCGGGAGGCCCTTGCGGGGGCCGGACGAACGTGCCGTCGTTGAACAGGGTCCGCCAGAGAGCGGGATCGGCGGCCGGGTAGCGGCCGGTCGGCCGCAGTTCCTTGGCGAAGGTGCCCGCCGGGCTGTTGAACTCCAGCCACAGTGCGGGCAGCAGGGCCGCGAGCCGCTCCGGCCACTTCGCGAAGTACGCGGACTGCCCGAGCGTACCGATCCCGGTCAGGGTGGGGCTGACCAGTACGGACACGCGTACGGTACCGGCGTCGGCGACGCCGTCGGGCAGGACGGTCCATCGGATGCTGTCCATGTCAGCGCACCTCCGCGAACGCCGTGCAGTAGTCGAAGACCGGATCCACGCGCAGGCCGGTCGTGGGGTCGTCGTACGGGGACATGAGGTCCACGAACGTGGGCGGGCCGAGGGCCGGGTCGGCCGAACCCGACGCGAGCGCCGCGGCGCGGGCTCCGCTGCCCGCGAACCTCCGCTCGCAGCGGATCGTCACCGACGTCTCGAAGAAGCCGATCTCGATGCTGATCGTCAGAGTGGCCCGGCCGACCGCGTAGCCGTCCTGGTAGCCCAGCTCCATGTAGAGCTCGATCGAGGCGGAGACGATCCCGAGGACGTCGACCTCGCCGCGCGCCCGCAGATAGCCGACGAGCGTCACACTGTTCTGGGCCAGATCGAGCCGGAAGTAGATGCCCGCCATCACCGACAGGCTGCCGCTGGCCACCCCGAAGTTCACGGACACCGCGGCCCCGAACTCGATGGCCGCGTCCAGTACGGCGATCTCTTTGGGGTTCAGGACGATCCCGAAGTAGCCGCCGCCGCCCAGCATCGACACCGTGAGGCGGAAGGGCGCCTCGCGACGGCAGAAGGAGAAGCCCGCCTGGAGCGGGGTGTCACCGATGAACGGGACGGACAGCGCGGCGTTGAGCGAGAGGTTCTCCAGGCTGAAGACGCCGACCGCCGCGCTCGGCAACTGCATGGAGTAGTTGGCGTGGATCCCGGACGGGTCGACCGTGATGGCCGGTGGATCGCTGAACCCGTCAAGCGGAATGATGTTGCGCAGGGTCTGGACGAAGTCCAGGTTGCCGACGAAGTCGACACCGCCGAACTTCACCTCGACGTCGGGCTTCTTGCCAGCACGCATGCTGAACCGGATCTGGTCGAAGTGCAGCACGACCGCGTCGAACCCGGGAACCATGCGCAGATCGAACTTGCCCAGCGTGCATGTCACGTCCGCGGCCTGCGGCACGTCCGGCCGCAGCGAGCCGCGCAGGTCGGTGACGAGCGTCAGCTTGCCCGTCGGCCAGAACACGGCGTCCTCGGGCTTGGTCGGTGTCGGTTTGCCCGGTGTCCAGGCCTTGATGTCGGGCTGCCACTGCATGCGGGAGTTCACGACGTCCGGCAACTTGGCGCCGAGCGCGGCCTGTTCGATCGCCTTCTTCAGCGCGAGGGCCTGACCGACCGTGCTGTCCCACGTGGCGGCCTGCTCGGCGATCCGCTGGAGCACCTGCCGCACGCCGGTGTCCACTGCCGCGGGCAGGCCGAGACGCAGCGCGGAGAGAGCCGCGGAGAACGTGTTGAAGGCGGCCTCGACGTCCCCGATGGTGGTGGGGTCGGACGAGTCCTCCAACTGACTGGTGATGTAGTCGACGAGGGCCTGCGCGAAGGCCGCGGCGGAGTCGATCACCCGGATGACGCGGTCCCTGGTCTCCGGGAACTGTTCCTGGACGGACGCGAGCAGGTCGCGGAGTCCGAGCAGGTCGCCGAGGAATCCGGTGACCGCGTCGACGGTCGCGGTGAAGAAGTTCGGCGCCTTGAGGTTGTCGAGGCCGATCTCGCTCAGGATCTCGGTGAGCGGGAACATCCCGAACAGCTTGGCGCCCGCCAGGTCGCCGAAGTAGTCGAGCGGGTTGAATCTGCCCTGCGCGAGCTTGGCCCACTTGTCCACGGGCACGGCGTCGGCCCGGTCCGGGGTCGCCGCGACCGGCCCGGTGAGCCGGGAGAGCCCGGCGACCGGGAAGTTGGGCTGGGCGAGCGCGCCGGACGACTGGCCGTCGTCACGGAAGGTCAGGCCGACGGGCTCGGCCAGCTCGACGAACACCTGCCCCTTGTTCGCCTCGGAGAAGGCGTTCCGCACGTACGGCTCGGGATAGAACACCGAGTGCGGCTGGTCGGCCCCGAAGCCGCCGCCGAACTGGCCAAGGGCCGGGACCACGGCCCGCGCCCAGCGCACCGTCGGTACGAACCGGGGGTGATCGGTGGCGTCGAGGTCGAGGATCGCCTCGGTCGTCGCGGCCCCCCAGACCAACTGCCCGGTGGACAGCGTCGTGTCGCCCGGTTTGCGGCTCGGGGCGTACGCGATGGACTGGCCGCGCACATCCGCCACGACCCGCCTGACCCCCGGATCACCGACGTCCGGCGGCACGGGCGCCGGATCGGAACACAGGCTCCGGTAGTGCTCGATGATGGTCCGCACGTCGGCCTTGTCCGCGTGCACCAGCTGCCCGACGAAAGCCATCGGCGTGCGGAACTCCAGGAGGCGACCGTCGAGGTCGACCATGCTCACCTGGAACTGGAAGGGATCCTCGGCGGCGGACACCGGGAAGAACGCGAGCTTCTCGTCGGGTTCGACGCCGGGGGCGGACAGCCCCGGAATCGTCTGCGGCTCCTTCAGATCGGGTGTGACCAAGGTGAGCAGCCGGACGCTGGTGAACGGGAACAGCCGGTGCAGCCGCTTCTGGTCGTCGTTCTCCTGCGGCATTCCGTAGCCGCGCACCGGCTCGCGCACCATGATGAAGAACCGCTGGTTGAGGTAGGCGGCGCGGTCCGGTCGCGCGTGGTCGAACTTGCGCTCGGTGACCTTGACCAGATCCGCCAGGTGCCCGAACGGCCACAGCCGCCCCCGGTACATGACGCGTACGTAGTGGTCCCGGCCCAGTGCGGCGCGGTGCCGCCACTGGGTGACGTCGAAGCCGTCCGGGGGCCTCTCCCACTGGCCGAAGGAGTCGAGCCAGCCGCCCATCGTGGACAGTACGAGGTTGTCGACGCCGATCGGCGCGGGCGTGAAGCCGCCCGCCAGGTTGTGGTTGGAGCTCAGGTGCACCACCGACGACCGGTCCTTGCGGTCCATCGCCATACGGAATTCGTTGCCACCGGCGGGGAGGGCGCGCGGGGTCGCCGGATCGAAGCCCGGGTCGCGGGTCCACACCGCCCGGGCGTGGCCCGCCGGCATCCGGGTGTGCCAGAGCTCGATCCGGTCACCCGGGTCGGGCAGCGCGACGCGGTGCGTCCAGGTCGCCGTCTGGGGCGGGGAGAGGAGCAGGCGGTAGGGCAGTTCGATGCCGGTGCGCGGGTTGGCGGCGTCCGCCAGGGGGTTCTCGGGCCCGGGGCCCGCGGCGGCCGTCGAGTCACGGACCCCCGCCGGGGTGGGTGCCGCGCGGAGCTCGGCGGCGACGGGCGCCTCCGGCCCGTGCCGGGCGGCCAGTTCCGCGGCTGTCCGGGCCAGCCGCAACGCCTGGAAGACATCGAGCGGCCGACCGGTCGCGGCATGCGCCGTGCGGGCCGCCGACACGGGCTCCCGGGCGGCGTCCACCACCCGCAGCGGGAGCGTCCGCATGGCGGTGAGCAGGCCCGACTCGGTGTACTCGACGGAGGTGTCGGCGGCGACGGTGAACACCAGGAGGCTGCGGCCGCCGATGCGGGACGCGACCGGCGGCGGCTTGTGCGGCTCACTGCCGGTGGGGGCCGCGCCGGGTTCTGGTTGCGGCAGGCCCGGACTCAGCTCCAGGAAGGCTTGTTCGACGACGTGTTGGGGCCCGAACGTGACCACAAGGAAGGCCGGTTGCCCGGAATCCTTGCGGACAAGTCGTCGTGGGCCGAGGAGGGGGCGCTCCAGGCGCAGCCCGAGGAACGCGAAGTGCAGGTCCAGCAGGTCGGTCGCCCGCAGTAGCCGGAACGGCTCAGGCGATGGGGAGGCGGCCATGTGACTCTCCCGTCAAGGGAATCCTTCGAAGCGCCTGCGCGAGGCGGATGGGCGGTCGTGTGGTGCGTGGCGCCGATCTCAGAAAGGCCGACCTCATGGGCGTCGGGCCCCGGAGGGCCCCGGCGTCGCGTCCGGGCTCAGCGGTACGAGGCCTCGGAGGTGTCGCGGAGGAAGGCGGCCGGGCAAGGCGTGCGGTGGGTGCCGGAGGCACTACGTATCAGCAGGGACCCAAGTATCAGCAGAGTCCCGCCGTTCACGGCGACCGCTTTATCCATGCCTCTGCCCCCTCCCCCCGGTGCGCACAATGGCTCCCACCTAGGCTCTCGGGCCCACGCGATGCTCCGCTCGGAGGCGCCCTCATGTCACCCGAATGAGTGAATGGGGTGGTGATCAAGGCCCGGGTGTGTTCTCACGGAGGCGCGGAATACCCTCTGTGGCAGGTGAGTTGAGGATCATGACGGGGCCACCACACCACGATCGAAGGAGATCCCCATGCCGCTGAGCGTCGAAGAACGCGAGCTGTTTCTGGCCGAACCGCACATCGGGGCGTTGGCCGTGGACGCGGGCGAAGGACGGGCTCCGCTCACGCTGCCGATCTGGTACCAGTACGCCCCCGGCGGCGAGCTGTGGGTGATGACCGCCCGCGACTCCAAGAAGGGGAAGCTGCTCGCCGCCGCGGGACGCTTCTCGCTGATGGTCGACCGGCTGGAGCCGACTGTCCGCTACGTCTCCGTGGAGGGCCCGGTGGTCCGCACCGAGGACGCCACCATCGAGCAGCTGCGCGAGCTGACGGCGCGCTACCTGCCGGCCGACCGCGTCGAGCCGTACGTGAAGTCCGCCGTCAAGGAACAAGGCGTCGAAGCCGTCTACTACCTGCGGCCCGAGCGCTGGTACTCGGCGGACCTGGGCACTGTCTGACGGTCCGGGAGGCAGACCCTCACGGCTTGCGGGCCAGGCCGCCGTGCTCGCCGATGGGCACCGGGGCGGCGGAGTCCGGGTCCGGTCGCCAGAAGGGGACCGAGACGACCCCGGGCTCCAGGAGCTCCAGGCCGTCGAAGAAGGCCGCGATCCTGTCGACGGGCCGCAGGAAGTACGGGACGGCACCGGATGCGTTGTAGGCGTCCTGCGCCTGTTCATAGGTGGCTTCGACGCCCCGCGAACCGTCGTTGACGGAGAGGTGACTGCCGGACGGCAGGCCCTCCATCAGCCGGGCGACGATGGCGCGCGCCCGGTCGTAGTCGGCTATGTGCCCCAGGATGTTGCTGAGGATCAGGGCGGTGGGCCGGGTGAGGTCCAGCGTCTCCGATGCGGCCGCCAGGATGCGGTCGGGGTCCGTCAGATCGGCGTCCACGTAGGCGGTCGCTCCCTCCGGCGTGGAGGTGAGCAGGGCGCGGGCGTGGGTGAGGACCATCGGGTCGTGGTCGACGTAGACGATCCTGGCCCGCGGGTCGAGTCGCTGGGCGACCTCGTGGGTGTTGTCCACCGTAGGCAGGCCCGTCCCGATGTCCAGGAACTGCCCGATGCCCGCCTCGGTGACGAGATGGGTGATGTTGCGCTGCAGGAAGGCGCGGCTGCTGCGGGCAACGGTGACGATGCCGGGGAAGACGGTGCTGTACGCGTCGCCTGCGGCCTCGTCGACGGGGTAGTTGTCCTTTCCTCCCAGCCAGTAGTTCCAGATCCGGGCCGAGTGCGGCACCATCGTGTCGATCGCCTGGTGAGCGGCTGGACCGGGCGTCGTGGCAGGGTCGGTCATGGGTACCGTCCGTCTTTCAACCGTGGCGTGAACCGTTGCGCGAACAACCTACGCCGCAACAACCACGTGTCACACGTGAGTTCACGTCATCGGGACATGCGAGTGCGCGTCGGCCCCACGCCCAGGTGCACGGGGGAGAGCCCGGACGCGCCTTGGCGGGGGCGACGCAGCAGCTGTTCCTCCGGTCAGCGGATGTTCACATCGATGCACGCGTAGAAGGCGTTGGACGTGTCGCCGATGTTCCACACCGCGAGGATCTTGTGCCTGCCGGTGGCGCTGCCGAGGTTGACCTGGTGCGACACGGTCGCCGGTGGCTGCTGGTTGTGACCGTCGACGGTGGCGACCTTCGTGCCGTCCACGAAGTACTCGTAGTTCAGGGTGCGGTGCCGCGCGGTGAACGTCCAGGTGAAGGTCTGGGTCCTGCTGACGTCGCTGACCCGCCAGCCCTTGCTGTCGTTGTCGAGCTCCGCGAACCTGGCGTTGCCGCCGCTGCAACTGCGCAGGCCCTTGGGGCCCTCGACGCTCTGCGGCTCGTACTTGATCTCGCCGCAGGCCACCGTGCGCGCGGCACACTGCGCCTGTCGGCTCGCGGGGGCGTTGACGTATCCGTGCGCGCTGGCCGAACCGGTCGGCAGCGTGAGGGCGAGCACCGGCGCGAGGCCGGCGCCGATCGCGGCGGCGATCTTCCGTTTCCTGTCCATGCGTGCTCCTTCACCGCATTGCTTCATGGGGGTGTGCAGCGTGAAGTGCTGTGGTGGGGCCAGATGTTCACGACGGTCGATTAGTCCGGACCATAGACTTTTAGTCCGGACCATAGACTTTGGCAGGCCGCGGTCAAGGTTGGTTTCGCGCCATGCGCCGGGAGGGGGCGAACGCGGCAACGTGTGCCGGTCGTGCGTCAATGGGTCATGTATGCGCCACCGTTGACATGCAGCACCTGCCCGGTGATGTGACGTGCGCCGGGGGACGCGAGGAACGCGATGGTCTCCGCGATGTCCGCGGGTGTGCCGGCGCGGCCCGTCGAGGTCGCGGCCACGAGCTGCTCGCGCCGGTCCTCCTGAAGGCGGTCCCGGAAGAACTCGGTGTCCGCGATGTAGCCGGGCGCGACGACGTTGGCGGTGATGCCGCGCGGGCCGAGCGTCTGTGCCAGGTCCAGGTTCCAGGTGGAGAGGCCGGCCTTCGAGGCGCCGTAGGCCCCGTAGGGACCGGAGCCCCGGCTCGCGGCGATCGACCCGATGTGGACGACCGCTCCACCGGCCGCGAGGCGGCCGTCCAGCGCCCGGGTGGTCAGGGCGGCGCTGACGAGGTTCGCGTCCAGGTTGGCGCGGAAGGCCTGCGCGTAGGCGGCCAGGTCGGCTTCGCCGCCGAGCGCGAGGTCCGGGCCCGGATCGCCGTCGAAGTCGGTGTTTCCACCGGCGTTGTTGACGAGGACGTCGATCTGCTCCGGCAGCCCGGCGAGGAGGGCGGTGAGCGCCTCGGGCTGTGTGTGGTCACACACGAGGCCGCGGACGCCGGTCTCCTCGGCCAGTCGGTCGAGCGGTGCGCGCCGACGGCCGGTGGCGAACACGGTGTCGCCGCGTTCGGCGAAGTGGAGGGCGGTCGCGCGGCCGATGCCGGTGCCGCCGCCGGTGATCAGGACGGTGCGTGTCATAAGCTGAACTCCGTACATCCGTTGAGGCCTAAATTTAGACCTAAACGTATCACTGAAGCAGGCGAGGGAACATGAGCGCTGAGGCCGGGACAGCAGGGGCCGGGGCGGAAGCAGCCAGGGTGGAAGCAGCGGGGGCAGAAGCCGCGGGGGCGGACGGCGCCGGGAGGGGCGAAGCCGCCGCCTACACCGCACAGGACATCGCCGCGGCCTGGGAGCGCGAGCGCCCCGGCACCCCGGCCACCTCGATCGGCATCGTCACGCCGATCTGGCAACTGGCCAAGCTCTTCGGCGACGACCGGCGCCGGGTGCTCGCCCGTGCGGGCGTGGACACCGCGACCCTGGATCTGCTCAGCGTGCTGCGCCGCAGCGGGACGCCCTACACCTTGACCACCCGCGAATTGGGCCGCCGTTCCATGGTCACGGCGGGCGCTGTCTCCCAGCGGGTGGCCCGCGCGGAGCGCGAGGGGCTGGTCGTCCGCCGCCCCGGGGAGGGGCGCCCCCGTACCGTCGAGGTGACGCTCACCGAGGCCGGTCACGCACTTGTCGAGGCGACGGTGGACCAAGTCCTCGGCAGGGAGGCCGACTTGATCAGTGGCCTCACCGGTGAGCAGCAGTCCCAGCTCACCGAGTTGCTGGGCATCCTCCTGACAGACGTCCAGCGAAGCCTCGGGGACGAGCGGATCACTCAGGTGGGCCAAGTGGAGTGACGGGCCGGGGCCGGCACCCTACAGCGCCGAGCCCGGCCCCGCGATGTGGGAAGACCCCGAACCCGCCCTCACCGCCCGGATCTGCACGTGGTGATGTGCTGTGCACTGTGCACGATCACCTGTACGCGATGCTGAGCTGCGCTGTCGATGGGGAATCGAACCCCTGCGTTGCTCTTCACGCGCCAGGTGTGGGCCGGAGACCGCCGACCCTCGGTGTGTGCACGCCTCCGGAACAGCTACCTGCTCCCCATCGCCGTCCTCCGCACCGAACCCGTCGGCGCGGCTCGCCTCTGCGAGGACCGGTCAGTCCAGCAGATCGGCTTCCCAGTTCGCACGCTGGATCCGCACGTCGATCTCGCGGATGTCCCGCGCGAGCCCATCCGCCTGATCGCGCAGTTCCGCGACGGGCAGGGCGGCGAGCATCATCAGCTCGGACCGCAGCTGCCGTCCGTAACCCCGGTCGCCCGAGCCCGCCGCCGCGTCCGCCGCCGCGGTGACCACGGAGTGGCGCAGCCGCAGCACGTCCCGGCGCGCGAGCGCATCGGTGAGCGTGCCGCTCTCTCCCAGGTCCACCGTCGCGTTGGTCCGGTTGATCCGCCGGATCAACGACTCGAGGGTGTCGAGCACCTCAGCGGCATCGGCCAGCAGTTGCGCCGCGTTCTCGGGGGGAGTCTCGCCCTCCTGGTACCGCGCACTACCGACGACGCGCGCTCGCAGCTGCTCCACGCGACGCGTCGCCTCAGCACGCTCAGCCAGCGCTTCAGCAAGCTTCACTGTCTACCCCCCCCGTTCTGACCTCCGAGTCTCTGAGTCTCCGAGTTCGCACGAGTATACGGACATGATCCCGTGTGCCCGCACGGCAATTTCTCCCCTGGAGCTGCTCAGTTGCACGGCGACTCGAGGATTCGGCGGATCGTCTCCAAGGGATACGGAATGTCGCGGCTCTCGTGCTGCAGCCTGACGTAGAAGTCGGTCACGACCGCGGCCAGTGGTGCATGTCGAGTCAGTACAGCCTCTGCTTCACGGGGGCCTGCCGGCGGCGGATGCCCTTCGGCGCACGCGCGTATCAGTGCTTCTCGCCCGCTCCTCCCGTATCCGTACAACCCGGTGATGAGGGAGTTCACCAGATAACTCAGGGTGTACGCGCGATCGTACGTCCCGTGCCTGTCGAAGAATGCGGACTCCGCGGGCGACAGGTCGAAGCGGGACGAAAGCGCGAGACCGAAGTCGGCGAAGTAGAGGCGCCGACCGTCGGTCAGGATGTTCTGGAAGTGGGCGTCGAAGTGCAGGAGCCCGCGGTCGTTCATGAAGGAGGTACCGGCCAGGAGCTCCTTCTCGATGAGGGAACAGGCGCGGTCGACGGCCTCGTCACCGGCCGCCACCTGCTCCGTGAGCCACTGGTGCAGGGTTCGCGGGATGTACTCCAGGAACAGCAGGACGTCGGCTGAGGACTCCTTGAGGGCCTCGATGCGATGGCGTACCGCCGACCCACCACCCCAGTAGGCCACGGCCCGGTCCACATCGGCGAGTTCCGGGGGAGGAGCGGTCGGCGCGGTGTCCCGCAGGACCCGCCAGTGATACATGAGCGGGAACCCCTGACACGCGCCTGCGAGCACCCAGTTCGTGGTCATCGTGTGCGTGGCGACCTCTCGCCACGCACCAAAGCCGGGGCTTCCGATGCCGTACTGGCAGAAGAGAGGCAAGCCGAACATGTTGGCCGTGGACCGGAAATGCTCCGGCTGTTGTTCCAGCTCGGTGAGCGGCACACGTTTCACGAAGACCGGCATGCCGGCGATCTTCAGGAGCGACGAGCTGCCGCCGATGCCGGAGTCGAGCGGTGCGGCCGTGTCGGCCATGCCGCGCAATTCCCGGTCGCTGCGCAGGGCGAGATCCGTGGAAACGGCACTGTAGGCGTTCAGCCGGGCGTCGGGGTTCATTGGACTTTCCGCCGAGGGGAGTGAGCGTCCATGGTTCGTACAGCATATTGCCCGTGTGAGGTGTGGACGGCTTGGGTGGGGGCGGGAGGCGCGGTCCTGGAGCGCGTCGTCACGGTGAAGCACAAGGCGAACGAGTCGGTACAGAAGGAAGCGCATGACCTCCATGCTCGGCGGCTGCACACCCTGGCCCGAGGAGTTCGTCGACCGGTACTGGGCGGCCGGGCACTGGCGCGGCAACACGTTGGACAACCTGCTGCGCGGCTGGGCTCAGCGGCACGGCCCGCGGACCGCGCTCGTGCACGGCGACACCCGCATCACGTACGCGCACCTGAACCGGCGCGCGGACCGCATGGCCGCCGGATTTCGGCTGCGCGGCCTCCGGCCCGGGCAACGTGTCGTCGTGCAGCTGCCGAACGTCCCCGAGCTCGTCATCGCCATGTTCGCCCTGATGCGGGCCGGCGCGATCCCCGTGCTCTGCCCGGTCTCGCTCCGCGCGCCTGTGGTGTCCCGCCTCGTGCGGGTCACCGAAGCCGTCGGCTATGTCGGCCCCTCTACGTACGACGGCTTCGACCACACGGCGATGGCCGCGGACATCGCGGCCCAAGGCGTCTTCCTGCGGCGGGTGTTCACCTTCGAGCCGACGGGCGCCTCGTCTGCGTACGGCGGCCTCACGGTCGACCCGTCGGGCTGCCACTACTTCCCCCTGAGCTCCATCGACGCCCCGCCCGACCGAGCACATGCGCAGAGCGCCGGACAGGTGGCGTTCATGCTGCTCTCCGACAACTCCACCGCGGTGCCCGAGGTCGTTCCGCGCACCCACAACGACTACGCCTGCCAGGCGCGGGCCGCCGCCGAGCTCGTATCGCTCACCGAGGACGACGTCTACCTCGCCGCGCTGTCCGCTGAGTCGAACTTCGCCCTCGGCTGCCCGGGGATCGTCGGCACCCTCTCCGTCGGCGGGACCGTCGTCCTGGTCGAGAACTCCGAACCCGCCGAGTGCCTTGCGGCCATCGGCCGGGAGCGGGTCACGCTCACGTCGGTTACGTCCGCCGACGCCCGGCGCTGGCTCGAGGTTCTCCCCACGGTCCAGGCCGACTTGAGCAGCCTGCGTCTCCTGCAGATCGGCGGCGCGCCCCCGCGCGGCGCACCCCCGATCCGGCCGATCGCCGAACGGCTCGGTGCGGAACTGGGCTGCCGTCTGCAGCAGGTCTTCGGCATGGCTGAGGGCGTGCTGACGCTCACCCGGCCCGACGATCCGGACGAGACCGTGCTCGCCACGCAGGGCCGACCGTTCTCACCCGACGACGAGATCCGCGTGATCGACGCCGAGGGCAAGGAGGTGGGGGACGGGGAGCCCGGTGAACTACTGGTCCGCGGTCCCTGCACGGTGCGGGGCTACTACCGGGCGCCCGACCGGAACGCACGCTCCTTCACGGCCGACGGCTTCTTCCGCACCGGCGAGCTCGCGCGGCGCACCCCGGACGGCAACCTGATCATGACCGATTCCTGAATCAGTCGGGCCATTTCCACTCGATCCCGTACACACCTGGTGTGCAGTGCGCCGGCAGCAGGTGTGTCGTGTGGAAGGCGTCGAGAGTGGTGCGGTGGCGGTGCTGCGGCTCGGCGCCGATCTGCTCGCGGTGGTAGCTCCAGCAGGTGGTCGGCGTGGCCCGCGGATGGAAGCGCACGTGCAGGAGATACGTGCGCAGTGGCGTGGTGATGCGACGCTCGTGCTGGTGGGAGACGTCCGACGCGGAGCGGAGCGTGTAGGCGACCACCGCGGTCTCCGTTCTCGTCAGTTGGCGCCCGAGCGGAATGTCCGCCGCCACGCAGCCAAGCTCCGGCAGGAACCGCATCCGTGGCGGTGGCCCGCACGGGACGCTGAGGTCGACCGTCCCCGCCTGCGGGGAGTCGAGGAAATGGACGACGGTCAGGTGCTCGACGGCGTCGCGGACGGCCTGCACCACGGTGGTGATCGACGTCTCGTGGATGGAGCGGCGCTCGTCCAGGCTCACCGTCTCGTGCACGGTCAGGAGCCGCAGGCCCGCGTTGAAGCGGGGGAACGCGTCGCCGAGGGCCTGCTCGAGGTCCGAGTTCTCGCCGTAGACCTTGCGGGCTGCGGCCGGGTCGTGCGGTGCGCTGGCGCCGCGTGGCCGGTGTGGGCCCAGCAGCGAACGCAGGGCGCCGCCGGGGAGGTTGAGCAGGGGTTCCAGCGCGTCGACGGCGCGCAGCGACTGTGCTCTCTCCGGCTGGCTGCGTCCGCGTTGCCAGTGGCTGAGGGTGGCGAGGCTGACGGTGATCTGCTGGGCGCGCAGGTGGTCACGTACACGTTCCAGCGGCAGCCCGCGCTGTTGCAGGGCCTGGCGGAACACGGCCGCGAAGGTCGGATCGGGGCCTTCGGTGTGGGGGATGCTCGGCATGGCGTCTTTCAGCGGGCAGGAGGCGCCATCGGTCCACGGACCGGTGGTCCCTCGCTCCGACGAGGGCGGCTCAACGACGGTTTCAGACCACACAGGCGACCAGGGGCCGCCACCTTAGCCGGTGGGCGGCCCCTGGTCGTCCCTGTGAGACGGCTCAGTTGGTGTTGAGCGTCAGCCCGTAGTAGGCGAGCGCGTCGTCGAGCGGCTGGAAGTAGGAGGAACCGCGGGAGTTCACACCGCCGGTGCACTGCTGGCGGAGCGGCCCGCCGGAGGTCATGCCCTGGGCCTGGTTGCCGGAGATGTACGCGCCGCCGCTGTCGCCGCCCTCGGTGCAGACACTGGAGGTGGCGAGACCCGTGACGACCGTGTCGGGGCCGCCGTTCTGGTCGACGTAGGTGACGGAGGCGTCATAGGAACCGACCGTGCCGCACGTCCACCCGGTGGTCGCACCGGACTTGCAGAGCGCGGCTCCGGACGCGGCGCGACGGCTGCCGTTGATCGCCACGTCGGTGGTCTGCCGCCACGTACCGACCTTGGTCGTGATCGAGTGGCCGGAATTGATGGAGGCGACGCCCATGTCGACGCTGTTGGTGCCGACCGCGAAGCGGGTGTCGGCGCCCTTGGCGAACGCGGCACCGCCGAAGCGCAGGGTGGGCAGGTTGGCGACGCAGTGCCCGGCGGTCACGAGGTACTGCCTGCCTGACCGGTCGCGGGCGCCGTATCCGACGGAACACCAGCCGGAGGTGTCGTTGATCGTCATCTTGCTGCCCGGGGCGATCGCCGCCTGCGGCGCCGACTTCTCCTGGCCGCGCACGATTCTGACGGCGGAACCGTACGACGCGGCCTTGGCCAGGAATGCCCGGGCGGCGGCTCCGCGGGCGCTGTTGACCTTGACGGTGACCTTGTCCGAAGCCAGGTCCACGGACCAGTCGACGACTCCGGCGGGCACGCGCCGGGTGGCCGCGGCGTCGAGGTGCGCCTTGACCTTGTCGAGCGCGGCCTGCCCGCGGGCAGGCACCCGGGCATCGAGGCCGGCCTTCTCGATGACAGCGGCATCGGAGCGGTCATCGGCGTTGACGGTCAGCTTGCCGGAGGCGTCGAAGAAGGCGCCGTCCCCGGATATTCCGCGCTTCGTCAGCCGGTCGAGCTTGGCCTGCTGGGCGTCCTGCCGGTCCAGCCGCTGGACCGCGTCCTTCTCGCTCACACCGAGCGAAGCGGCGAGCGCCCGCACCATCTCCGGCTGGTAGCGCGGAGCGGGTGCGGAGTCCTGCGCCTGCGCCGTGACCTGGGTTCCCACGGCCATGGACGCCGAGAGCAGGACGGCCACGGCAGCGAATCTGTATCTACGAGAAAGGGGCACACCAATTCCTTCCGGGTGGCAGGCAGAAACCCTCGGGAAATACGAGAAACAGGTGGGGGCGTATCATCGAATTGCGGGCTTCTGCCTGGCAGCCGGCGTGGGGCCGGCCGCGGCTTGAACTCTGGCCCAGCGCCCGTACCTGCTACAAGGTCCATGACAACGGCAGCTTTTAACAGAACATCAAGGGAACTGTTAAAGGGACCGGCAGCGGACTGCTCAAGTCTGCGGGTTCAGGTCCGCACGCAGCAGGTCGTGGTCCGAGTACCGCGTCTGGTGCACACCGTGGTCGAGCGGGGCGATGTCTTTCAGGAAGATGTAGTCGAACTTGCTCTGCCAGTCGGTGGTCGGTTCGCAGATGCCGGTCGACGAGGGATGGCACTGCGGATCGGCGTCCGCGGCCAAGGCCCACATCTTGGTGAGTTCGGGGGCGTCCGGTACGGAATTGAAGTCGCCGAGAACGATCGCGCGTTCGTGCCGGGCGACCTCCGCGGCGAGCACGCCCGTCTGGCCCGCTCGTACCTCTTCCTGCTGTCGTTGGGCGAGGTGTGTGTTGAAGACCCGGACGGTCCGGCCGCCCACTCTGGTGGTGACCGCCACGTAGCCGCGGTCCTCGGATCCACCGTCGGGGTATTCGACGCTCTCAGGGTCCGACATCGGTGACGCGGAGAGGATCGCCTGGCCGAAGGCTCCCGGATGCCACGGCCATCCCCCGCAGCGGCCCCATTTCCGGAGCACCGTGCCGTACTCGACGTGGTACTCCAGCCCGTAAAAGGTCTCCAGATACTCCCGGATCCTCTCGACGTCACGCACACACGCTTCCTGCAGGCCGATGACCTGGGGCGCGTACGTGGCGATCTCCGCCGCCCGGCCGACATTGTTGTCGCCGCAGGGATTGCAGATGTTCCACGTCATGACCCGGTTCGGGACGATGTCCCGATCGGCCACGGCGGGCGGTGAGCCGGCGTGGAAAGCGTCGCTCGGTGCGCTGGGGCCGACCACCAGCACGCAGGCCGCGGTCATGGCGCCCGCGAGCAGCCTCGTGCTCCTTCCGATGCCCCGTCCGAGCGTCACCTGGCCTCCTCAAGCTGGATACATGCAGGGGCCGTTGTGGGACCCGGCCCCCAGGGAGGAGGTTATGTGACGACGGTGTACATGACCGATCGCTGCTGCTTGTGACGCTGGATGCGGGCCTTGGCGACCAGGGATTCGAGGGTGTTCCGCACCACCTGCGGCGTCGGATTGCGGCTCGGGTGCTTCTCCCGGAGTTCGGCCCCGAGCTCCTTGGCGGAACGAGGCTCGTCGTGACCGGCGAGGAGATGCAGCAACAGATCCCCGAGCAGCGGCCGGCCCGCCTTTTCCTTCGCCACAGCGTTCGCCACAGCCTTTTTCTGCGCCGCACCCTTCGCCTTCGCGGCTGTGGGCTTCTTGGCGGCTGTGGGCTTCCCCTTCGCGACAGGCGGCTGCTCCTCCTGCGCCTGCTCCTCCTGCGCCCGCTCCTGCGCCCGCTCCTGCGCCTGCTCCGGCAGCCGCGAGGCATCCGCGAGACCCTCGTACCGCTCGGCGAGGTTGAGGATGTCCGTCAGCAGCGTCTCCTCCTGCTTCAGCAGGTCGATCCGCTGCGCGAGCTCCTCCTGACGCCTGCGGTTCTTTTCCAGATCCGACGCGACCTGTTCGACGTACCGCGATCGGAGCTTCGCGGCTGACTGGCTGCTCACAACCGTTCACTCCCTTGAGAAAGTGTTGCTCCACGCATGCTGCCGCACGCATGTCGCTGCGCATGGTACCTACGTCGAGGAGGCTCGTGCAGACGCATGTCAACACCGAGGAGTTCATCGAACGTGTGAGCCTGCTGCGTCTGCACGAACGTGCCACTGTGCGGGGTCGGTATCCGACATACATGTGAGCACGGCTTCGGCACGGGACTGCGGCACCGGATCGGGCTCCTACCCCTCTCCTCGTTTCAGCCGCAGCTCACGGCCTTGCCACCGGCGGCGGAGCCAGCGGTCGTGGCTCGCGAGGACGATCGCGCCCGGTCCGGTCCCCAGAGCCTCCTCCAGTTCGTCGCAGAGGCGCGGGGAGAGGTGGTTGGTGGGCTCGTCGAGCAGCAACAGCTGGGGCGGGCGCGCCACCAGCAGGGCCAGCGCGAGCCGTCGGCGCTGCCCCACGGACAGCCGCCCGACGGGTTTGTCCAGATCCCCCACAGACATCAGACCGAGCGCGATCAGCGGCATCTCCTCGGCCCGCACCGGGCCCAGCGACAACGCATACGTGTCCCGAGCCGTGCGGTCGGGGTGGTCGAACACGGTGTCCTGGGCCAGCATCCCCACCGTCAGACGGTGCCGCCTCCACACCTCGCCCTCGGCGACCATGCGTCCGGCGAGCACGGCGAGCAGCGTCGACTTGCCCGCCCCGTTGTCGCCCGTGACCAGCAGCCGGTCGCTCGGCGTGACCTCCAGGTCGGCCGACGCGAGTCGCCCCGGCACGCGCACGTCCCGCAGCGAGATCAGGGGCTCCGGGCTCTCCTCCTCCACCGCTGCGGCCAACGCGCCCGCCGCGAACCGCAGCGGGCGCGGCGGCTCGGTGACCTGGGCGCGCTCCAACTCCTCCAGGCGTCGCGTGGCATTGCGGACGCGTCGCGAGATCTGGCTCTGCACCCGGCCCGCCCGGTGCCCGTAGCCCATCTTCTCGTTGTCGCGCGGTCCCCGGTCGGGCGCCACCCGGTGCGCGGTCACGCCCGCCGAGCGGCGCAGGTCCGCCAGTTCCTCCTGCTCCTCGACGTACCTCCGCTCCCAGCGAGTCCGTTCGGCGCGCTTCTCGCCCAAGTAGGCGCTGTAGTTGCCGCCGTAACGGACGGGCCCGTCCACCGCGGGGTCGAGGTCGACCACGTCGGTGCAGACGGCGTCGAGGAAGGCCCGGTCGTGGCTGGCGGCCACCACGGTGCCCGGCAGCTCGCGGAGCTCGTGCTCCAGGAAACCGGCAGCCTCGTCGTCGAGGTGGTTGGTCGGCTCGTCGAGGAGCAGCGCCGACGGCCGCCGGACGAGCAGCGCGGCCAGCGCGAGCCGGCCGCGCTGCCCGCCGGACAGTGAGCCGAGCGTGCGCTCGTGCCCGAGTGCGCCAAGGCCGAGTCCGTCGAGGACCAGGGCCGCACGGCGGTCGGCGTCCCAGGACTCACGGTCCTGGGCTTGTTCGAGGCGGCTTCCGTAGGTGGCGAGGAGCTCTTGGTGGCCAAGGGCGTCCTCCGGGACGCGGGCGAGTTCGTCGCCGAGCCGTTCGAGCTCCGCGAGGTCTTCGCGGGCTTCGCGGAGCGCCCCGTCCAGCACCGTGGCGATGGTCGAATCGGGGGCGAAGGGCATCTCCTGGTGCAGAAAGCCGAGGTCATCGGGGTGTGTGACGCTTCCCGCATCGGGCCGGTCGACGCCGGCGAGGACCCGCAGCAGGGTGGACTTGCCGACGCCGTTCTCTCCGATCAGACCGATGCGGTGGCCGGGGGAGGCGGTCAGGGAAACGCCGTCGAGGACACGTCGGCCGTCGAGGTTGCGTACGAGATCGTGGGCGACCAGCGCGGGCTGCGGAGGGCGACGGGGCTGGGAGAGAGGGCGGGGTGGGGGTTGGGGCTGAGATGGGGGCTGGGGTTGGGGCACAGGAATCCGTCCAACGTGGTCGGTGGTCGGCCCGCCGGGCACACCGCCTCGGCGCGGGCCACAGCACACACCGGGGCTCACACCTCGGGAGCCCCGGTCTCCTTGAGCGTCCCCTCGGCCAGCCGCAGCCAGCGGTCGACTCCGACACCGGCGAGGAAGCGCTCGTCGTGGCTGATCACCACGAAGGCCCCCTGATACGAGTTGAGCGCGCTCTCCAACTGACCCGCGCTGACCAGGTCGAGGTTGTTGGTCGGCTCGTCGAGCAGAAGCAGTTGTGGGGCCGGTTCGGCGCACAGGACGCAGGCCAGGGTGGCGCGCAGCCGCTCGCCGCCGGAGAGCACCTCCACGGGAAGATGTGCTCGCGCGCCGCGGAAGTGGAAGCGGGCGAGCAGGTTCATCCGCTCGGCCTCGGGCCGCTCGGGGGCGAACGCGGCGAAGTTCTCCGCCACGGTGCGCTCCAGGTTCAGGAGGTCGAGTCGCTGCGAGAGATAGGCGATCCGGCCGTCGTTGCGCTTGGTCTCGCCGCTGTCCGGAGCGAGGTCGCCGGTGATCAGACGCAGCAGGGTCGTCTTGCCCGCGCCATTGGGTCCGGTCAGCGCGATGCGCTCGGGGCCGCGGACGGTCAGGTCGACGCCTCCTTCGGCGAACACGGCCCGCCCGGCGTGGTGGACCTGCAGCCCCTCGCCGAGGAAGAGGTTGCGCCCGGCGGGCACCTGCGTGTCGGGCAGTTCGAGGGTGATGCGCTGCTCCTCGCGCAGCGCGCGACCGGCCTCGTCGAGCCGGGCCTTGGCCTCGCTGACCCGGGTCGCGTGCATCTGCCCCGCCCGGCCCGCCGACTCCTGCGCGCCGCGCTTCATGTTGCCGGCGAAGATGCGGGGCAGACCGGCGCTCTTGAGGTTGCGTGCGGCGTTGCTCTGCCGTCGCTCGGCGCGCTCGCGGGCCTGTTGCATCTCACGCTTCTCGCGCTTCAGCTCCTGCTCGGCGTTGCGGATGTTCTTCTCGGCGACCTCCTGCTCGGCGCGCACGGCTTCCTCGTAATCGGTGAAGTTGCCGCCGTACAGGCGTAGTTCGTCGCTGCCGAGTTCGGCGACGCGTTCCATGCGGTCGAGCAGCGCGCGGTCGTGGCTGACGAGGAGCAGGCAGCCGGTGAAGTCCGAGAGGACGTCGTAGAGCTGGTGCCGGGCCCTCAGGTCGAGGTTGTTGGTCGGCTCGTCGAGCAGCAGTACGTCGGGGCGCTTGAGCAGCTGGGCGGCGAGGCCCAGGGAGACGACCTGGCCGCCGCTGAGCGTGCTCAGGGTGCGGTCGAGGGCGAGACCGGTCAGGCCGAGACGGTCGAGCTGGGCACGGGTGCGCTCCTCGATGTCCCAGTCGTCGCCGATGGTCGCGAAGTGTTCCTCGCTGACGTCACCGGACTCGACGGCGTCCAGCGCGCGGATCACCGCGGCGACACCCAGTACCTCGCCGACCGTGAGGTCGCCGGTCAGGGGAAGGCTCTGCGGGAGGTAGCCGAGCGTGCCGTTGACGGACACCGAGCCGGTGGCGGGCGGCAGTTCACCGGCGATCAGCTTGAGCAGGGTGCTCTTGCCGGAGCCGTTGGGGGCGACCAGGCCCGTACGGCCGGGGGCCACGGTGAAGGACAGGTCGTGGAAGACCGGGGTGTCATCGGGCCAGGCGAAGGAGAGGTTCGAGCACAGGATGGCGGCATCGGACATGGAGGTGACCTCGATGAAGTGAGGGCAGACAGAGCTCTGCCCTGGGCAGCGGGGGAGAGGGGGTACGACGAAGGAGGCCACGGAAACCGGGCGCTTGCGGCGCCGTCCGATGGCCTGTCACATCCGGATCTCATCCGGAGATGTCGTCTTCACCCGCCACGTCTGCGACTCCTCGATCAAATCGTTCAGGTCACTCGCAGCGTAGCAGGCATCCCGTTCTGCCCGGCGGCGCGCACGTCCTGAGGTGTCAGGCGTCCCGGAAGTGGTCCCGGACTACGGGGAGTTGCCGGAAGCCCGCCGACTCGTAGGTGGCGACGGCGCCGACATTGGAGCTCGGGGTACAGACCATCGCACTCGACGAGCCCAGCTCCTGGAGAGCGGCCGCCGCAGCGAGAGTGATCGCCTTTCCGTGGCCGTGACGGCGATGGTCCCGGTGCACACCCATCGGTTCGAGCAACCCGGGCTTCCCCGGGCCGGCCGACCACACCGTCACAGCCGCCACCGCGTTCCCGCGCCCGTCGTACGCGACCAGGCACCGGGCACCGGCGTACGGCAACCCGGCCGCCATCGCGTGCCAGTGCGCGTCCGTACACCTGGACCCGTCGAACGCCCCCCGATGCACGGCAGCAAACAGATGTGCCTGCTCAGGCCCGACCTCCTCGACCCGCACGCCCGGGCCCTCCACCGGCGCCGTGAGGTCGCGGCGCAGCGGAGTCCACGGCTCGTCGGCGCCCCAGCCGGACTCGCGCAGCAGATCCTGGACCAGCGCACCCAACGGCACCTCGATGTTGACCACCCCCGAGGGCAGCACACCGCGCTCCGGCTCGGTCACGTCCTCGACCCACCGCCTCGCCAGCTCCTCGTCCCGCTGTGCGTCCGGCGCGAACGTCAGCCGCAACAGCCTGGGGCCGTCCAACAGCCCGACAGCGAGCAGCTGTCCGTTCCGGCTCCACGTCCTGACCGCCTCGGCAGTCGCCCGCGGACCTGACCGCCAGAACCACCCCAGGTCTCCGGGGTGCAGCTGCATCGGCGCCCCGTCGTACTGCCACTCCCGCAGCGCGTCCACAGCCGCACCCAGCCCGTCGACTCCCGGCACGTTCAAAACAATCGCCATACGTCCCATCGCACACCACGCACCGGTGGACCGCACCCTGTTTCCGATCGCCGGACGATCGGCGGACGATCGGCTGACACGGATGAGAGCGTGCGGCGCGTGACGGCGCGGAGGCGTGACGGCGCGGAGGCGTGATCGTTTGCAGCGTATGAATTCCATGAAGCGTGTTCTCATCGCCGTCTCGCTCGCTGTCGCACCTGTCGTACCTGTCGCGCTCGCGGCGCCCGCCTTCGCGACCGAGGCGAACCCCCCGCTGGGCAGCACCCTCAATCAGGGCTTGAGCCAGTCCAACGACGTTCTGGTCGGAGAGAAGTCCGGCGTGGTCCAGCAGGTCGCGTCCTCCGCGGTCGAAACGCTGCACGACGCCGTGAACTGACCGGTTCTGGTCCCGCACCCCGCCCCCGGCTCGCGCTCGCGAGGCGGGGGCGGCAACGTGTGAGGCTCATGTACGTGTCGTGTGCTTCTGCCCGTCCGGCTCGGAGCTGACCTGGTAGGACAGCAACTGCTGGAACAGGCCGGGCTGTTGGGCGAGTTCCTGGTAGGTGCCTTCCTGCACGATCCTGCCCTCGTCGAGTACCACGATCCGGTCGGCGACACCGACGTTGGTGATCCGGTGGGTGACCAGGAGCACCATCCGGTCCCGGGCAAGATCGCGCAGGCGCCGGAAGATCCGGTACTCGGCACGTGGGTCGAGGTTCGCGGTCGGCTCGTCGAGCACCAGCAGCCCGGCCTCGCGGAAGAACGCCCTCGCGAGGGCGATCCGCTGCCACTGACCGCCGCTCAGTTCCTCGCCGCTGAGCCACTCGCGGGCGAGGAGTGTGTCCAGGCCCGAGCCGAGCCTGTCCACGACCTCGTCGGCATCGGCTGCCTCGCACGCTTCCCGTACCGCCGCGTCACCCCGGGCCGTCGGCTGCCCCTGCGTCACGTTCTCGCGCACGGTGAGCGGCCAGCGCGCGTACTCCTGCGGCACCAGGGCCACCTGTTGCCACAGCTCTTGGGGATCGGCCCCGTCAGTGGGTGTGCCGTCCCACAACACCTGCCCGTCCGTGGGCAAATACAGCCCGCTGACCAGCTTCGACAACGTCGATTTCCCCGAACCGTTGAAGCCGACCAGCGCGGTGACCTCGCCACGGCGCAAGGTGAGCGAGACGTCGGACAGGGCGTTGCTGTGCTTACCCGCGTAGCGGTGGGAGACCGACTTGATCTCGATCTTCCTCGGGGGCCCGGGGCGGCCTGGACCCCGACACATGCGGAACCCGCCGGCCTTGTCCAGGAAGCCGCTCCAGTCGTCCATGTACAGCCCCGTGCGGATCGTTCGTGCCCCCACGCTGACCAGCCCACGGACCGACTGGCCCACGGCCTGGAGCGCGAAGACGGCCGTCCCGGCGTGCCCGACGGTGATGCGGTCGGTGGCCAGCAGGGTCACGACCGCGCCCCAGACGACCGCCGACCCGGCACCTCCGCACAGGGCGCCGACCAGGGACATGCGCGCGCCCTTGTCGGCGGCGGCCCGGTCCTCGCGGTTGATCCGGGAAACCGTCTGGCGGTAGCGGCCCGAGAGGAATCCGGCCATCGTGCCCGCGCGGATCTGGTCGGCAGCATCCTTGGTGTAGATGTGCCAGCGCAGCACCGAGAGCATGCGCCGGTCGCCGTTGCTGCGCATGTTCGCGAGATAGCGCACGCGGGCGGCACTGATCTGGGCCAGTGCCTGCGGAAGGCTGGCCGCCACCAGGAGCGGCAGGAGTACCCAGTGCACCCCGGCCAGCACGACCGCCCCGGCGAGGAATGAGGCTCCCGAGGCGATCAGGTCCTGGCCTTCGTCGATCAGGTCCCCGGTGACCTCGGCCCCGCGGTCGGCCGCATCGCGGTCGCGGTTGAAGTCGGGCTCGTCGTAGGCGCACAGCTCGACCTCGGCGCAGGCTGTGAGCAGCATCTGTTCGGCCTCGCGCGACATCAGGGGGCTCAGCCGGGAGGACAGCCAGCTGACGGTGATCCCCAAGAGGGCGCGGACTCCGGAGGCGCACGCCAGAAGAGCCACGGACGGCCACGCCTCAAGGAGCCGGTGGTAGACGTCCCCGCTGGACAGCAGCGCGGTCAGGGTGCCGCTGATGGCGACAAGGCCCAGCGCCTGCATCACGCCGGCCGCGGCCTGGCACAGCAGGAGCCCGGCGGTCGCCCGTCGGTCGACGCGCCAGGCGAGGGCCAACGAGCGGCGCACCAACTGCGGCAGGCGCTTGGCCATGTCACGCATCCGGATCGACCGTCCGGCCGCCTCACGGCTGCCGGTCAGGTCGACGAACCGCATGTGTGGCTCCGAGGTACCGGATCCGGGGGCAGCGGGTGGCTCGACAGGTGTGCCGGGTGCGCCGGGTGTATGGGGTGTGCCGGGGGAGGCCGGGGGCGTCGTAGCGTTGGAAGACCGGGGCGGGGCGGGGCGCGGTCCCGGAACGCTGTCGGGTGATGCATCGGCGTGCTCGCTCATGCCACCCACCCCGTATCCGGTCGTACTGAGCCGATCGAGCCGTCAACGCTGTGCGCGCTGGTCCGTGGTCGCCGTTCGAATCCAGGGGGTCGATGCGTGGGGGCGGCGGCAGGGCACATGTTGTCCTCCATCTGGGCGGTGAAGTGGCACTAGTGCTCTAAGAACGCGGCTCATCCGGGGCCGTCACGGCCCGATCGAGGGACGCTCTGTGAACCCGCGTTCTATTAATGCGGATTGGTCGCGCGGGCGCTGGAGGACGGTTGCTCAAACTCGTTCGATCGGGCGGGTGCACGCTTCCGGGGTATTGCGTCGTTCGCCGGTTGACGCTGAGGACGCCGCCGGGAGCGGGCCCACCGCTGGAGAATCGATACGGCCACGGACGAGATCCACTCGATACTGGCCCGGGACTGTCCCGGACCAGCTGAGGCCCTGGAGAGGATTTCCATGGTCCGATTAGACTGCGTGGGCAAGCTGGCCGTGGCCGAGCCGCCCTGTCCCACATGGGTCGTCGGTGTGGGATGTCCCGTGCCGGTCGACTGCCCGCGCACGGCACGAAAGGCACAACAAACATGGAGGACCGCGACGTCGTCGCGCTCGACGACCCCGTGGGCGAGTCCCTCCGCGGACCGCACGCGCACCTCGCCCGCCGAGTCGGCCGGGCCGTCACCTACCTGCCGGGAGTCGCGACCTTCTCCTCGGTGTCCGCCGACGCGGACGCGGCGGAGTGGGCGGAGCTGGCTCAACTGCTCGGCGGCCCGGACCAGTTCGCCGACATGTTCAGCTGCCCGGCGTCCCCGCCGCCGGGCTGGGACCCGGTCTTCGTCCTCGAGGGCCGCCAGATGATCTGGCCGGGCGCCCGCCGGGCCGGTGAGCCCGGTGAGCTCGGCGCGGAGTCGGACGGCAAGGTGGTTGAACTGGACCCGGAGAGCGTGCCCGAGGTGCTCGCCCTCGTCGAGCGGACCCAGCCAGGACCGTTCTGGCCGCGCACCCACGAACTGGGTACGTATCTCGGCATTCGCGAGAACGGCGCGTTGGTGGCGATGGCGGGCGAACGGCTCAAGCCGCCGGGCTGGACCGAGATCAGCGCCGTCTGCACCGCCCCCGAAGCGCGGGGCCGAGGCTACGCCGCCCACCTGGTCAGTGAGCTGGTCACCCGCGTCATGTCCCGGGGCGTGCGCCCCTTCCTCCACGTGGCCGAGAAGAACACCGCAGCGATCGCACTCTACGAACGGCTCGGCTTCGAAACCCGCAAGCATGTGACCTTCCGCGGGTTCCGCACTCCATGACATTGGCAGGCTCGCGGTAGTTCAGCGTGCGTGGAGTGCGGCGGCGCGCCCCATCCGGGTGATCGCCTCGGTGAGGACGGACCGGGACGTGGCGAAGTTCAGGCGGACGTGTCCCGCGCCGCCCGTGCCGAAGATGTGGCCCGAGGAAAGGGCCACCCTGGCGTGCTCGAGGAACAGTCGGGAGGGGCCGGCCAGGTCGGTCACGATCGCCGGACCCGTGGCGTCTTCCTCCGCCTCCGGGATGACGCCGAGGGGCCGGCAGTCGAGCCAGGCCAGGAAGGTGCCCTCGGGCCTGGTGTAATTGACCCCGGGAAGGTGTTCGGCGACGAGTCGACCGAGCAGTGCGCGGTTGGCGTCGAGCCCCGCCAGCAGAGCGTCGAGCCACTCGTCCCCGTGGCGGAAGGCCGCCGTATGGGCGATGACGCCGAGATGGCTGGCGCCATGGTGGACCTCCTCGGGCATCCGGCGCAGATCAGCGGCTGCCTCGGGCCCGGCGACGGCGAGCGCCGCCTTGATCCCCGCGAGGTTCCAGCCCTTGGTCGCCGACATGAGCGAGAAGGCGTTCTCCGCCCCGGGCACGGTCAGGTAGGGCGTGAACTGTGCGCCCGGCAGTACGAGCGGGGCGTGGATCTCGTCGGCGACGACCCGGACCCCGTACCGTCGGGCGAGTTCCGCCACGACGGCGAGCTCCTCATACGTGTGCACCGTGCCGGTCGGGTTGTGGGGATTGCTGAGAAGGTAGGCGATCCTGCCCGTGCCGTTCGCTTTCCGGGCACGCCGGAACGTCTCCTCCAACGTCTCCGGAGCGATCCGCAGGTCCTGGCCGAGCGGTGCTTCGACGACCCGGCGGTCGTCGTGGGCGATGAAGGCGTAAAAGGGCGCGTACACGGGGGAGTTGACGATCACCGGGTCTCCCGGGTGAGTGACGAGCCGCAGCATCTGGACCGCGCCGATCATCACGTCCGGGATGAGGGCGACACGGTCGACGTCCACCCCGGCCCAGTTCCACCGCCGTGCGGCGAAGGCGGCCAGCGACTCGGCGAACTCGGTTCCGGCTGGATACCCGGTGTCACCTGCCGCAATGGCTTCGCGGAGCGCGTCGGCGACCGCGGGAGCGAGAGGGACGTCCATCTCCGCCACCCACAACGGCAGGACATCCGCCGGATGTGTGCGCCACTTCATGCTGGTGCGCCGACGGAGTTGCCCGAGAGTCAACTCCTCCAACGGATTCGGATACTCCCGAGCCCCGACCTCGGCACCTGCTGAGTCGCGTCCACCCACAGTGGTCATCTTCAGCATTGGACCGCCATTCCGATCTCGGCGCAAGAGCGGCATGAGCCGCCAGAACCGCGTGCGGCGCACGGGGCTTGGCGGCCGGTGGTGCTGGGCGGCGCCCGTTGGGGCACCGCCCAGCCGCTTGAGCTCACACCGCGCGGTCCACTTGCTGCGATTCCACCGTCCTCCCCGGCATCAGGACGGCGAGAGTGCTGCGCGCTTCACTCCGCAGCGTGCGGCGCCGAGCAAAGGTGGCAGTCAGAGCAAGGATCGAGACCGTGCCCCCGTAGAACACGGCGACAATCGTGGAGAGGAGCCCGATGGTCATCGGGCACGCACCTTTCTTCCCCCGTTCGGCCGCCCGGCTCACAGCCCGGGGCGGGCGTTGATGCGATTCCTCTCCACCATACGTGGGCCGTCAACCGCCCCTGCTGGCAAAGGCGGTGGACTGACCGGCCCGGCGAGCTCGCGCAGCAGGGCGAGAGCGGCCTCCGATGAGGACCCGGCGGGCGTCGTGCACACCACGATGACCTGCTCCGGCGAACGTACGAGGGCCAGAGTTTGTTGTGTCACCGTCAGCGGCCCCACAGCCGGATGGTGCAGCTCGTAGGACGCCGCGTCGCAGGGCGACACGCGGTGATCTCGCCAGAGTGCGACGAACTCCGGGCTCTTCATCGTCAACTCGCCGATCAGCTCTGCGAGGAGCGGATCGTCCGGGTGCCGCCCCACTGCCGTCCGTAGGTTTCCCACGACCGCGCGGGCCTTGCGATGCCAGTCCCGGTACAGCTCACGGCAGTGCGGGTCGAGGAACAGGATCCGGCTCATGTTCGGGCGGCGAGCCGGGTCCTGCGGAGCGAGCGGATCCAGGTGTCCGGCGAGCAGCCCGTGGCCCAGACCGTTCCAGGCGAGCACATCGGTCCGCCGGCCGAGGACCAGCGCCGGAACACCGTCCAGCGCACGCAGGAGGTCCCACGTCTCGTCAGCGACCTGCTCCGGCCGCGGGCGGCGGGCCCGGGTCGTACGGCGTGCGGCATCCGCGAGCCGTGCGAGGTGCGCGCGCTCGTGGTCGCCGAGTTGCAGGGCCCGCCCGATGGCGTCGAGCACCTCGGCCGAGGCGCCTCGGGACAGGCCCTGTTCGAGCCGGGTGTAGTAGGAGGCGCTCACACCCGCCAGCTGTGCCAGTTCCTCCCGGCGGAGCCCGGCCACCCTTCGGGGGCCGAAGGCGGGCAGCCCGACGTCCTCCGGCCGGAGCTGGGCTCGGCGTGCCTGCAGGAAGTCGCCCAGTGGGCCGGGTCCGTTCATGTGTGCAGTGTGCAGCGCGACGGGGGGCCGCAGCCACACCCTGCGAGGGGTAGGACACGGCGGGGCTGGTGGGCCCGGACGACCGCCAGCAGGCTCGTGGCCTCCGACATTGAGGAAGACCATGGAACAGATCGTCCTGGGTGATGTCACCGTCACCCGCGTCAAGGAGTACTACGGCCCGGTCGGAATGGCCCCCGCGACCTTCTTCCCGGACAGCCCCGAGGGAGCTTGGGAGCAGCACCGTCCCGTACTCGCACCGGACTTCTGGGACCCCGCCACGGACGAGTGCAGCTCGGCGATCCAGTCCTGGCTGCTGCGCAGCGAAGGACGCACGATCCTCATCGACACCGGCGCGGGCAACCACAAGGACCGGCCGTACGCACCGGTCTGGAACCGCCTCGACACCGACTACCTCGACAACCTCGCGACCGCCGGCGTACGGCCCGAAGACGTCGACATCGTGGTCAACACCCACCTGCACATCGACCACGTCGGCTGGAACACATATCTCGACGGGCGCACCTGGGTGCCGACCTTTCCGAATGCCACCTACCTCATGCCCCGGCGGGACTTCGACTTCTGGAACCCGGCCAACGGACACGAACCGCTCCTCGGCCGCGGCAACCAGAACGTGTTCGAGGACAGCGTCGCACCGGTGCACCAGGCCGGCCTCACCGAACTGTGGGACGACTCCTATCGGATCGACAGGAACCTGCGGCTGGACCTCGCGCCCGGTCACACCCCGGGTTCGTCCGTGCTGACGCTGGAGTCGGCCGGCGACCGTGCCCTCTTCGTCGGAGACCTGGTGCACACCGCGTTGCAGATCATGGAGCCGGACACCAATTCGTGCTTCTGCGAGGACCCGGCGCAGGCACGGGCGACGCGGCACAAGTTGCTCGGCCGCGCGGCGGAGAGCAACGCCCTGCTCTTCCCCGCGCACCTGGGCGGCCACGGCGCGGCAGAAGTGGAGAGGGACGGCGCGAAGTTCGCGATCAGAGAGTGGGCGGGGTTCTCCCGCCTCGCGTGAACCGCCGAGACCGGATACCGGACAGCCCGAAACCAGAACCAGAACCAGAACCAGAACCAGAACCGGAACCGAAACCGAAACC
This sequence comes from Streptomyces sp. NPDC046465, assembly GCF_040646035.1. Taxonomy (NCBI): domain Bacteria; kingdom Bacillati; phylum Actinomycetota; class Actinomycetes; order Kitasatosporales; family Streptomycetaceae; genus Streptomyces; species Streptomyces sp. NPDC046465. The sequence goes on from NZ_JBEYZK010000030.1 coordinate 54,129, forward strand.
GGATCCAGATGGAACGAGAAGAACGAGAAGGAAGGATTCCGTGCGCCAGCACTCAAACCCGGTGGTCGTGACGTCGTCCGGCGCCCTGCGCGGTCTGCGCGACCAGTCCGGCGAGCTGTACCGAGCCATCCCGTACGCGACGACCCCGCAAGGCGCTCGACGCTTCGCCCCACCGGTTCCTCACCCCGGCTGGCCCGGCGTCAGAAACGCCACGCGGCCCTCGCCGACGGCACCACAACCGACCCGCGCCTTCGGCCGCCTCGACATGTCCCCCTACTTCGGACCGGGGTGGGTGCCCGGTGACGAGTATCTGACCGTCGACGTCCGCACCCCGGCCGCAGACGACGAGAAGCGTCCGGTCATGGTCTTCATACACGGCGGTGGATTCGTCACCGGCTCCACGCGCGCCGCGCTGTACGACGGGAAGGCCTTCGCCCGCGACGGCGTCGTCCTGGTGACGGTGAACTACCGGCTCGGCATCCCCGGCTTCCTCGACCTCGCCGGAGCGCCGCCGAACCGCGGACTGCTCGACGTGCTGGCCGCGCTGCGCTGGGTGCGGGACACCGTCTCTGCCTTCGGCGGTGACCCCGGCAACGTCACCGTCCTCGGACAGTCGGCGGGCGCGACGATCACCGGCGCGCTGCTCGCGACACCGGAGGCCGACGGCCTGTTCCGCCGTGCGATCATCCAAAGCGGCAGCGGCACCGGTGCCTTCACCCCGGAGCAGGCCCAGCGGGTGACCGCGAGGACAGCCGAAGTGCTCGGCGTCCGGGCGACCGCCGAGCAGTTCGCCGAGATCCCCGACGAGGACTTCCTCGGCGTCATGCCGGAGTTGGCAGGGCTCGATCTGCGCACCGCCACCGCCCGGGATCCGCTGCTCGGGCTGAGCCCGTTCAGTCTGGTCCTGCCCGTCCAGCCCGCCGAAGCGCTGGCCGAAGGACCTGCGGCCGAGGTCTCCGTGCTCATCGGCACCAACACCGAGGAGGGGAACCTGTACCTCGTGCCGCAGGACCGGCTGGAGTCCTCCACCGAAGCCGACGTACTCGCGCTTGCCGAAGCGGGATACGCCGAGCCGGCCGCCGCGGTCGAGGCACGTAGGACCGCACGCCCAGACGCCACACCCGGTGAGCTGCGCTCGGCACTGCTCGGCGAAGCACTGTTCGGCGTCGGCAGTACCCGGATGGCGGGGGCGCACGCGCGGCTGTCGGGGCGAAGGACGTACGTCTACTCGTTCGCGCATCGCTCGACAGCCCTCGACGGCAGGTTGGGCGCCGCGCACACGGTGGAACTGCCCTACGTGTTCGACCTCGCCGACGAACCGTGGCTCCACGGCGACAGCGGCCTGCTGGGCCCGGACGCGGCACCGGCGGGTCTTGCCGAGGCGATGCACGGAGCCTGGGTCGCGTTCGCTCGTAACGGCGATCCTGGCTGGGCCGCGTATGACCCGGACGAACCGGTGGTGAAGGTCTTCGGAGGACCTCGTGTCTCCACAGGACCTCGGGTCTAAGCGCGGAACGCCTTGCGCAGGAGCTCGCCGAACTCGGCGGGATGCGTGGTCAGGCCGACGTGGCCGCCGGGGAACTGCAGGAGTTCCACGCCGAGCCGCTCGGCCACGAACGCCGTCGCACGGCAAGGGAGTTCGCCATCAGATTCCTCGCCGACGGCGAGCACGAGTTGATCCGAGAGCGCCTCCAGCCGGTCGAGGTCCGGGGCGTGGGACATGAAGCCGGGAACAATGCGCCCGACGAAGAACGGCAAGTTGGCCATCGTGCTCTCGGCCCTGGCCGCCGCCTGGGGCGGAAGGGCAGCCCCGGCTTCTGCTTCTGCTTTTGCTTCGGCTTCGGTCCCGGCCTCGTTCTCCGCCGTCGGCTCCGGCTTGGTGGTGGTGTCGTCGTCGTCCTTCTTCAGGCCCGCGGCGAACACGGCCATTGCCGCCATGAGTCCCTGCGTTCGGAACGTCTCCTTTACGCGCCCGATGAGTGCGCGATGGTCGGAGGCGTCCGGCAGGACCATGACCACCGGTGGCTCGTGCGCCACGACGCGCTCTATACGTTCGGGATGGGCGGTGAGCAGATGCAGGGCGGCGATCGCGCCCGAACTGGCACCGAAGACCCGGGCGGGCTCACCGGGTGACAGGAGCTCCAGGACGCGCAACGCGTCGTCGGCGTGCTCGGCGACGCTCTGCTCGGCCTCGGGGTCGTCCAGCGTGCTGCGCGACATCCCGCGCGGGTCATAGGTGGCGACCGTGTACTCGGCGGCGAGGCCGTTGGCGACGGCGTCGAAGGAAGCCGCGCCGCCGGTCCCTCCGGGGATCAGCAGCAGGAGGGGGCCCTGGCCGCGCACTTCGTAGTGCAAGGTCGCGCCGTTCACGCGCAGGCTGCCGATGGACGGGGCGGCCATTGCGGGTATGTCGGTGGTGCCGGTCATGAGGAGTCTCCTTCTCGGGACGGGGGCCAGTGCTCCAGGAGGGCGTGCAGGGCGTCGAGGGCGCGCACCCAGGACTGCTGGGGCGAACGCTGGTGTGCGAATCCGCCCGCGGCCTCCAGGGCGACGAACCCGTGGAACGTGCTGCGCAGCAATCGGACCGCGTCGGTCAGGTCCGGCTCGGCCAGTCCGTAGCCGCGCAGCATGCCGTACGTGAGCTCGGCCGCGCGCCGGGGGCCGGGCGCGTTCGCGGCCAGCTCGGGGTCGATCTGGATCGGGGTCTGCGTCGCCATGTAGCGGCCCGGATGCCGGTGGGCGTACTCCCGCCACGCGTTCGCGAAGGCGACCAGCGCGTCTCTGCCCGACCGCCCGGCGGTCGCCTCCGCGATACGGATGGTCTTCTCGTCCGCGGCGAGCAACGCGATCCGCCCACGCAGATCTTCCAGACCGCGAACGTGCGTGTAAAGGCTCGCGTCCTTCACGCCCAGCCGCCGTGCCACCTGCGACATGGTGATTTGGTCGAGCCCCACCTCGTCCGCAAGATCGGCGCCCGCAATCGTCACGCGCTCCGCGGTCAGTCCTGCCCGCACCATGTGCCCTCCACATCGCCCTGGGGTGCCTAGGGGCCCTAGGTTAAACCTAAGACCCCTAGGCATGGCAAACGGAACGATGGGGGTGAGGGCGGGGGTGGGGTGGGGAGTGAGGGGGAGGGCCGGGGGGCGGGGGGCTTTACGAGGCGTCGGTGTAGGTGACCGCGGTGCGCTTGCACTGGCCGGACGCGAAGACGGCGATGGCGTCGAGTTCGGTCGGGTCCGCCGCCAGGTCCCAGCGCAGCTTCGTGGCCACCCACTCCGAGAGGTAGCGACAGTGCGCGGAGGGCAGCGGCGGCAACCACTGTGCGGGGTCCCGGTCGCCCTTGTGCCGGGCGGTACGGGTGGTCACGGCGACCAGGGACGCCGGTGCGCCCAGATCGTTGGCGTAGGCCTCGCGGCGATGCGCGCTCCACGTGGAGGCGCCCGAGTCCCAGGCCTCGGCGAGCGGAACCATGTGGTCGATGGCGAGCTTGCGGGCGTTTTCGACCTCTTGGTTGTCGTAGTACGAGAGCCACTCACCACCCGTGATCCTGCAGCCCGCGCCGACGGACGGCTCCTCGCTGGCCTCGGCGATCAGCACCTCGGCGCGGGTGTTGCAGCCGTCGGACTTCTTCGCACCGGCGTTCCAGTGCTTGAACGCGGCGCGGGCATAGCCCTCGCGGCGCTCGTCGGAGGCGGGGATGCGGTGCACGGCATCGGCCAGTGTGGTGGTCTCGGTGGGAGCGGCCGTGGGGAGGGACGGGGGAGCGGTCTGTGCCGGTGCCGGTGTCGGCGCGAGGAGAGGGGTCAGGGACAGGCTGAGCGCGGCGAAGCCACGGATGAAGTTCTTGATCACTCAGCCAGGCTGGGCGGCCATCGGCGGTACGTCCCGGACGCCTGGCGGCGCCTGATCCGAGTGGAGGAATCGATTCACCGCAGAAACGTTGCGCCCGGTGGGCGGGGGCGTTCACTTCGAGAGCGTGGGCGCGCGGGCCGCCGGTAGAAATGCAAGTGCTTTGAGGGGGAATAGCTCTGACGGGGCGTTGGTAAGGGGCAACGTGTAGTTTCTTGAGGTTCCCTGGTTGCTGGTTGCCGGTTCCCGGTTTCTGCGGTTAGTGGAGTTCTTACAGTTGGGGAAATCCCGCCGAACGAGGGGAACGCCGCGTGACCTCCGCTGTCTGCCAGCGCCCGGCCGCATGCCTGTCGCCTTTCGGAAGGACACCGAAAAGTTGGACGCGGGAAAGCCGCACCGTGCGACGACGGCGGTCGGAGCCGGGCGATGAGTGCGGAGAGCAGAATCTCGGGCAGTTCCGTCGACTCCGTCGACGCGTCTCCGGGTGGGGGGTGCTTCTAGGAGGAGATGGTTCCGCGCGGTGTCGACGAACGGCCGGTCGGCGTCGCCGATGCTCCACCGCGTCAGCAGGTCGGGGGCCGCGGCGAGTTCTCGGGCGGAGTGGGTGACGGGCGCGGTCGGGACGAACAGCATGACGTGCCCGGCCACATCGGCGATGTCGTCCCATTGGTGCACCGCGCCTGGAGCGACTCAGACCACGGTCCGCTCCTTGAAGGGGTGGCAGAGGAAGGCCACCGTGACGGAGCTGTGGCCGACGTCGACGATGGCCAGGACGTGGAAGTCGGCGCGTCGCGTGCCGTCGTCGTTCAGTTCGCGAAGGCGGCCGAACGTCCTCGTCTCGACAGCGGCGGCACCGCGCCCGACGGGCTGATAGATCGTCTGCCGGATCGCGGTCACGTGTCCGGTTTCCACCGTAGGGTGGCCAGTCACGCCGATGCCTCGGCAGAGGCCGCGACGTACTCACTGTCGACTTTCGCGGGTGGAGCCGCTCAGCCGGGCTGCCCGGTCCGTACACGCTCCGCAGGCTCACGGACGACACACTCGCCGTGATCGCCGACGTTGGGCATCAGCGACTACTTACTCGTCGGACACTCCATGGGCGGCAAGGTCGCGCAGCTGACCGCGGCGACCCGGCTCGCCCGCCTCCGCGGGATCGTCCTCGTCGGCTCCGGTCCTGCGAAGCCCGCCGAGGGGATCACTCCCGCGTACCCGGAGGGCCTTTCCCACGCCTACGACTCCGACGACTCCGTCGCCGGCGCGCGGGACGACATCCCCACCGCGACCGAACTACCCGAATCGATCAAGGCGCGGGTCTCGACCGATTCGCGTACTCGCACCGATGCCGCCCGGACGGAGTGGACGCTGCGCGGCATCGCGGAGGACATCACCGAGCACACCCGCATGATCGGCGTCCCCGACCTCGTCGTCGCCGGAGAGAGGGACCGCGTCGAGCCCGTCGACGTGCTCCTCGCCAATCTGCTGCCCTACCTCTTCGGGGCCGAGTTCACGGTGATCCCGAACACGGGTCATCTGATCCCGCTGGAGGCTCCGGCCGACCTCGTCGGGGCGATCACGGCCTTCGCACCGGTGGCCTGACCGGTGCGGCGCCGCACGCCGCGCCGCACACCTCGCCGCAGGAGAGCGGGAGGTCAGTACGGTCCGTCCACGTTGTCGATCGAGCCGTACCGGTCGGCCGCGTAGTTGCAGGCGGCGGTGATGTTGGCGACCGGGTCGAAGCTGTCCGTCGACGTGCCGGGCACGTGGTAGGCGGCGAAGGTGGGGCCGATGACTTGCAGGAGCCCCTTGGAAGGGGTCCCGGCGGCAGCGTTGGAGTCCCAGTCGTTGGTGGCCAGGGGGTTGCCTGAGGACTCGCGCATGATGTTGCGGTGGATGCCCTCGTACGAGCCCGGGATGCCGTGCTGGGCCAGGATGTCGAGCGATTCGTTGATCCATCCGTCGAGGTCGTCCGTGTAGGACTTCTGCGCCGGGGGAGCGGCGGGCTCGGCGGCGAGGTCGTCCTGGCGCTCGGAGCGGTCCGCCCGCTCGGCGGACGCGTTGGAGGCGGTCGGCTTCTGGGCGGGCTCGGCCGCGCCCGTCTGGCCGAGGGTGAGCTTGAGGCCCGGGTGGATCAGTCTCGGGTCGCCGCCGAGGACGCCGCGGTTGTCCTGGTACAGCTTCTTCCAGCCGCCGGTCAGGGAGTGCTCCTGGGCGATCCTGGAGAGGGAGTCGCCTGCGGCGACCACGTAGGTCGCGGGGGCCGCGGCGGGCTTGGCGGCCGAGTCGGCCTGCGCCGCGTCGGCGGTGGTCGCGCCGAGCACCGGGAGGACGAGCACCGTCCCGCCCGCGCCTGCGGCGGCGATGCCCCGGCTGAGCGAGTTGGACTTGGGGCGGCGGTGCTTTCCCTTTGCAGGCATGACGAATTCCTCTCCGTCGCCTGCGAGGTGAGCTGTCGGGTTCGGACGGGAGATGTCCGGTCGCACCGATATGGCGACTTCACCCCGAGCCGTTCCGGAATCCGGATCGGCGGCTTACCTGGGTTCCCCGCTCCTGCCGTGCGTAAGTGAGTGAGTGGTTGAGTGGGTTTCCGGACAGCGGCAGGATTCGGCGTTCCATCCGGATTGGCGGTGACGTTAGACGAGAAAGTCAGAACGGAACAAGGCCAAAATTGTGAGGAGGAATGTGCCGAAGTGGTTCCGGGCAATCGAGCCGACCCCGGCGCCTTTGATCGAATAGACCCAACTCGCTTTGGGCGGAACGGGAATGAGCTTCAAGCCGCCTCTGTGAGCCTGAACGGACGATGTGACTCATTTCACCGGATGGGGTGTGGGTCGAAATTACCTGGAGCACGCAGGCCACTTTTCATTCCAGAGCGGACATTTCACCGGTCGTGTCGGCCTGGTCGGGCCCGCCCTATGGCTGATCGAAAAGCTGGATGATTCCGCCCCGCGTCACGCAGGCTTGTGGTCGGTCGTATGACTAGGCCTGGCTGGTTCTGGCAGCTTCTGGTTGAGCCGTGATGACGAGCCGTGATGACGAGCCGTGGTGACGGCGCGCGCCACTTGGCCTCGCGTCCCGGGCGGGCTGAGCGGGTACGGATGCGGGTACGGATTAGGTGTCGGCTCGGGTTCCTAGACGTTTCGGGGCTCTCAACTCTCTATCGGGCAGAAGGAGTTGTCGTCGACGATGGAGGAGTCGAGCGCCGTGGGTGACAATGTGTGGCTGATGGCCCTCACGTACGTGCCGGTCCTGGGCACGATGGCGGCCGCGCTTGCGTACCGAGTGCGGGAGCGGGCCCGTTGGGCTGCGGTCGTTGCCGTGCTGCGCCTGTCACCCGGCGGGACGCGGGTCCGTTTCAGAACGCAGGATGCTCAGGGGAGGGCGATGAGCGAGTGGGAGATCACCGTCCCCGCGGCCGGAAGGGCTGGTGTCGGTGACGAGCGATACCGGTGAGCGACCGCCTGCTGCTGACGGGTACTCGGACGACTACTCGGACGGGTGGAGCGACGCGTGTGTAGTGCGGGTCGAGACCCTCTTCCGGAGGTACGGCAAAGTGGTGCTCCGTAAAGCGACTGTGGCTGCCGCGGGGAACAGCCACGACGGCTGGGAAGGTTGCCAGCATGCTTTCGTGCAAGCGGGGGAACACCTGCGCAAGCCAGGAGCAGAGGAGATCAGGAACTGGCAGGGCTGGCTCGTCAAGACCGCGGTCCGGCACGCGATGTCGGTATATCGACGCGGGGTCGAGACGGTCCCACTGGGGGAGGAGACGGACCGGGACGGCGGTGCGATGCCGGTCGAGGACCAAGTGGCGGTGAGAGAGACGTTCCGTAACCTCCTGGAAGCCATCGGAGAGCTCTCGGAGCGTCAGCGGCAGGCTCTGGTCCTCGTGCACATCGCGGGATGTTCGACCGACGAGGCGGCCCAAGACATGGGAGTCACCAGCAGCACAGTACGCAACCTGATTCACCAGGCCCGCAGTCGGCTGGCTGTCGTGAGCGGGGAGACGAGCGATGCGTGATGAACCGGATGTGACCGGCGACGAGACTTTGACCAGGGCACTTGAGGCCACCGAAGGTGCGGTGGGGCAGGCGCTCGAAGAGACCTTTGACAGCGAGGCGGGTCTGGAGCGGATCCGGGCGCGCTTGGGTCATGTTCCTGGCCCGGGTCCTGGCCCTGGCCCGGGTCCTGGCCCTCGGCCGCACGACCGATCGTACGAGCGGCCGCAAGACCAGACGCATGATCGGCCGGGTGACTGGGCGGGCGGCCGGTCGGGTGGCCGGTTGGGGCCTTCGGCCGCGTCGGAAGGCGTACGGAGGCTCGCCGGGCGACGTCGACGGGAGGTCGTCGCCGTGCTGCTGTTCAGCGGCGGTCCCATTTTCGAGAGCTCGATTCCGCTCTCCGTGTTCGGAATTGACCGTGAGGACGCGGGGGTCCCCCGGTACCGCCTGCTGGTGTGCGCGGGCGAAGAGGGCCCGCTGCGCAGCACCGGCGGGCTCGAACTCAGCGCCCCCTACGGCCTGGAGGCCATTGCGCGGGCCGGAACCGTGGTGGTGCCCGCCTGGCGGTCCATCACCTCGCCCCCGCCGAAGGAGGCACTGGACGCCCTGCGGCGCGCGCACGAAGAAGGGGCGCGCATCGTCGGCCTGTGCACTGGGGCCTTCGTGCTGGCGGCCGCCGGGCTGCTGGACGGGCGGCCGGCCACCACGCACTGGATGTACGCGCCGACGTTGGCCAAGCGCTATCCGTCGGCACACATCGACCCGCGCGAACTCTTCGTGGACGACGGCGACGTACTGACTTCGGCGGGCACGGCGGCAGACATCGACCTGTGTCTGCACATCGTGCGCTCCGACCACGGCAACGAGGCGGCGGGAGCCCTGGCTCGTCGCCTGGTGGTGCCGCCGCGCCGCTCCGGCGGGCCGGAGCGCTATCTCGACCGATCGCTGCCCGAGGAGATCGGCGCGGACCCGCTCGCCGAGGTCGTCGCGTGGGCCCTGGAACACCTGCATGAGCAGTTCGACGTGGAGACCCTGGCCGCGCGCGCGTACATGAGCAGGCGCACCTTCGACCGCAGGTTCCGCTCGCTGACCGGCAGTGCGCCGCTGCAATGGCTGATCACCCAGCGGGTGCTCCAGGCCCAGCGGCTCCTGGAGACTTCGGAGTATCCGGTGGACGACATCGCGGGACGCTGCGGCTTCCGCTCGGCGGTGGCGCTGCGCGGGCACTTCCGCAGCCAGCTCGGCTCCTCGCCCGCCGCGTACCGGGCCGCCTACCGTACTCGGAGGCCGAGGCCGCAGGAAGGCAGCGACGGGTCGGACAACGGCCCGGCGGTGCCCACGCAGGGCAGGAGCGCTACGGCGGCGACCTCGCTCAGGGGCAGCAGCGAGAGCCTCATCAGTCTCAGAAGCAGGGTGTGAGGGGACAGGGTGTGACACGTGCGACGGACACGGCCGTGGAATGGGCGGCGGCGCGGCTGAGCAGATGCCGCACCATACGCCCTTGTCCGAACCCGGCCGCCCAGTCGAGGGCGGTCCGGCCCTTCATCTCCGCGTCGATGTCGGCGCCACGGTCCAGCAGCAGGTCCACGGTAGACATGTGACCCTCTTGGCCGACCGTGGCCGCCAGGACCAACGGCAGGTGCCCCATCCTGTTCCGGGTATCGGGGTGAACACCGGCATCGAGGAGAGCCTCGACCACTGAGGTGTGCCCATGGGCCGCCGCCAGACACAGCGGTGTGGTCTCGCGATACGCCCCCACCTGCTGCCCCGGATCCGCACCGGCCTCGATGAGGACGCTCACGACACGGCCGTGCCCCCGACGCACCGCCTGATCGAGCCCTGTACGCCGCTCGTTGCTCTGCGCGTCCGCATCGACAAGGCTCGTCCCGAGTACTTGTTTCACCAGCTCGGCGTCGCCGTCACCTGCCGCCTGTACCAGGAGGTTCGCCAGGTGTGCCGGATCATCTTGCCGCTCAGCGTCTGTCACGGCATCACGTCCCTGTCCGCCAGTACCAGTACCGTCGCTCATGCCGCCGCTGCTGGAAGGTCCATCAGCGCGAGCTTGGCCGGATCGACCACGGCCGTGATGGCGGCGATCCGGCCGTCGACGACATCGAACGCGAGGACCGACAGTGGGGTGCCGTTCTCGTGCCAGGAGATGACCCCCGGCAGCCCATTGACGATGGCCGCTCGCCCCAGCGTGGCTGCGCCGGAGGCCAGCTTCGCGCCCGCAGCCACTTCGGTGGCCCCGAGGACGACGACCCTACCGGCAGGGGTGTCGACGGTCAGCCTCACCTCGGGGTCGAGAACCCGCAACAGTCCCTCGAATTCACCGAGGCGGGCGGCTTCCAGGAAGGCTTGGACCACTTTGCGCTGCTCCTGCCCGACCCCTGCGGGCCGCTCGGTCGCCTGCACTTTCCTACGGGCACGGCTTGCGAGCATCTTGGCTGCGGCGGTGGATTTGCCGAGGATCGTGCCGATCTCGTCGAACGGCACCGCGAACAGGTCGTGCAGGACGAACGCCAGCCGCTCGCTCGGCCCGAGGGAGTCGAGGACGACCAGGAGCGCGAGCCCCACGGAGTCGGCGAGGACCGCATCCTCCTCGGGAGCCGGACCGTCGTCGATCGTCACGACGAGCTCGGGTAGCTGGTCGTCGTACGACGCCTCGGGGCGGGCCCGGCGCGATCGCAGGACGTCGAGACTGATCCGGCCGACCACGGTGGTCAACCAGCCGCCGAGGTTGTCGATGGCCGCCGAGTCCTGGCGGGAGAGACGCAGCCACGCCTCCTGGACCACATCCTCGGCATCAGCGTGCGATCCGAGCACGCGATAGGCGACCGCGAGCAGCCGTCTGCGCTGGGACTCGAACGCCTCGGCCATCGGGTTCGTGGGTGTGGTGTCTGTGGGTGTGGTGTTCGTGGTGTTCGTGGTTGGGGTGTGGGGCATGTTGTTACCTTCCTCGGATCCGCTCCGTCATGGGTGATGACGAGCCCGGACGGGCGCAGGTAACCAATGAAGGAGCGGGACCGATGGAAGCACGTATGAAGAGCGCGATGAACCCCGATCTGGCCACCGCGATACAGCACCTCTACAAGGCGATTCACGCCGGGGGCGTGGACCAGCGCCTGCTGTCGCTGATTCACCTGCGGGGCAGTCAGATCAACGGTTGCAGCCCGTGCGTCTTCGCCTCGATCGAGGCTGCGAGGAAGGCCGGGGAGACCGAGGAGCGGCTGCACAACGTGGTGGCGTGGCGCGAGACACCTTTCTTCACCGATGAGGAGAGGGCGGCGCTGGAGCTGACCGAGGCTGCCACCCGGATCCAGGACGGCGCGCCGGGCGTGACCGACGAGATCTGGGACTCGGTCGCTGATCAATTCACGGAGGAGCAACTGGGCGCGATCATCCTGGAGATCGCGGTGACCAACTTCTTCAACCGGATCAATCGCACGATCCGGGAGCAGGCGGGTAAGACCTGGTGAGCTGTCAGCCGGTGGGTTGTCAGCTGGCGGGTTGATAGCTGGCGGGTTGTTAGCTGGTGAGCCAGCCGTACCCCCGCCCTGCCCCACTTCGCCCTGCCCGAGCTGGCGGTACTGATCGACCTCAGTTCGGTGTGCTGTTGCGTGCGCGGAAGGCCGCGGCTTTGACGCGGTTGCGGCATGCGTTCGAGCAGAAGTGGCGGACGGCGTTACGGGAGTTGTCGACGTAGACGCGGTCGCACTGCGGTGCTGTGCAGACGCCGAGGCGGCCGGCGAGGTTGCTGCCGATGGCCAAGGCCAACGCGGTGGCGCATCCTGCGCTCCAGCCTTCGGCGAGAGTGTCCGTGGTGCCGTGGAAGTGGACCTGCCAGGGTTCACCGTCGACGCGGTCGAGTTGCGGGCGGGCGCCGGTGGTGCGCAGCAGGGCGTTCACGAGGTCTGCCGCGTCGTTGGTGCGGCCGTCGTCGACGGCGTCGAATACTGCCCTCAATCGCTGGGCTGTCCGCGCGAGGTAGACCGCGTGTTCCGGGTCGACGGCGGCATCACGGGCCTCTGCGAGGGGCAGCGCCTCGTGGACGGCCCGGGGGAGCTGAGCGCCGCTTGGGGCGGCGTAGGGGCGCCCTTGCCGAGAACCGTCGGTCAGCGCATTCACGAGCGAGACAGCCGCATCGAGCAGCGTCAGCACGTGACCATCGAACATCACTTGACTGGTCACTCCTTCGGGACTTAGCGTCCAGGCGTCACCGACATTATCTGATTCGCTGGTCACGGTGACTGGTCGCGGTGACTGGTCGCGGTGGCTAGTCACGGTGACTGGTCGCGGTGGCTAGTCACGGTGACTGGTCGCGGTGGCTAGTCACGGTGGCTGGTTACAGGGCGCAGGGCTGGTCACGGGTGGGGGCTGTATGCAGGGCAGCGGACGGTTGCCGCGCGCGGTGCGGCTGCTGATCCCGGCGCGGGCGGTCAACCGGCTCGGCGCGTTCTCGATGCCGTTCCTCACCGCGCTCATCACGACCGACTTCGGGGCCGACCCCGCCGTCGCCGGTGGCGTCAGCGCTGCCTTCGGCCTGGCCACGATTCCCTCACGCCTGATCGGTGGACGCCTGGCCGACCGGATCGGCCGACGCCGCACGATCGTGGCGGGCCTGACGGGCTGCGCGGCGGCGCAGCTGGGGCTCGCCGCGGTCGACAGCCTGGCAGGGGTCATCTGCTGCGCAGTCCTGCTGGGGCTGGTCTTCGAGCTCTACGAACCGCCGAGCCAGGCCGTGATCGCTGACGTGGTGGCGCCCACTGAACACGTGCGCGCCTACGGCCTGTTGAACGCGGCCCTGGCCGCGGCGGGCATGGGCGCCGGGCTCCTCGCGGCAGGCTTGGGCCACTGGGACCTGCGCTGGCTTTTCGCCGCGGACGCCCTCACCTGCCTGCTCTGCGCGCTCGCCGTGCACTTGGTCCTGCCCGCCGACCACCGCACGCCCCCGCCGCTCGACCCCGAGCAGTCGGCCGCTGTCGCCCCGTGGCGCGACCGTTCCCTGCTGTTCCTGCTCGCCACAGGGACACTGTTCGCCGTGATCTACCTCCAGATCATGATCACACTGCCGATCGCCATGCACCATCAGGGCCAACAGCCCGCCGACGCCGGGCTGTTGTTCAGTGCCTCCGCGCTCACCATCTGCGCAGGCCAACCGCTGATGCGCTGCAGCCGACTGAACACGCTCTCGGCGCCCGCTGCCTTCGTTGCCGGGTATTTGCTGCTGGCATCAGGGTTGGGTTGATACGCACTCGCTCACGATCTGGCCGGCTACATGGGGGCAACCGTGGTGTGGAGTGTGGGCGATCTACTCTTGATGGGCCGCGTGTACGCGGTGGTCGCCGGGCTGGCCCCGGCGGGCGCGGCGGGGCGCTATCTGGCTGTATACGGCACCAGTTGGGGCGTAGCGGGGATCGCAGCACCTCTCGTCGGGACGCAACTGCTCGAGCGTGCCGGGCCAGCCGGGCTGTGGAGTGCGATGGCGCTCGCATGTCTGCTGCTCGCGGTGCTGCAGCCAGTTCTGGTCCGCTATGTCACTTCCTGTGGTGAGGGCACGGCCAACGACAACCAACGACGGTCGGCGCCCACCGAACTGACGAGCTGACGTCTACACGTATTGACGTATAGACGTGGAGATCGTGGAGACGTGCTGAGCTGAAGGATGACGGACGGACTGTGGGGCCTACCGAAGAGTTCGAATCATGTCCCGGTCACCGGCCTCGTCGCGACGATCTCCCCGCCCCCCCTCGTAGGCGTTCCGATGTGGTGCCCCCCTCCGACCGACCGCGCCTACGGGTGCGTGTCCGTGATCGCGATGACCTCGTCGAGGCGGTCCAGGGCGGCCTGCAGGTCGTCGACCTTGGCCTGGATGCGGTCACGCTCGGCGCGCAGCATGGCTCGTTGCTCGGCGTCGGTGTGCCCGGAGTCCCAGCACGGAAGAAGTTCCGTGATCCTTCGGCTGCTCAGGCCGGCGGCGAACATCTGCTGGAAAAAGCGGACCAGGGGGATGGCGTCCTTCCGGTAGAGGCGCTGGCCGGATGGGCTACGTTCCGCGGTGAGCAGCCCCTGCTCCTCGTAGTAGCGCACGGCGCGTACCGAGACGTCGGCACCCCGTGCCACCTCGCCGATCCGGATCAGCCGCTCGGCCGCGGCTTCTGTGACGGTCATGGTGGTTCCTCTCACCGCGGTCCTGATGGCCCTGACGGCCACCACTTGCCTCTGACGTCAACGTCAGGTTTTAGCGTACCGGGCATGGACATCAACAACTCAGTTGCCCTTGTCACCGGAGCCAACCGCGGCCTGGGCCGCGCCTTCGCCCAACGCCTGCTCGAACGTGGCGCCCGCAAGGTCTACGCGACGGCCCGTCGGCCGGAGACCGTGGACCTGCCCGGGGTCGAGGTGCTGCCCCTCGACATCGCTGATCCCACATCCGTGAGGGCAGCCGCCGAGGCCGCCCCGGACGTCTCGCTGCTCATCAACAACGCGGGGATTCAGACGGGGACCGACCTGGTGACCGGTTCGCTGGACGCGGTGCGGCACGAGCTGGAAACCAACGTGTTCGGCCACCTGGGAATGGTCCGGGAGTTCGCGCCGGCGCTCGCCGGGAACGGCGGGGGCGCGATCGTCAACATCCTCTCCGCCATGTCGTGGTTCGGGGGCAGGGGCGCCAACGCCTACCACCTGACCAAGGCCGCCGCCTGGGCCATGACCAACGGCGTCCGCCTGGAGCTCGCCGAGCAGGGCACGCTGGTGACAGCCGTGCACCTCGGCCTGGCCGACACCGACATGGCCGCGGGCTGGCCCGTGGACAAGATCGCGCCGTCGGACCTGGCCGACGCGGCGCTCGACGGTGTCGAGGCGGGCTCCGCCGAGGTCCTCGCCGACCAGTGGAGTCGGGACGTCAAGTCCCGGCTGCCGCTGACGCCGGAGGAGTTCAACGCCGCGATGGACCGCGCCCTGGCGGCGCTAACGGCGGCCTGAGGGGCCCCTCAGGCCGCACTGGCTTTGGTCGGTTGCTTCTGAGGCCGGTCAATTAATACTCCATCTGTATGGGTGGACCTTCACGTTGTGGCCTCGCGTCGGCGGTAGTGGAGGGCGCGAGCGCGGGCCTGGCGTTGACGACATCGAAGGGACCAGCGCGGGCGATGGTCGCGTTGGCCGGTCGGGGGCGCGGCGGGTGGGGCGGACATTCGCCGTATCTCGTCGGGCTCCGGCAACGCGGACCAGTACGGGCAGCGCCACTCGCCGTGGGCTGAAGCAGCGGTAGTAGGCCACCTCGCCGGTGGTGCGGTGGCAGCGGATCAGCAACTGGCAGGTGCCCGCCGAGTGGGTGGGGATCAGGTCGACGGCGGCCCAGCCGTCGTATCGGCGCGGGCCTTGTGTGCCGGTGCCCGCGGACAGCCCCCGAGCGAACTCCCCCCACCTGGCACCGGAGTTCAAAACATGCGAAAACGCCCGGCTATCCGCGCCATCAGCCCCTCGAACCCCTCGCCCTGACGAGCAAGGCCAACGCCGTGACCTTCGGTCTCCGTCTGATCCTCTGCCTTCACTCACGGCGATCACCAGTGGCCGCGCCCGTCGTCACCGCTGCACCCTCCGCTACAAGTGGCGCGACAACTGCCGTGTGATGGCGGAGAGGTGATGCATGCTTGATCATTTCGCTATCCAAGCGCATGGCATCGCGGCCGACGCCGCCTTCTGCGACGCCGTACTGGATCCGCCAGGTGGCGAGCGGAAGAAGCAGTTCGGCGAGAACATCAGCTTCGGGGTCACGGACCACCCGTTGTGGCTGGTCCAGGCGACCGACCCTGCGCCTGCCCGTGAGCTGCACATCGCATTCGCCGCGACCGACCGCGCCGCTGTGGACGGCTTCCATGCAGCGCCGCTTGCGGTGGGTGTCGAGGCTGTCCACGGCACTCTATGTCTCCGATGCGCCTAGCCTGTCTAGCCTGTTCGGTACTTGCGTCTGTCTGATTGACCTCGCCTAATGTGTTGTCGGGTTTTGCTTGGTGAGGCGTCCTGGTTGTGCTTGTGTCCGGACTCGTTCCGGGTGTGGACATG
Organism: Streptomyces sp. NPDC046465; assembly: GCF_040646035.1. Taxonomy (NCBI): domain Bacteria; kingdom Bacillati; phylum Actinomycetota; class Actinomycetes; order Kitasatosporales; family Streptomycetaceae; genus Streptomyces; species Streptomyces sp. NPDC046465. The sequence continues at coordinate 70,037 of NZ_JBEYZK010000030.1, forward strand.
TGGCTGCTTGAATTCCTTGGGTTGGTTTGGCTTTTGGAGGCGTTATGGGCAGTGCTCTTCTTGTGATGGACGTTCAGCAGGCCATCGTGGACATTGTTGACGATGGTTCCGGTTACGTGTCGCGCCTGCGAAGGGCGATTGACAGTGCCCGAGGAGCCGGCGTCTCCGTGATCTACGTGGTCATTGGGCTGCGTCCTGGTTTCCCGGAGGTTGGTATGCGTAACAGGGCTCTGGCTGCCATCGCGCAGGACGGCCTCTACGTAGAGGGCGCTCCCGGCACTGAAATCCACCCTGACGTGGCGCCCCGGCCGGGCGATGTGGTGGTCACCAAGAGGCGCGCGAGCGCGTTCTGGGGCAGTGATCTCGATCTGGTGCTGCGGGCGCGAGGTATCGACAGTCTCGTGCTTACCGGCATTGCGACGAGTGCTGTGGTGCTGTCGACCCTGTGCCAGGCGAACGATATGGACTTCGGCCTCACTGTTCTTTCCGATGCTTGTCTGGATACGGATCCGGAGGTGCACCGGGTGCTTGTGGAGCGGTTGTTCCCGCAGTGGGCGGATGTGGTCACCGTCGATGACTGGGTCAAGGCGAACGCGGCGCGGTAGAACGTGCGGTGGCGGCTGCTGTGCCGGGAGTGGGGTTGTTTCCCTCAGGGAGCGGCTCGCTCGCGGGGAGGGCCTGAGCTGGTGGTCTGCGAATGTAGCGGCGCGTGGCGGGGCCGGCGCATAGCGTCGGGCCCGGTGTGACCGGGTTCTTCGCCCGGGTCGTCACCATGAGTTTCCCCGACCTCCGCGAGGACTTCTGTGGCCCTGAAAGTCGATGACCGCGCCGCCATATGCGAGTTGATCTCGATGCATGGTCACTTCTGCGACGAGGGAGAGCTGAACCGGTTCGATGAGTTGTTCACCGACGCAGTGCTCTACGACGTCACGGACTTCGGACTGGAGCCTTTGAGGGGGGTGGAGGCCATCCGGGCGGCAGCGATCGCTATGGGAGATGGGAATCCTGCGGGGCATCACGTGACCAATACCGTTCTTACTGAGGGGGCGGATGGTCAGGTGCATGCCCGTTCCAAGGGCATCGGAGTAAATGTGGACGGGACGAGCGGCAGCGTCACCTACGAAGACACCCTGGTGCTTACTGATCAGGGCTAGCGCATCAACTACCGCAAGGTGGTGGCACGGCGGGTGCCGCTGAACGGGACCGCGCGGTAAATTTCCGCTCGTCGCCGTGCCGACCATTCGTCGCCCGGGCTGCCGTGAGGGTGGCGCCGGCTGCGGGTGGCTCGGGAGACCGTGACTGGGGTGGTCTCAGCCCTCGAACCTGCGGAACGTTCAAGGCTCTTCTCTCTAAATTCGGAGGTAACCGGCCAGACTTGAGGTGCGGAGTGAAGAGCGCGATGGAACCGTACGACGCCTCGGACGCCATCGAGGCATTCGCCGGGGCGACAGCAGGGGCGACAAGGGGCCTTCGAATGCCTGAAAGGCGCGTTGGCCACAGCACAGACGACCGCGACGGCTCACCACGAGCTAGAAGAGACGATCGAGATCCGCGGACGCGAGACGCCGCGACTGCTGCTCCAGGCCACCTGAACCTGCGTGAGCACGAGCAACAAGCGCAGGACGAGTGCGGCTGGCAGGGGCCGGTCAGGGGCGCGGGCGGGAAGGGCCGCCCCTACCGCGAGGCGGGGCATTCCCGGCTGCTGGCTTGCGTGTTGGGCTCCTAACAGCCTGCGAAGCGGTTCCGCGGCTCGTTCGACCAGGCGAAGGCTTCGATCGATGGGCGATGCGGAGCGGTGCTGGGCGAGCGCCAGGCCGAACTGCTGGTGGCTGCCGTGGTTGTGGACATCGACTCCTTCTACCGACAGCGCACTCCGATGTCGGCCACCGCGAACACCCTGCTGGTACTCCATTTCCACGGCAAGGCCATCGTCATGCGGCTCGACGCCCTACGGCCCGCGACCTTGAAGACACATCTGAACCGGAAGCGTGCGAGGTGCACTCGGATCGCCCCGGGCTTCCGGTTGTTGTATTTGGGAGGTGGTGTGATCAGAGGGTGCTTGCTGTTTTTTTGGGTCGGTTTTTTGTGTGTGGCCTGGCGTCTGTTGTGCCGGTTTTTGTTTTTGTCTTTGTTTTGGTGTCCGGCCCCGGTCTGTGGGTGTGGGGTGTGGAGTTGGTTGTTGGTCTGGTTTTGGTCTCTGGTGGTGTTCCTGTTTCTGTTCCTGTTCCTGTTTCTGTGCTGGTGGGTGGTGTGGGGGTGGGTGTGGGTGTGGGGTGTGGGTTGGTGTGGGGGTTGGTGGGTGGGTTGGTGATGGTGGGGAGGAGGAGTTGCCAGAAGTGGGTGAGGGGGGTGGGGGTGAGCCAGGTGGGGTTGGTGCGGGCGAGGGTTTCGAGGCCGGTGGTGGTGGCGACGATGATGTTGGTGAGGGCGTCGGGGGAGATGTGGGGGGCGAGGGAGTGCTGGTGGGCGGCTTGGGTGACGTGGTGGTGGATGCAGGTGTGCCATTGGTGGCGGAGGTTGAGGGGGGTGCGGGGGCTGGTGTCGGTGTTGAGGCGGAATCCGGCGCGGACGGTGATGTCGTGGTGGAGGAGGTGGATCATGCGGTGGGAGAGGTCGATGAGGGTTTGGATGGGGTTGGTGTGGTGGGGGAGGTTGTGGGCGGTGTGGTGGAGGGTGGTGGCGGCGGTGTGCTCGACGGCGTCGGCGAGGGCGGCTTTGCTTTCGAAGTGGAAGTGCAGGGCGCCGCGGCTGACGCCTGCGCCTGAGCTGATCTCGTCGAGGCTGGCTTTGACGTAGCCGTAGCGTTCGAACAGGCGTGCGGCCGAGAGGATGAGTGCCGTGCGGGTCCGGGTGGCCCGTTCCTGCTTGCTCACTGGTGGCTCCCGTCGGGAATGGTTTCCGGTCACCGTATAAAACCAACTTGGCGGTTTGATATCTAGAGGAGTGACGGGTCGGGTTGTCCCAGCGGTAGGGGTGTGACGTATTCCGTTTGCCCGGGGTCGGTGCCCGTGGGGTGGGTCACCTCGGCGGGTCGCTCGGGCGTGAACTGGCGGGCAGTGGCGTCATGTTGGCCGAAAGATGGGGGTTCCGTTCTGGCTCCGCCGGTCCGGGGGCGGTGACCGAAACCCGCCGCAGGTGTCCGGCGGCCCGGCGGCAGCTTCCGAAGAATAAACCGGACGAGCGGTTTGGAGCGCGGGGATGCGGTGCGTGTCCCGGGGCTGCCCGGCGCCCGCTCGTGCCTGCGGCCCCGCACGTCCCGCCCTGTCTGTGCGCCTGTCGGAGTCCCGGTCGGTCCGTCCGTCTGCCGGAGTGGTCGGTCCGAACACCTTGAACTCCCCGGTTGCTCCGGGCGCTTCGAGCAGCCCGGTCGCACCCGACATTCCGGTCGCTTTGTGTGCTCTGGTCGGTCCGAATGTCTTGTGTGCCTTGGTCGGCTGGAATTTCTCGGTCGGCCGGGCCGTCTCGGGTCGCCTCGGGATGCCTCGGGGTGTTTTCGGTCGCTTCGGGTTTCCTGGATGCGGTGGGTGTTTGGGCTGGTTGGGGTGTTCCGGGTGGCTTGTGTGCTCCCGGCCTTTCCTGCCCCGGGGTCCTCCTGCCCCGGCGGCGCTCTCCTGTCCTGGGCTCCGGCTCCGGCTCCGGTCCGGGCTCCGGCTCCGGCCCCTGCCCTGGTTCCGGTCCTGGCTCCGGCTTTGGTCCTCCTGTCTCGGGCTGTGGTGCTCTTTTGTCCTGGGTCTGGGGGTCTTCTCGTCCGGGCCTCCGGGGGTCTTCTTGTCCGGGCCTCTGGGGGGCTCGGGTCCCGCTCCTCTGGGGGTGTTCTTGTTGTTCTCGGGTGTGTCCTGGGTGTCTGCTCCGGTGAGGTGATGTGCCCCGCCCTGCTGTCTTCTTGCTGCGGGGTGTGGCCGGTGTCGCTGGTGTCGCTGGTGTTGGGGTGTCCGGTGTTCCTCCCTGGTGTTCCGTCCTGTCCGTTCGGGCCTGCCGCGCCCCTCGCCTCTCGGCCTGCCTGGTCCCTCGCTCCGCCTCGTCCCTCGGGCCTGCCTTGTCTTATCCGTCCTGTGGTCTGTCCGTCCTGGTGGCCCCTCGTTCGGTCGTGTGTGTCTCTCGCCCCGTCCCGCCCTGCCCCCTGTCTCTCTCCCCGTCCCGCCCCGCCTCTCGCCCGCCCTGCCTCTCGCCTCGTCCCGTCTCTCGTCCCGCCTCGCCTCGTCTCTTGTCTTTCGCTTCGTCGGTTCCGTCTGTGGTGTTTGTGGTGTTGGTGTCGTGTTGTTGTTGGTTTGGTTGTGGGGTTTGGGGTGGGGGGTGTTCGGTGGAAACAGCGGGTGTTGGCTGTTTTGGTGGGGGGCCGGTCCGGGCGGGTCGGGGGCGGCCGGGGTGGTGGGCTGGGGGCGGGTGGGGTGGGCCGGGTGGTCTGCGGTGTCCTCGAGGGGGGCTTGAGGGGGGCGGGTGGGGTGGCGGAGGGCGGGTCGGGGGCGGCTAGAAACCAGCTACGCGGTTTTCTATTGACAGGGGTGGGGGAATCTAATTGAATCTGGCTGCGGTAGGGGGGATCGCCTCCCCGTGGGAGCGGCATCAACCACCTTCAGGGGGACGCTGTGGACATCGAGGTACTCGGCGCGCTGGCGGTGCGGGAGGGGGGCCGGTCGCTCGTTCCCACGGCTCCCAAGCCGCGGCAGGTGCTGGCCCTGCTGGCGTTGCAGGCCGGCCGGATGGTCCCGGTGTCGGTGCTGAGCGAGGAGCTGTGGGGCACGGCGCCGCCGCGCAGTGCCCGGACCACTCTGCAGACCTATGTGCTGCAGCTGCGGGAGCTGATCGCCGCCGCCCTGGACGCCGGCACTGGCCCCGGTGCGGCCGTCCCCGGTGCGGCCGCCGGTGTTGCTGGTGTGGGGGGTGGGGGGCGGGTGCGGGCCAAGGATGTGCTGGTGACGATGCCGGGCGGGTATCTGCTGGCGGCCGGTGGGGGGTCCAGTGATGTGCGCAGGTTCGAGCGGCTGGCGGGGGCGGGGTACCGGGCGATGGACGGCGGGGATTGGGCGGGGGCGGCGCGGCAGTTGCGGGAGGCGCTGGCGTTGTGGTCGGGTACCGCGTTCGCCGATGTGCAGGCGGGTCCGCAGCTGCGGATGGAGATCAAGCGGCTGGAGGAGAGCCGGCTGTGTGCGCTGGACCGGCGGATCGAGGCGGATCTGCGGCTGGGCCGGCACCGTGAGCTGCTGGCCGAGCTGACCGTGCTGGTCAACGGCTACCGTACGCATGAGAGTCTGCACGCCCAGTTCATGCTGGCGCTGCACCGGTCGGGGCGGCGCGGTGAGGCGCTGGATGTCTATCAGCGGCTGCGGGCCACCCTGGTGCGGGAGCTGGGGCTGGAGCCCTCGGCGCGGCTGCGGCGGCTGCAGCGTTCCATCCTGGGTGCCGGCCTCGACGTCGCGGCCCCGCTGGCGGCGCCCGGCGGGGAGCACCTGGCCCCCACCGGCTAGCCCCGCCCCCGTGCCCCCGGCCCTGTGCCCGTGCCCCGTGTCCCGGTCGCCGGTCCGCCGTCGCCGGTCCGCCGTTTCCTGTCCGTCGTCGTCGGTCTGCCGTGCGGCCTGCGTGCGGGTGCTGTGGTCCCGGCCGCCGCGCGGCGGCCCCCTGGGGGGCCGGTCCGGGGCGGGCTCCCGGCGGCCGGTGGGCGGTGTGCGGTGTGCGGCGGGCCCCCTGCCGGGGTGGGGTGGGGTGGTGGCGGACAACGTTTCCCCGCCCGTCGTGTGGACTTCACTCCAGCCCACGCGCCCCTGGCCTGATGCGCCTAACGTGCGGGCGGGGCACGCCGCCTGACGCCCCCTCACCCGCCCCCTCACCTGCCTCCTCCTCCGCCGCCTCGTCCGCTTCCTCGTCCGCCTTCTCATCCGTTCTCTCACTCGTCCCGGGCCGGGGCGGGCGGGCCTCCCGGCGGGGGCCGGCCCTTTGGGCCCGGGGTGCCGGGCCCGGGGTGCCGGGCTCTGGCTCTGGTTTGTTGGATCCAGGACAAGGAGATGGCCTCACGTATCCATGCACCGCCCGCGGCGTACTGCCGTCATGACAGGAACTCGACGACGTTTCGGAGGAAACCCATGAAGATTCAGGTTCTGGGTCCGTTGAGCGCCGAGGTCAACGGGGGATCGATTGTTCCGACGGCCAGCAAGCCGCGGCAGATTCTGTCCCTTTTTGCCCTCTACCCCGGACGGGTGATGCCCGTTCCCACGCTCATGGAGGAGCTCTGGGGCACCGAGCCCCCGCAGAGCGCGCTGACCACGTTGCAGACCTACATCCTGCAGCTGCGCCGGCATCTGGGCACCGCGCTGGGTCCCGATGCCCCCGGCAGTGCCAAGGAGGTCCTGGCCACCCGGCACGGCGGGTATCTCATGCAGATACCGGCCGAGAGTGTGGATGTGCACCAGTACGAGCGGCTGGCCACCGAGGGCCGTGCGGCCTTTGAGACCGGTGACGATGCCACCGCCGCCGACCGGTTCTGCCGGGCGCTGGCGCTGTGGCGCGGGCCCGCGCTGGTCGATGTGCGGGTCGGGCCGATCCTGGAGATCGAGGTCATGCGTCTGGAGGAGTCCCGTCTGGGCACCGTGGAGCGGCGGATCGACGCCGATCTGCGTCTGGGCCGGCACTCCGAGCTGATCGCCGAGCTGACCGAGCTGACCGCCCGCTATCCCCAGCACGAGGGGCTGCACTCGCAGGCGATGGTGGCGCTCTACCGTTCGGGGCGCCAGGCCTCGGCCCTGGAGATCTACCGCAGGCTGCGCATCCGCATGATCGAGGGCCTGGGGGTGGAGCCCTCCCCGCAGGTCCAGCGCCTGCACCAGGCGATGCTGGCCGTCGACCCGCAGCTGGATGTGGTGGCCGGGCCGCGGCGCGGCTCGACGTTCGACCTCTACGCCGCCTGAGCCGGCCCGGCCGGGCGCCCGCCGCCGCACCCGGACACCCGGCCCCGGCCCCGGCCCCGGCCCGGGACTCAGCCCGGACCCGGACCCAGCCCGGCCCGGGACTCAGCCCGGACCCGGACCCGGCCCTGGGCCCGGGTCTGGGCCCGGCCCCGGGTCTGGGCTGGCCCGGCCCTGGGGCCGGGGTCCGGGCGGGCTCGAGCCGTCTGCGGGCGTGCGTCGAGCGCGGCGGGCAAGACTCGCGGGAGAATCGGGGGATCGCCACCACCGCCGCTCCGGCCGGGGGCCCGTCGCCCCCAGGCGCCGTGCGCCGGTTGCAGGAGAGGAGGCCCGGTGTCCGGGCAGCGCGTCCACCACCTGGCCCACACCATCGAGGTGGCCGCGCCCGCCGGCGTCGTCTACGCGCTGATCGCCGACCCCGAACGCTGGCCGCTGTATCTGCCGCGCAACGTCTACGCCCAGCGGCTGGCCTTCGACGGCGTCCACGAACGGCTGCGGGTGTGGGCGCTGGCCCAGGACCAGGTCATCTCCTGGACCTCCGAGCGCCTGCAGGACCTCGCGGGCCGCTGCATCTCCTTCCGCCAGGACCTGCTCATGGAGCCCGCCACCTCCATGGCCGGGCGCTGGCAGGTCACGGAGCGGGCCGCCGGCCGCTGCCGGCTGAGCGTGGAGCACGAGTTCACCACCGCCCCCGGGCGCCCCCAGGACGGCGAGCGGCTCGCCGAGCTCACCGCCGCCGGCAGCCGCTCGGCCCTGCAGGGCCTGCAGTTCCTGGCCGAACGGTGGCACCGCCTGGACCAGCTGACGCTGTCCTTCGCCGAGACCCTGCGCGTGCAGGGGCCCCCCGAACTCGTCTACCACGTCCTGTACGACGCGGCCCGCTGGCCCGGCCGCCTCCCGCACGTGCGCGGCATCGCCCTGCGCGAACCCCACGCGGGCATCCAGCAGGTCACCCTGGACCTGGCCGCCGCCGACGGCACCGGCCGCCACAGCGAATCCGGCCTGCGGATCTGCTTCCCGCACGCCGGGCGCATCGTGCACAAGGCGACCTCCCCGCGCCCGCTGCTGAACGCGCACTGCGGCGAATGGTCGGTCCTGCCCGACGAACACGGCGTCACCGTCGTCGCCCAGCACCACGTCATCCTCTGCGAGGAGAGCATCGAGCAGGTCCTGGGCGCCGGCGCCACCCTGGCCGACGCCCGCTCGCGCATCCGCGCCCAGCTCGGCCACGAAAGCCGCCAGACCCTGCAACTGGCCCGCCGCCACGCCGAATCCTCCATCCACATCCTCTGACCCCCACCCCACCCCGCGCCGCGCCCGCCGGCCTGCCGGGGCAGCCGCCCGGCAGCCCCGCACCCCCCGCCCGCCCCCGGCGCCCCGCCCCGCCGGCGGCGCCCCCGGCCCGCCCCTTCCCGCGGCCGGATGCCCCGCGCTCGCGCCGCCGCGCCCTCCCACGCCCCGCCCGGGGGCCGGCCGGGCGGTCCCCACCGGCCCACCGGGGGAGGGGCTGCGCGGCCTCCCCCTGGCCGCGGCCGGTCCCCGGCGCCCGCCGCGGCCCCGCCGCCGGGCGCCGCCACCGGGCGGCGGATCCGGACGGGAGCCCTCCGTGCGCGGCCCCGCCCGCACCCGGCGCCCGCGCGGATGAGCCGGCCTGGCTTCGATGGCCGCGGCCGCGGTGAGCGGGGACGACTCCGCGACCGGGATGGGCGGCCTTCCCCGCCAGATGCGGCCGGCGGCCTCGGCGGACGCCCTCCGGCCCGCCGGCAGGGCACCCTCCCCGGCCCGCTGCGGCCGTCAACGCCCCCTGACCGCAGCGGGCTTGGGCCCCCGGCGCCCCCGGCCCGCCCGGCGGTGGTCCCTGCCCGCGCGGCGGGCGGCAGGGCCGGGGCCCGCTCCGGCGCCGCCCGCACCACGCCCCCCGGCATGCGGACGGGGGCGCCCGCGCCCGCCCCGCCCCCTGCCCGAGCGCGGTTGCCCCGGTCCCTGCCCGCACGCGCTCCGGTCCGCCGGGAGGGCCCCCTCCCCGGCCCGTTGCGGCCGTCAACGCCCCCTGACGCCAGCGGGCTTGGGCCCCGGCGCCCCCGGCCCGCCCGGCGGTGGCCCCCGCCCGCGCGGCGGGCGGCAGGGCCGGGGCCCGCCCCGGCGCCGCAGATCGGTAGTGCACACGGCTGAACACCACTCACCGTACG
>NZ_JBEYZK010000031.1:0-78878 GCF_040646035.1 Streptomyces sp. NPDC046465
AGGCGGGGCACTGCGACTGGCAGCGCCCGCACTCCGTGCAGGTGGAGAAGTCCAGCAGGCCCTTCCAGGAGAACTGCTCGACCTGGGAGACGCCGTAGACGTCGTCCTCGCCCGGATCCTCGAAGTTGATCGGCTTACCGCCCGAGGACATCGGCTGCAGCCCGCCCAGGGCGGTGCGGCCGGAGGGTTCCCGCTTGAACCAGATGTTCGGGAAGGCGAGCATGCGGTGCCAGGCGATGCTCATGTCGAGGTTCAGGCTGACCGTGATCATCCAGATGAACGACGCGCTCAGCTTGAGCATGGCGAAGAAGTAGACCCAGGTCTCCACACCGGAGTGGCTGAGGCCCTCGAAGAGGAGGGTCATGCTGTAGGAGACGTAGTTGTCCGGGCCGTAGTCCGCGTGGTGCAGCACGCCTTCCAGGCCACGCAGCGCCATCACCGAGAGCCCGATGAGGAAGATGACGATGTCGACGAAGTAGGCGTGGGTCCGGTTCGACCCGGCGAAGCGGGACTTGCGGCCCGGCCGGGTCGGCAGGCTCAGCTGCCGGATCACGAACATGATCACGATGCCGAGCGTGGTGCCGGTGCCGATGAACTCGATGTACATCTCGTACGGCAGCCAGCCACCGATGATCGGCAGCGTCCAGTCCGGATGGAACAGCTGCCCGTACGCGTTCACGATCGTCAGGATCAGCGTGTAGAAACCCAGCGCGACGAACCAGTGGGCGAAGCCCACCAGCCCCCACTGGGCCATCCGCGTATGGCCGAGGAACTCCTTGACCAGCGTCACGCTCCGCTGCCACGGATTGTCCAGACGATTCGCGTTCTCCGGCAGCGGTGCACCGAGCCGGAAGAAGCGGAAGAAATGCACAAAGGCGCGCACGAACAATGCAATGCCGACCGCGCTGAGTGTCAGCGAAACGACGATCGCGGCGAGTTGCATGGGGGCTCCTCGAACCGGTCCCGGTGGGGCTGGACTATTACTAAGCGGTAACTTATTGAGCTCGTACGAGACTACCGCCCCGCTCAGCGGGGGCACAGCCGCTCAGGCAGTGATCTGCGTCGCTGATGAGCCCCGAGTGCGTACCAGATGAGCCCCGAGTGCGTACTAGGCGGGATGCCCGGCAGCGATGTCGCTCGCGTCGTGGAGCGAGAGCGGGGCCCGCCCCCCGGCCCCGTCCGCGTGCACAGCGATCGGGTCGAGGAAGAAGGCGACGTGGTCGCCGCCGTCGACGCGGTCGTGGACACGGCCGGCGAACCAGGCGAGCGCGTCGTCGAGGACGACGGTTCCGCCCGGCCCCTCGTGCCACTTCAGGCCGGCGAACTTGTCCGCCTCGGCGCTGCAGAGCGAGCCGAAACGCTCGGCGAGGTCGTGCCGGTGGCGCGGCAGGAGATGGACCACGAGGGTGCGGGCCTTCAGGGCAAGGCGGTACGTGTGGTTGGCCTTGGAGAGCCAGACGGCGAACCGCACGGGCTGCAGGGAGCACTGGCTCGCGAAGCCGACCAGACAGCCCGCGCGCTGCCCGTCCTCCGTCACCGCCGTGACCACGTACATGGGTGGGGACAGGAGATCGGTGAAGACATCCATGCGCTCGTCCCTGCGCCCATCCATGCGCTCGTCCCTGCGCTCGTCCATGCTCACGCTTATACGCTCGCGCTCGCGGTGACCCGGACGGTCCGCAGGCTGCTGTCGGCGGCGTCCGGGAGGTTCATGCCCGCCCGCACCCCCGACCGCAGGTAGGTCAGAACCGGCTCGGTCAGCCGCTCACCGGGCAGGACGACGGGGATCCCGGGCGGGTACGGGGTGATCATCTCCGCGGCGACACGGCCTGCCGCGTCCGTGACGGGGACGTCCTCGTAGGAGGCGAAGTAGGCGTCGCGCGGCAGGGTCGCCTGGGTCATCCGCAGGTGGGCCGGGTCGGGCACGATCACCCCGGGCACGTCCCTCAACTCATCGGCGTGTGCGGACAGATCACGCAGCGCGTCGAGGAGCCGCCCCACGGTGGACTCGTCGTCGGCGTGCGTGAGCTGGGCGCTGATCCGGCGGTGGTCGAAGAGGTGCATGTCGACGCGGTGGTGGGTGCGCAGCCAGTCCCCGGCGCGGTAACCCGTGGTGCCGAGGCCGGAGAGGTCGATCACGACGGGCAACGGGTCGAAATCCGCTGCTCGCCCCGGACCGCAGTAGTCGTCGGCGTCGTCGACGTGCAGGCCGTCGATGCGCTCGATCGCCGCACGGGTGCGGGCGGCCAGGCTGAGGGCGTCGTCGATGAGCCGCTTGCCGTCCTGGACCATCTGGCGGCGCCAGCCGTCGAGACCCGCGTAGAGCAGGACCGAGGGACTGGTGGTGCCGAGGAGATCCGCCCGGGAAGCGAGGGCCGCGGGGTCGATGAGGTCGCCCTGGAGGTGGAAGACCGAGCCCTGTTCGAGTCCGCTGCCCATCTTGTGGACGCTGGTCACGCAGATGTCGGCGCCCGCGTCCATCGCCCAGGTCGGCAGCTTGTCGTGGAAGGGCAGGTGGGCGCCCCATGCCTCATCGACGATCAAGGGCTTGCCGCGCCGGTGGCAGACGTCGGCGATGCCGCGCAGGTCGGCGGCCGCACCGTAGGGCGTAGGGCTGGTCACCAGCGCGCCGTCGGCGTCGGGGTGGGCGGCGAAGGCGTCCTCGAACGACTCGGCCGTGGGCGGATGCGCGAGGTGACGTTCGGCGTCCCAGGCGGGATCGACCCAGACGGGCTCGACACCCGACAGGATCAGCCCCGCGATGACGGACTTGTGGGCGTCGCGCCCGACCAGCAGGCGGCGATGCGGCGCGGTCACCGCCAGCATGGCTGCCTTGACCGACAGGGAGCTGCCGCAGGTCGAGAAGAACGTGTGCTCGGCGTGGACGGCATCCGCCATCAAGCGCTGGGCCCTCTCCAGGACGTTGCCGCGGGACAGCCGGTCGTCGAGGCCACCGCTGGCGAGCAGGTCACCGTGGAAGACCGCGTCGCCAAGGACCCTTCTGACCCGGGGGTCCGCGCCGCGGGCCTGCTTGTGACCGGGTGGAGTGAAGGCGAGTTCGTCGACGTCGTGGTAGCGCTCCAGTGCCTCGAGGACGGGCGCCTCGTCGTGGTTCAAGCTCTCGTTCACGGCCATGCAGAAGCCGCTCCCCTTCCCTGGCATCGGGTGTTCCGGCGCTCGCTCTGTTTCACGTGAAACAGGAACGCCGTGGGGCGGAGACCTCCCGGCCTCCGCCCCACGGCGACGTTCGCTCCCGGACCGGGTCAGTTCTTCTTCTTGTCGTGGCCCTTGGCGTCCTGGGTGTTCTTGGCGTCCTGGACGTCCTTGGCCGCGGCTTCCGCCTCCGCTTCGGCCTGCTTGGCCTGCACCTCGGGGTCGAGGGACGCCTGGGCGCTGCCGTCGACGGAGGTCAGCGGCGTGCTGGCCGGGACCTCCGTGGCCGCGGGCGGCTCGACCAGCCAGTCGGGGTTGGCCTGCTTGTCCCACCACTTCCAGGCGGCGACCGCACCGCCCGCGAGGATGCCGAACACGGCCAGGCTCTTGGCGAGGCGCCCCGCCCTGGCCCGGCGCTCGTGCTTGCGGGTCAGGCGCTGGATCTCCTTGGCCGAGACCTGACCGCGCAGCGCGGCGAGGGCCGCCGTGCCACGGGACGCGGCCTCGTCCCGCACGGGCTGCGCGGCGGCGACCGCGTTCTCGATGCGGGGCTTGGAGTAGTCGGCGGCCTGCCGGGCTGCCTTGCGGGTGCGGACGGCCGCTTCGTGCGCGGCGTGGTCGACCTTCGGCGGTACATGCGTGCGGGCCTGCTCGACGCGGGGGGCGACGTGGGCGCCGTACTGGACACGGGCCTGCTCAGCGGCCTGCGACACCTTGGGTGCGAGCCGTACGCGCGCTTCGTGGGCGTAGTGGGTGGCCCGGTCCTTGGCCGTGTCGGCGTAGGGCGCCACCGCGTCCGCGGCGTGACGCACGCTGTCCTTGGCCGAGCCGGTCGCGGCGCGCACGCTGTCGATGCGGGTCACGGGATCCTCCTCCTCGGTGGCGTATAGGTATGTCACCTTTCCACCCTTTCAGCGATCATGCCTTCCGGATCGCTCCAAAGACATGCGAGGGCGGGCATCCGGGTCACAGGAGCTGGTGCCGACCGATCTCCGGTCAGCCGGTCCAGTCTCCGAGTCCGGCTCTGGGCGAGTTTTTGCGCAAGAAAAAATCTCTGCTTCCCCCGGTTACCCCGATCGACCCGTCTATCCCGTTCAATACGATCGAATCGGTGCAAGAAGAGCTCTTGGCCGACAATGCCACGGATCGACTGGGCGCGCGCCCAGTCGGTGGCTACTCGTCCCAATCCGGTCCGTGCGAGGATCGGGGTGTCACAGAAGACAACGGAAGGCAGATCGTGGCTGAGCAGCTTTACGCCACCCTGAAGACCAACCAGGGCGACATTGAGGTCCGGCTCCTGCCGAATCACGCGCCCAAGACGGTCAAGAACTTTGTTGAGCTCGCTCAGGGCGAGCGCGAGTGGGTCCACCCCGCGACCGGCAAGAAGACCACGGACCGCCTGTACGACGGCACCGTCTTCCACCGGGTGATCAGCGGTTTCATGATCCAGGGCGGCGACCCGCTGGGCAACGGCACCGGCGGCCCGGGCTACGAGTTCGAGGACGAGTTCCACCCGGACCTCGCCTTCGACAAGCCCTACCTCCTGGCCATGGCCAACGCCGGTCCGGGCACCAACGGCTCGCAGTTCTTCGTGACTGTGTCGCCGACGGCCTGGCTGACGCGCAAGCACACGATCTTCGGCGAGGTCGCCAACGACGCCAGCAAGAAGGTCGTGGACGCCATCGGGGCCGCCCAGACCAACCCGCGCACCGACCGCCCGGTCAACGACGTGGTCATCGAGTCCGTGGTCATCGAGACCCGCGACGCCTGACCTGCGCGTCTTCGCGAGGGAGCCTCGCGTGTCCGCGAGGGAACCAAACCGCCCCGCCCATCCGTAAGGAAGGGCGGGGCGGTGCGTTGCCACGTGTCGTCACAGTGCCTTCGTACGAGGATTGAGGGGACCCCATGGACCAGGCGCCAGGCAGCCCGCAGGAGTCGCAGGGGGCGTCGGGCCTGCCCGCCTGTTACCGGCATCCGGACCGGGAGACCGGCATCACCTGCACGCGCTGCGAGCGTCCCATCTGCCCCGAGTGCATGATCAGCGCCTCGGTCGGTTTCCAGTGCCCCGACTGCGTCCGCAGCGGCTCGGGCACCGGCCACACACCGGAGGCCAATCAGCCGCGCACGGTCGCGGGCGGCACGATCGCCGCCGACCCGCGCCTGGTGACCAAGGTCCTCGTGGGGCTCAATCTCGCCCTGTTCGTCGTGCAGCTTGCGGTCGGGGACCGCTTCACCGACCGGTTCGATCTGCTGGGGCGCGCCTTCGTGCCGGAGTTCGGCTCGGTCGAGGGCGTCGCCGAGGGGCAGTGGTACCGCCTCGTGACGGCGATGTTCCTGCACAGCAGCTACATGCACATCGCCTTCAACATGCTCAGCCTGTGGTGGATCGGCGGTCCGCTCGAAGCGGCCCTCGGCCGCGTCCGCTACCTCGCGCTCTACGCGGCCTCCGGCCTCGCGGGCAGCGCGCTGACGTATCTCCTCGAGGAGCCGTACCGTCCCTCGCTCGGCGCCTCCGGCGCCATCTTCGGACTGTTCGGTGCGACCGCCATCCTGATGCGGCGGCTGAACTACGACATGCGGCCGGTCATCGCACTCCTCGCGATCAACATGGTCATCACCTTCTGGTGGCCCAACATCGCCTGGCAGGCCCACGTCGGCGGCCTCGCCGGCGGCGTCATCGTCGGCTACGCGATGGTGCACGCGCCCCGCGAGCGGCGGAACCTCATCCAGTACGGGAGCTGTGCGCTGGTCCTTGTCGCGACGGTGGTCATGGTCCTCGTACGGACCGCGGAGCTCACCTGACGTACCACGTTGTCCACAGCGTGTGGCGAATCTTGTGCATGCAGTGGGAACACGCGTGCCCCTTGTCACTGACCTGGGTTTCCCCAGGAAGGACAAGGGGCACGCGAGGTGCGAGGATCCGGTGGGCCAGTCACACCGGCGTCAACCGGCCGAGGGTTATCCACAGATCTTCAGTCTTATCCCCAGGTGGGGATAGCGCTGTGGATAACTCAGGGCAAGGCTTGCGCTCGGCGCGGGATCACTGGTGGTTCCTACCGTCGTTCCTACCGCAGGGCGAGGCCCTGGGCGGGAGCTATTTCCACTGGGTGGAGACGCCGAAGCCCGCGGCGATGAAGCCGAAGCCGACGACGATGTTCCAGTTGCCCAGCGGGTCGATCGGCAGCTTGCCGTCCGTGACGTAGAAGACGACGATCCAGGCGAGGCCGATGAGGAACATCGCCAGCATCACCGGAGCCACCCAGCTGCGGTTGGTCAGCTTGATGGTCGTCGCCTTCTTGGCGGGCGGCGGTGAGTAGTCGTCTGCCTTCTTGCGGATACGTGACTTCGGCACGAGGGTCTCTCCTGTCGATGCGCTGCGTGGCCGCGCAGGTAACTGTGGTCTGGCGCGCCGGGCGTGGCACTACACGGAGCTGAAGCCTCCCCCGGGCGTCCGTTAGCGTAGTGCTTCCGCGGCGCTGAAGGAGATAAGGGTACGTTGAGCAATTCTGCCGACCCCCACAAAGGTGCCGGTCGTCGCCCCCGATGGCGTCCGGTTCGGGTGCTTACGGGCGCTGTTTTCGCCCTCGCCGGCCTGATCTTTTTCACCAGCTTCAACACGGCCAAGGGCACCAACATCCGTACGGATGCCTCGCTCCTCAAACTCTCCGACCTCATTCAGGAGCGCAGCCACAAGAACGGCGAGCTCGACGAGTCCAACGGCTCCCTGCGCGACGACGTCGAATCGCTCGCCCAGCGCGACGGTGGCGGCACCAAGGCCGACGACGCCCGGCTCAAGGCGCTGGAGGAGAACGCGGGCACCAAGAAGCTCAGTGGTGACGCGGTCAGCGTCACGCTCGCCGACGCCCCGCCCAACGCCACCGCGAAGCTGCCCGGCTACCCCGAGCCGCAACCCAATGACCTGGTCATTCACCAGCAGGACCTGCAAGCCGTGGTGAACGCCCTCTGGCAGGGCGGCGCCAAGGGCATCAAGGTCATGGATCAGCGGCTGATCTCCACGAGCGCCGTGCGCTGCGTCGGCAACACCCTGATCCTGCAGGGCCGCGTCTACTCCCCGCCGTACAAGGTGACCGCGGTCGGCGACCCCGACAAGCTCAAGAACGCCCTCGCGGCCTCCCCCGAGATCCAAAACTACATGCTGTACGTCAATGCCTACGGGCTCGGCTGGAAAGTGGACGACGACGGGGCGGTGACTCTTCCCGGCTACTCGGGCACAGTGGATCTCCACTACGCGAAGCCTGTGGAGTAGCGGCCCCTGGGGGAGCCTGTGTCCGTGCGTGTGCTCGTCAGGACGTTCAGCGAACTCTGCATCACCGTCGGCACACTGATCGTGCTCTTTGTCGTGTACGTCCTGTTCTGGACCGGCGTGAAGGCCGACAACGCCATGGACAGCCAGATCGACGAGTTGCAGGACCGGTGGGCGCGTGGCGCGGTCTCCACGGGGGCGGACGACAAGCCGTCCGGAACGGGACCGGTCGCCGGAACGGGACCGACCGAGGCAGCCTCGCCCGATGAGCCGGCCCCCTACAGGGACGGCAAGGCCTTCGCCGTCATGTACATCCCGCGGTTCGGTTTCACGTGGAACAAGCCCGTGCTCCAGGGCACCGGCGCCGCCATCCTGAAGAAGGGCCTCGGTCACTACGCCTCCACCGCCCGCCTCGGACAGAAGGGCAACTTCTCCGTAGCGGGCCACCGGCGCACCTACGGCGACCCCTTCAAGGACTTCCCCGAGCTGCGCCCCGGCGACCCCGTCGTCCTGACCGACGGCGCGACCTGGTTCACGTACCGCATCGACAAGAAGCCCTACAAGACGCTCCCCGGCGACATCGGCGTCATTGATCCCGTGCCGCGCAAATCCGGTTATGACGGCCCGGGGCGTTACCTCACCCTTACGACCTGCGAACCAGAGTGGGGCCACAGTCATCGGCTGATCGCCTGGGCGCATCTGGATGCCACCCAGCCTGTGGAGGCCGGGAAACCGGAGGCACTGCGCCGTTAGTCTGGTGCGGTACGGCGAGGGAGGCCACGCCGTGCGCGACGGAAGGGACGGCATGTACGGCTGGATCTGGCGGCATCTGCCGGGAAACGCCTGGGTGAGAGCACTGGTTTCGCTGCTGCTCGTTCTCGCGGTGGTCTATGTGCTGTTCCAGTACATCTTCCCGTGGGCTGAGCCGCTGCTGCCCTTCAACGACGTCACCGTGGACGGCCAGTGAGCACCGCGGGCGGCGGCGACCGCACCCGCATCCTGGTCGTCGACAACTACGACAGCTTCGTCTTCAACCTCGTCCAGTACCTCTACCAGCTCGGTGCCGAGTGCGAGGTCCTGCGCAACGACGAGGTCGAGCTCCGGCACGCGCAGGACGGCTTCGACGGCGTGCTGCTCTCGCCCGGCCCCGGTACCCCGGAACAGGCGGGTGTCTGCGTGGAGATGGTGCGGCACTGCGCCGCCACCGGCGTGCCCGTCTTCGGCGTCTGCCTCGGCATGCAGTCCATGGCGGTGGCGTACGGCGGCGTGGTGGACCGCGCCCCTGAGCTCCTGCACGGCAAGACCTCCTCCGTCCGCCATGAGGGCAAGGGCGTCTTCGCGGGCCTGCCGTCGCCGTTCACCGCGACCCGCTACCACTCGCTGGCCGCCGAACCGGCCACTGTCCCGGCCGAACTGGACGTCACCGCGCGCACGGAGGACGGCATCATCATGGGCCTGCGCCACCGCGAACTACCGGTCGAGGGTGTGCAGTTCCACCCCGAGTCGGTGCTGACCGAACACGGCCATCTGATGCTCGCCAACTGGCTGGTGGAGTGCGGCGACACCGGTGCCGTCGGGCGATCGAGCGGGCTGGCCCCGGTGGTGGGCCGGGCCACGGCGTGACCGACCTGCGCCCCGAGCGCGACTCCTCCGGAGCCCCGTACGACGCGAACGGCGCGTACGGGGACGCAGGTGCGTTCGAGGCGGCGGTCGATCATCTGGACGACCCGCTGACGGATCCGCTGCCGGGGCAGCACTCCTCGCCGTGGTTCCGCAGCACGCAGGCGGAGCCACGGCCACAGCCACAGCCACAGCCGCCCGCCCAGCCGGAGCCCACGTACGAGGAGCTGTACGGCGCGTACGCCCCCGAGCAGCCCACGCCCCCGCCCCCGCCCCCCGTACGGGACGACGAGACCGTAGGCCTGCGGACGGCGGACACCCGTCGAATAGTCGAAGCGGAGCCGGCCGAAGCGGAGCCCGACGGCACCCCGGAGGCCGACAGGGCCGACAGGGCCGTCGAGGGCGGTCGCGCAGCCCGCCGAAAGGCCGCCAAGAAGGGCGGTGCGCGCCCGGCCGCGACCCGCGACGGAGCCGCCGGGGCCCGGCCTGCGACCGCCCCCCTCTCCCGCGTAGAGGCACGCCGTGCGGAGCGCGCCCGCAGGCCGTCGCCGGGCGCCGTGATCAGCCGGGGGCTCGGCGAAGTCTTCATCACGGTCGGCGTCCTGATGCTGCTGTTCGTCACGTATCAGCTGTGGTGGACGAACATCCGCGCCCACCAGCAGGCGAACGGCGCCGCCCACGACCTCCAGGAGAGCTGGGCCAAGGGCGAGGGCAAGCCCGGTACTTTCGAGCCGGGCCAGGGCTTCGCGCTGCTGCACATCCCGCGCCTGGACGTCGTCGTACCGGTCGCCGAGGGCATCGACAAGCAGCAGGTCCTCGACCGAGGCATGGTCGGCCACTACAACGAAGGCAGCACCAAGACCCCGATGCCGGACGCGGCGAAGGGCAACTTCGCGGTCGCGGGCCACCGCAACACCCATGGCGAACCGTTCCGCTACATCAACCGTCTTGAGCCGGGCGACCCGATCGTCGTCGAGACGCAGGACAAGTACTACGTCTACAAAATGGCGAGCATCCTGCCGCAGACGTCCCCGGGCAACACGAGCGTGATCGGTCCTGTGCCGCAGGGCTCGGGGTTCACCAAACCCGGCCGGTACATCACACTGACCACCTGTACCCCGGAATTCACGAGTAAGTATCGAATGATCGTCTGGGGCAAGATGGTCGAGGAACGACCGCGTGACAAGGGCAAACCCGGCGCGCTCGTGAACTAGAACGGTGAGAACGGGGCAGATCGAGTGGCAGCCACGACCGACGACGAGCAGCAGGCGGAGGCGCCCGCACCGGCCCCCGCGCCACGGCGCCGGGGCCGCGGCCCCCTCGCCACGGCGGTCAGCGTCTTCGGTGAACTCCTCATCACCGCGGGCCTCGTGCTCGGCCTGTTCGTCGTCTACTCGCTCTGGTGGACGAACGTCATAGCGGACCGCGAGGCGCACAAGCAGGGCAACCGGGTGCGCGACCACTGGGCGAGCGGCCCGGGGAAGATCGACACCAAGGACGGCATCGGCTTCCTTCACGTACCGGCGATGGGCGACGGCGAGGTGCTGGTCAAGAAGGGCACCAGCAGCAAGGTCCTCAACGACGGCGTCGCCGGCTACTACAAGGACCCGGTCAAGTCGGCCCTGCCCGAGGACAAGAAGGGCAACTTCGCGCTGGCCGCGCACCGCGACGGCCACGGCGCGAAGTTCCACAAGATCGACAAGATCAAGAAGGGCGACGCGATCGTCTACGAGTCCCGGGACAAGTGGTACGTCTACAAGGTGTATTCGACGCTGTCCGAGACCTCGAAGTTCAACGTGAAGGTCCTGGACCCCGTCCCGAAGGAATCGGGCGTGAAGAAGCCGGGCCGCTACATCACGCTCACGACCTGCACGCCGGTCTACACGTCCCGCTACCGGTACGTCGTATGGGGCGAACTGGAGCGGATCGAGAAGGTCGACGCCAAGCGCACGCCGCCGCCGGAGCTGCGGGGCTGACCCGCACCCGCGGTACGGACGCAACGGCGAAGTACGAACGCAACGGGAGAGCCCCGGTACCGCTCAGCGGTACCGGGGCTCTCCCGTGTTCTGGAACTCGTGTCCGGAAGTCGTGTCCGGAGCTCGTCCTCTGGAACGGGTCAGTAGTCGAAGCCCGGCCACTTGTCGTGGTCGTCACGGTTGGACAGGCCGCCGACCCAGCCGTCGTTCCCGCCGTCTCCGCCACCACCGTTGTCGCCGTGGCCGTTGCCGCCGCCGCCACCGCCGCCCGCGGTGGTCAGGTTGACCGCCGAGCCGGGCGCCGCCTTCTCGCCCACGTTGGGCTGGGAGAGAACCACCATGGCGTCGTCGTCCTGCGGGCCGGTGATGGTGCCGACCGTCAGGCCCGCGTCCTCGATGGCCTTACGGGCGTCCTTCAGCTTCTGCCCGGTGAGGGGCGGGACGGTGGACTCCTCGGCCGCCTTGGCCACCTGGACGGTGACCGTCGAGCCGGGGTCGGCGGCGGTGCCGGCCGACGGCGTGGTCTTGATGACCTTGCCCTCGTCGACGTCCTCGCTCGCGACGTCCTCGCGGGAGGCCGTGAAGCCGTTGTCCTTGAGCCGCTTCTCGGCGTCCGCGTAGTCGAGGCCGGCCACGTCCGGGACGCTGACCTGCTTCTTCTCCTTGGCGACGGTCAGCGTGACCTTGCTGCCCTGTTGGACCTCGGTACCAGAGGTCGGGTCCTGCTCCAGGACCGTGCCCGCCTCCTCGGTGGACTCCCGGGACTTGGTGGTGACCTCGAGCTTGTACTTGTCGCTCTGGAGCTTCTTCGTGGCGTCGTCGACGTTCGTGGAGATGACGTTCGGCACCGCGACCTTGGGCGCACCGGTCGACACCGTCACCGTGACCGTTTCGCCCTTCTTGACCTCCGCGTCGGCCCCGGGGTCCTGATCGCAGATCTCACCCTTGGGGAACTTGTCGCACGGCTTGCGCTCGCCGATCTCCAGCTTGAGGCCGAGGTTGTCCGCCGACTCCTTGGCTTCCTTGTAGGTCTCGCCCACGAAGTTCGGCGCCTTGGTGCTGTCGTCACCGCCGTCCCCGGTGAACGCCACCTTCCCGATGAGGATCGCTCCCACCAGGACCAGGATGCCCGCGAGGACGAGCAGCCAGGTCGACACGTTGCTCTTCTTCTGGCGCCGGCCGCGGCCCTCGTCGTAGCCGTAGCCCCCGTCGTCCGGATTGACCGGCGGCATCATCGACGTCTGGCCGCCACCGTTCTGCTGGTGCAGCATCGCGGTCTGCTGGTCGTTCGGGTGACCGCCGTAGCCCACCGCGCCCATGGCGGCGGTGGCCGCGACGGGCTGGCCGTCGAGGCAGGCCTCGATGTCGGCACGCATCTCGTCGGCCGACTGGTAGCGGTAGTCCGGGTCCTTGGTGAGGGCCTTCAGGACGATGGCGTCCATCTCCGGCGTGATCTCGCCGTCGAAGACGCTCGGGGCCTGCGGCTCCTCCCGTACGTGCTGGTAGGCCACCGCGACCGGGGAGTCGCCGACGAACGGCGGCCGGACGGTGAGCAGCTCGTAGAGCAGACAGCCGGTGGAGTAGAGGTCGGAGCGGGCGTCGACCTGCTCGCCCTTGGCCTGCTCCGGCGAGAGGTACTGCGCCGTGCCGATGACCGCGGAGGTCTGCGTCATCGTCATGCCGGAATCGCCCATGGCGCGGGCGATGCCGAAGTCCATGACCTTGACCTGGCCGTTGCGCGTCAGCATGACGTTCGCGGGCTTGATGTCGCGGTGGACGATGCCGTTCCGGTGCGAGTACTCCAGGGCCTGGAGGATGCCGATCGTCATCTCCATGGCCCGCTCCGGCAGCAGCTTGCGGCCGGAGTGCAGGAGCTCGCGCAGCGTGGAGCCGTCGACGTACTCCATCACGATGTACGGGATGGAGACCCCGTCGACGTAGTCCTCGCCGGTGTCGTAGACCGCGACGATCGCCGGGTGGTTGAGCGAGGCGGCCGACTGGGCCTCACGGCGGAACCGGGCCTGGAAGGACGGGTCGCGAGCGAGGTCCACCCGCAGCGTCTTCACCGCCACGGTGCGGCCGAGCCGAGTGTCGTGCGCGAGGTACACCTCGGCCATGCCACCACGGCCGAGCACCTGGCCCAGCTCGTACCGGCCGCCGAGGCGACGCGGCTCTTCCATAGCTAATCCAGCCCTCTCCGTCGGTCCCGACCGCACCGTTGTGTGGTCCGGCGGTGTGCTGTCCGGGCATACGGTACCCGGCTCCACTTACGTGACCCGGCCGCGACCGTCACCCGATACCGGACCGGTACCGCAACGTGCACCGATGTGGAGGGGGCGTGATGGGGGTCACTTCTTGCTGTCGATGACTGCCTTCATGACGTCCTTGGCGATCGGAGCCGCCAGACCGCCACCGGAGATGTCCTGACGGCTGGCCTTGGAGTCCTCGACGACGACCGCGACGGCGACCGGCGAACCGGAATCCGTCTTGGCGTACGAGATGAACCAGGCGTACGGGTTCTTGCTGTTGGCCACGCCGTGCTGGGCCGTACCCGTCTTACCGCCGACGGTGACGTTCGGGAGCTGGGCGTTGGTTCCGGTGCCCTTCTCGACGACCGTCTCCATCATTTCCTGCAGCTTCTGGGCGTTCCCCTTCGAGAGCGGCTCGCTCATCTCCTTGGGCGAGTGCTTCTCGATGACGTCGAGGTTGCGCGCCTGCAACTCGCTGACCATGTACGGCTCCATGAGCGTGCCGTCGTTGGCGATGGCGGAGGCGACCATGGCCATCTGCAGGGGCGTCGTGGCGGTCTCGAACTGGCCGATCGAGGACAGCGCGGTCTGCGGCCTGTCCATGTCCTCGGGGAAGTTGGAGGCGTTGGAGCGGACGGGCACGAACTGCTGCTCGTTGAACCCGAACTTCTTCGCCGTCTCCAGCATCTTGTCCTTGCCGAGATCGGAGCCGATCTTGCCGAAGACGGTGTTGCAGGACCAGCGAAGGGCCTCACGCAGCGAGGCGTTCTTGCAGGGGATGTTCCCCTCGTTCGGCAGCGGCTGCGTCGTGTTCGGCATCGTCCAGGGGTCCGGCGAGTCCGTCTTGCTGTCGATGCTGTCGTACAGGCCGTGCTCAAGGGCGGCCGCCGCCGTGACCACCTTGAAGGTGGAACCGGGCGGGTAGGTCTCGCGCAGAGCGCGGTTGACCATCGGCTTGTCCTTGTCCTTCTCCAGGCTCAGGTACTTCTCGGCTTCGTCGTTCGAGTTGCCCGCGAAGTCGCCGGGGTCGTACGACGGAGTGGAGGCCAGCGCGAGGATCGCGCCCGTGGACGGGTCGATCGCGGCGACGGCGCCCTTGCCCTTGCTCTTCAGGCCGTCGTACGCGGCCTTCTGAGCTGCGGAGTTGAGGGTCGTGACGACATTGCCGCCCTCCTTCTTCTCGCCGGTCAGCATGTCGAGGGTGCGGCGGAAGAAGAGCCGGTCGTCGTTGCCGGTGAGGATGCCGTCGTCGATGCTCTCCAGCTGGGTGGCGCCCATGCGCTGCGAGGAGTACCCGGTGATGGGGGCCCACATGGGCCCGTCCTTCCAGGTGCGCTTGTACTTGAGGTCGTTGCCCGGCGTCGCCTTCGAACCGGTGATGGGCTTGCCGTCGACGATGATGTCGCCGCGCGGCTGGGAGTACCGCTCGATGGTGACGCGGCGGTTCTTCTCGTGCTTCGCGAGGGAGTCGGCCTGGACGTACTGGAGCCAGTTGTCCCGGGCGAGCAGGGCGAGGATGAGCAGCCCGCAGAAGATCGCGATCCGGCGCAGGGGCTTGTTCACGGTCGGACCACCTGGGTCATCTCGGCGTCGGGGTTCGGGGCGGGTGACGGCGCTGGGCGGCGTGCGGTGTCGCTGATTCTGATCAGGATGCCGATCAGGGCCCAGTTGGCGATGACGGACGAACCGCCGTACGCCAGGAAGGGCATGGTCATACCGGTCAGCGGGATCAGGCCCATGACGCCACCGGCGACGACGAAGACCTGGATGGCGAAGGCTCCGGAGAGGCCGATCGCGAGGAGCTTGCCGAAGGGGTCGCGGGCGGCGAGTGCCGTGCGGACGCCGCGCTCGACGATCAGTCCGTAGATGAGCAGGATCGCCATGATCCCGGCGAGACCCAGTTCCTCACCGAAGGTGGCGAGGATGAAGTCGGAGTTGGCGGCGAACTTGATCAGGTCCGAGTGGCCCTGGCCGAGGCCGGTGCCGAGGGTGCCGCCGGAGCCGAAGGCCCAGAGGGCCTGCATCGCCTGCTCGGAGTGGAGGACACCGTCCTGGACGCCGGCCTGGCTGAGCTTGTACTCGCGCAATGGGTCGAGCCATGCCTGCACACGCGTCTGGATGTGCGGTTCGAAGCTCGCCACGGCGACGGCACCGACCGAGGACATCAGGAGACCGAAGACGATCCAGCTCGTGCGCTCGGTGGCGACGTACAGCATGACCACGAACATGCCGAAGAACAGCAGCGACGTACCGAGGTCCGTCTCGAAGACCAGGATCAGGATCGACATCGCCCAGACGACGATGATCGGCCCGAGGTCGCGCCCGCGCGGCAGGTACAGGCCCATGAAGCGGCGGCTGGCCAGGGCCAGCGCGTCGCGCTTCACCATCAGGTATCCGGCGAAGAAGATGGCGATGACGATCTTCGCGAACTCACCGGGCTGGATCTGGAATCCGCCGACGCGGATCCAGATCTTCGCGCCGAAGATGTTGAGGCCGAGGCCCGGCACGAGCGGCAGGAGCAGCAGGACCAGGGACGCGACCATGGAGATGTAGGTGTAGCGCTGCAGGACGCGGTGGTCCTTGAGCAGCAGCAGCACACCGACGAACAGGGCGATGCCGATCGCGGAGTACTTGAGCTGGTTCGGCGCCGCCGGGCTGAAGTTGGGCAGCTGCTGCAGGCGCTCGGACTGGTCGAGCCGCCAGATCAGCACCAGGCCCAGGCCGTTCAGGAGGGTGGCCAGGGGCAGCAGCAGCGGGTCCGCGTACGCCGCGAACTTGCGGACGACCAGGTGGCCCACCGCCGCGAGCAGCCCGAGGCCTGCTCCGTATCCGAGCATGCCGGAGGGCACCTTGCCGTCCAGCGCCAGGCCCACGTTCATATAGGCGAAGAGCGGGATGACGACCGCGAACGCGAGCAGCGCGAGCTCGGTGTTGCGCCGGCTCGGCGCCCCGATCGCGCCGATCGTTGACGTGTGTGTAGTACTACTGCTCATGGCGTGCAGAGGCCCCCAACGGCTGCTTACTGCTTACCGCACAGCGGGACCAGCTTCTGCTCATCCTCGGAGAGGCTGGGGCCGGGTGTGGGAGTCGGTGCGGTCTTGGACTTGGTCTTTTCGGTCGTGCTGTTCTTGTCGTCCCCGACGGGCGGGGCCGTCGTGGAATCCGGGCCCGTCTTCGGGTGCTTTCCGGTGGTGCCGCCCGCCTCGCCCTCGCCGGGCTTCGCGTTGTTGTCACGCTCGACCTCGCGCCGCTCGGCTTCCTTCTTGCAGGCGGAGGCCTGCAGCCCCAGCTCCTCGATCTTGCCCGTGGCCTCGTCGAGGTTGTCCTCGGGGATGGTGGCCTCGACCTGCTTGCGCTGATACGGCGGCAGGTACTTGAGTTCGATCTCGGGGTGGTCCTTCTCGACCTTCGACAGGCTGACCCAGGCCAGATCCTGGTCGATGCCGCGGTAAAGGGCGATGTGTTCGTCGTTCGTGCCCACGTAGTACTGGGTCTGGGTCCAGCGGTAGCCCCCGTAGAGGCCGCCGGCGATGACGGCGAGCGCGAGTGCTCCGTAGAGGGATCTCTTGAGCCACTTGCGGCCGCCGCCGGGCTTGACGAAGTCGTCGTCGGCGTAGTCCCCGAAGCTGCCCTCGGAGTCGTACCCCGTGGTGTCGCCGCTGCCGGGCGGGCCGAAGCCGCCTCCGGAGGGCTGCGTCGGCACCGGGCGGCCGAGGCCCGACGCGCGGCCCGCGGGCGTCTGCATGGAGCCGTCGTCCTGCGACTGGAGCTGGTTCTCGGCGACCGCGCCGACCACCACGGGGGTGTCGGACAGCTGGCCCGCGAGGGTGTCGCCGCTGTCGATGTCCAGGACGTCGGCGACGATCACGGTGATGTTGTCGGGGCCACCGCCGCGCAGGGCGAGCTGGATCAGCTCCTGCACGGTCTCCTGGGGGCCCTGGTAGCTGGCGAGGGTGTCTTCCATCGTCTGGTGCGAGACGACGCCGGACAGCCCGTCCGAGCAGATCAAGTACCGGTCGCCGGCGCGCACTTCGCGGATCGACAGATCCGGCTCGACGTGGTCGCCGCTGCCCAGCGCGCGCATGAGGAGGGACCTCTGCGGGTGGGTGGTGGCCTCTTCCTCGGTGATGCGGCCCTCGTCCACGAGGCGCTGCACCCAGGTGTGGTCCTGCGTGATCTGCGTGAGGACGCCGTCCCGCAGGAGGTACGCGCGCGAGTCGCCGACATGCACGAGACCGAGGCGCTGGCCCGTCCACAGGAGGGCGGTCAGGGTCGTCCCCATGCCCTCGAGCTGGGGGTCCTCCTCGACCATCAGGCGCAGCTGGTCATTGGCCCGCTGTACGGCGGTGCCCAGTGACGTCAGGATGTCCGAGCCCGGGACGTCGTCGTCGAGCGTGACGAGCGTCGAGATGACCTCGGAGCTCGCCACCTCACCCGCGGCCTGGCCCCCCATGCCGTCGGCGATCGCGAGGAGACGCGGGCCGGCGTAACCGGAGTCCTCGTTCCCCTCCCGGATCATGCCCTTGTGCGATCCGGCGGCGAAGCGCAAAGACAGACTCATGCGCACCTCGCCCGTCGGCTCCGGGTACATCCGCACGGTGCCCACCCTCCGGTCGGGAGCGTGCCGGCGTCCAGTGCCTGGACAGCCGTTCCGGCTCGCTCGCTCCGCTCGCGCTCTGTCATGACGTAGTACTACTTCCGCAGCTCGATGACGGTCTTGCCGATGCGGATCGGCGCGCCCAGCGGAACGGGCGTCGGGGTGGTGAGTCGGGTCCGGTCGAGATATGTGCCGTTGGTGGACCCGAGATCCTCGACGATCCACTGGCCGTCACGGTCCGGGTAGATCCTGGCATGCCTGCTGGAGGCATAGTCGTCGTCCAGCACGATCGTGGAATCGTGCGCACGACCCAGCGTGATGGTCTGGCCCTGCAGCGCGACGGTCGTCCCGGCGAGGATGCCCTCGGAGACGACCAGCTTGCTGGGGGCGCCGCGCCGCTGGCGGCCACCGCCGCCCTGCTGCTGCCGCTGCTGCGGAGCCGCGGCAGCCTGCTGTTGGCGGGCGGCCTGCTGGGGTCGCTCGCGGCGCGAACCGCGCTGTGTGACGCGCGTTCCGAACAGGTCGCTGCGGATGACCTGGACGGCCACGATCACGAACAGCCACAGAACAGCTAGGAAACCTAGCCGCATGACCGTCAGGGTCAGCTCTGACATTGCCCCCGCTTCACCCTTCGGCTTGCCGGTAAACGATGGTGGTTTGGCCCACGACGATCCGCGAGCCGTCGCGGAGCGTAGCGCGGGTGGTGTGCTGCCCGTCTACCACGATGCCGTTGGTAGACCCGAGATCCTGGATCGTCGAGGGCGTTCCGGTCCGGATCTCACAGTGCCGACGGGATACGCCGGGGTCGTCGATCCGCACATCGGCGTCGGTGCTGCGTCCCAGCACCAGCGTCGGGCGGGAGATCTGATGGCGGTTGCCGTTGATCTCGATCCAGCGCCGCACCTGGGCGCCCGGAAGTGGTCCGGCGCCGGGGCCCGCGGGCCTGTTCGGTGCCGGGGACTGCCCGCCGGGTCGGCCCGCGCCTGTCGGGGGCGCGGCGGGCATGGGAGGTGGGCCTCCGGGAGCTCCGGCAGCGCCGGAAGACGGCTGCGGATAGCCGTAACCGCCACCGCCACCGCCACCGCCCGCACCAGCGCCGCGGCCGGGGGCCGCGGGGCCTCCGGGGCCCGCAGGGCTCGCGGGGGCGCCGTCGGGCGCCTGGGAGGAGCTGGAGGCCAGTGTGCGGCTGCGCACGCGGTACAGGCCGGTGTCGAGGTCCTCGGCCTTCTCAAGGTGAACCTTGATGGGACCCATGAAGCTGTAGCGCTGCTGCTTCGCGTAGTCACGCACCATGCCGGAGAGCTCGTCGCCCAGCTGGCCCGAGTACGGGCTCAGCCGATCGAAGTCGGGGGCGCTGAGCTCCACGATGAAGTCGTTGGGGACGACCGTCCGCTCGCGGTTCCAGATCGTCGCGTTGTTGTCGCACTCGCGCTGGAGGGCACCGGCGATCTCGACGGGCTGGACCTCGGACTTGAACACCTTGGCGAAGGTGCCGTTGACCAGACCTTCGAGACGTTGCTCGAACTTCTTCAGGACTCCCATGGGGCACCTCCTCCGTCGTAGTCATCCTGGTACTGCTTACTGATCGTATCCACGCGCCGGGAAATCGGCTGGTTCCCCCTGTCCGCCCAGTCGACGAGTGTCGCCTCTCACAAGGCATGCCCGCACCAGGGTCGTGAGGATCCTCCCAGGACCCCTGAGAGAGCCCTGATCCGTGTTCCCGGAACCCCGTACGGGCAGCTGCTCGGGACGTCTGCTCGAGCCTCCTTTTACAACGGATCGTAGAGGGGGCCCAGAACCAGTGTCCCGCACCTGGCTGTGGAGCTCGCCGGGCTCGGGCGGGTCGGCGGTGTGACGGGCGCTTGCGGGTGGGGTGCGCGTGGGGGTGCGGGGGCCGGGTGCTTGGAAGGACGGGTTTCTTCCGGGTGCCGTTCCGGGCGAGGCGAGCGGCCCCGGACCGGCCCTGCCTGGGCAGGTGCCCCGCCAAACGGATGTGAATCCGGCCCCTGCAGCGTGCTAATCTTCTCGATGTCAGCAGGCGCTCGCACCAACACAGCGAGAGACCCAAAGACAAACACCCATGCGCGGGTGGCGGAATAGGCAGACGCGCTGGATTCAGGTTCCAGTGCCCGAAAGGGCGTGGGGGTTCAACTCCCCCCTCGCGCACCATGAGGAAGCGGTCCTCCTCCGGACGAAAGTCCGGAGGAGGACCGCTTCTTTTTGCGTGCTCGGACTTGCGCCCGCGGATGCGCCGATGGGGGCCGTGATGTATGTCACCGAAGTTATCCACAGGCTCTGACGGCGGTCGGCGGGCGGCGGTACGGTCGAAGCCGGATTCGGGATTGGCCGATGACCGACGGGGGCGATGAGCATGGCGGAGCTCGGCGGGAAGATTCCCGGGCGGCGAGGACGACAGGAACAGCGGGGACAGGGGGGACAGCGGCGGGGGCCGGGGCAGCAAGGTGAGCGGGTGCCGCGGGTGCCGCGGGTGCCCGGGTTCGCCGAGTGGCCCGCGCAGGGGTCGCCCAAGCGAGAGGGCAAGGCGCTGCGGGAGCGGGTGCCCCGTGCCTCGCACGCGGAGTTCGCGGTGGACGGCGGGCGTCCCGACCCGGTGGCCGCCGTACGGGAGTCCAACCGCAGCAGGCTCCCGGAGCTCACGCCCATCCGCGTCGGCAGGATGGCCGCCTCACCCTTCGCGTTCCTGCGGGGCTCCGCGGGCCTCATGGCGTATGACCTCGCGCGCACCCCCCTGTCCGGCATAGGCGCCCAGCTCTGCGGGGACGCCCATGCGGCGAACTTCGGGCTGTACGGGGACGCGCGCGGCGGCCTCGTCATCGACCTGAACGACTTCGACGAGACGGCGCACGGCCCCTGGGAGTGGGATCTCAAGCGCCTGGCCGCGTCCTTGGTGCTCGCGGGGCGGGAAGCGGGCGCGGGCGAGGACGTCTGCGGGGCGGCCGCGAGGGACGCCGTCGGGGCCTACCGCCGCACCATGCGGCTGTTCACGAAGATGCCGGTCCTCGACGCGTGGAACGCCATCGCGGACGAGGAGTTGGTCTCGCACACAGACGCGCGTGACCTGCTCGGCACCTTGGAGCGGGTCTCCGAGAAAGCACGGAAGAATACGAGTGCCCGCTTCGCGGCGAAGGCGACCGAGGCCGTCGAGGGCGGTGACGGCTCCGCAGGACGGCGCTTCGTCGACGCTCCGCCCGTGCTCCGGCGGGTGCCGGACGCGGAGGCCGCCTCGGTGGCCGGTGGGCTCGAGGAGTATCTGGGCACGCTGACCGAGGACCGGCTGCCGCTGCTCGCGCGGTATGCGATCCAGGACGTGGCGTTCCGCGTCGTCGGCACGGGCAGCGTGGGCCTCCGGTCGTATGTGGTGCTGCTGCTCGATCACTGCGGCGAGCCGCTGGTGCTCCAGGTGAAGGAGGCGCGGCCCTCCGCACTGCTGCCGCACCTGCCGGTGGCCGGTTTCAAGGCGCCGGAGACCGTGCACGAGGGGCGCAGAGTGGTCCTCGGCCAGAAGCGCATGCAGGTCATCAGTGACTTCCTGCTCGGGTGGACGACGATCGGCGGACTTCCTTTCCAGGTACGGCAGTTCAGGAACCGCAAAGGCAGCGTGGACCCGGCGGCGCTGGCAGCCGACCAGCTGGACGACTACGGCCGCATGACTGGCGCCCTGCTGGCCCGCGCGCACGCACACAGCGCGGACCCGCGCCTCATAGCGGGGTATTGCGGCAAGAACGACGAGCTGGACGAGGCCATGGCACGGTTCGCCACGGCGTACGCGGACCGTACCGAGGAGGATCACGCGCTGCTGGTGAGCGCGGTAAAGGAAGGGCGGGTGGCGGCGGAATCCGGGGTCTGAGGGCCGCAGGCCGGGCTGTGAGGGGCGGGGCCCGGGGTCGGTGGTGCGGGTTTCCAGGGCCGGGGCCACGGTGGCCTACGCTGGACGGGTGACGATCCCGGAAGCCGAGCCGACGCCCCCCGAGACTCCTGAGACTCCCGCAGAGGGGGCACAGCAGCCGGGTGCGGAAGGACGGCTCAAGGAGCAGCTGAAGGCGCGGCTCAAGGAGCGGTCCGCGGCGCGGTCCGAAGAGCGTTCCGGGCAGGGCGCGCAGGAACGCGCTGAGGAACGCCCCGAGGAGCGGCTCGAAAGAGCGGTCCGCGCGGCCGAGCAGGCGCTGATCGAGTACGAGATCGCGCTGGAGACCTTCCGCGTGGAGGTGGAGAACTTCTCCCGCCTGCACCACCAGAAGCTCGGTCCGATGTATGCCCGCCTCGACGAGCTGGACGCGCAGATCGCCGAGGCCACCGCAGCCCGTACCGGCGACGCGGAGGACCGGCGCAAGGCCGAGGAGGCGCGGGCACGGGTGATGCCGATGCCGGGCGTCGAGGAGCTGTTCCACGGCTGGATGGACGGCGACGGGCTCTACCCCGAGGCCGCCGCGATGCTGACCGATCAGTCGGTGCGGCCGCCACAGCGGGTGCGCCCCGGTGAGGAAGCCCGCAAGCTCTACCGCGAGCTGGCCCGCAAGGCGCATCCGGATCTGGCGCAGGAGGAGGGGGAGCGGCAGCGGCGTGAGGAGTTCATCACGCGCGTCAATGCCGCGTACGCCCGTGGAGACGAGGCGTTGCTGCGTGAGCTGTCCGAGGAGTGGGCCACGGGTCCTGTGCCCGAGGAGCAGCGGCTCACCCACAGCGAGGAGCTGTACGCACGGCTTGAGTGGCTCTCCCAGCGCAAGGAGCTCCTCTCGGTCCTCGCCAAGGAGTTGGAGGAGGGAGCGATCGGCGGAATGCTGCGGCTTGCCCCCGACGACCCGGACGCGCTCCTCGACGAGATCGCCGAGCAACTGCTCGCCCAGGTCGCCGAGCGTGAGACGGAGCTGGCTCGGCTGACCGCGTAGTACCGCCCGGGGCCCGGTGGTGGTCGGGTAGCGTCGGGGGCATGGCTTTCGGATCTCAGGTGCCCACGGTCGGCGTCGACGACCTCTCGAACGGTGACTTTCTGCTGGACGTCCGGGAGGACGAGGAGTGGCAGGCGGGGCACGCCGCGGATGCGCTGCACATTCCGATGAGTGAGTTCGTGGCCCGGTACGGCGAGTTGACCGAGGCCGCCCCGCAGGACGGCAAGGTCAATGTGATCTGCCGGTCCGGCGGGCGCTCCGCTCAGGTCACCATGTACCTCGGGCAGCAGGGCATCGACGCGGTGAACGTGGCCGGTGGCATGGAGGCCTGGGCGGCCGCCGGGCGACCCGTCGTCACCGACGAGGGCCAGCCGGGCACCGTGGTCTGAGACCGGTCTCAGACCGGTTCGGGCTGGTGGGCGGGCTAGCCGAGCGCGTGGGCGGCCAGTAGGTCGCCGAGCGCCTCCTCGTGTGCTGCCGCCGGGCCGAGGGAAAGCTCCAGCTGCTTGGCCCAGGCGTGGTACCGGTGCAGGGGGTAGTCCGTGTCGGCGCCGAAGCCGCCGTGCAGGTGCTGGGCCGTCTGTACGACCCTTCGTACACCGTCCGACGCCCAGATCTTGGCGACCGCGACGTCTCCCGCGGTGGGCAGGGCGCCGTCCGCTCCGGTGCTGATGCGCCAGGCGGCCTGCCAGAGGGTGACCTCCATCGCGCGCAGGTCGATGTAGCGGTCGGCGGCCTGTACGGCCACGGCTTGGAAGGTGGCCACCGGGTGGCCGAACTGCTCGCGCTTGCTGGTGTATTCGCTCGTCATGCGCAGGACGCCCTCGCCGAGACCGAGGGCGAGCGCGCAGGTCCCGGTGGTGAGCAGATCGCGCAGCCGGTCCCAGGCCCCGTCGGCTTCGATGACGTCGGCCGCGGGGATGCGTACGGCTTGCAGGCTGAGCTCGGCCAGGCGCTCGCCACTGGTGGAGAACTGCTCGGCGAGTGTGAGGCCTTGCTGTTCACGGGGGACGAGCGCGAGAACGGTGCGGCCTTCCGGCGTGTGGGCGGGCACGACGACGAGGTCGGCGTTCTGCGCCCAGGCCACGCCCGTCTGCAGGCCGTCCAGGATCCAGCTGTCGCTGTCGCTGTCGCTGTCGCTGTCGCTGTCGCTGTCGCTGTCGCTGTCGCGCTGTGCGGTGACGGCCAGTTCGACCGGGTCGTGTCCGGTGCGGCCGTGGGCGGCGACCGTCAGGACGAGTTCGCCACGGGCGGCCGCAGGGAGGATCTTGCGCTGCAGTTCGGCGCCGCCGTGGGCCTGTACGGCTGCCGCGGCAGCGCTGCTCTCCAGGAGCGGCACACGCGCGAGTACCTTCGCGGACTCGCGCAGCACCAGGCACAGCGCGATGGGGTCCAGGCCCACGCCGCCGTGCTCGGCGTCGATGAGGACACCCAGCAGGTCGGCGTCGGCGAGCCGGGACCACAGGGCGCGGTCGAAGTCATCGGCGACGGCGCCCGGCGTGAGGGCGGGGCTGGGCACCCCGTCCGGCACGACATCGGCGAAGAGCGCCTTAGCCGCTTCGACCACGGCCTGCTGTTCCTCGGTGAAGGTGAAGTCCACTGCCAGTCCTCCCACGCACCGGTCGGCCGACGTCTCCGCCGCCTCTTCCGCTTCTCTGCACCTGGTTCTCGGTATCTGATTCGCCGTACCTGACGGGCCGTCAAGATAGAACAGGTTCTATGGGAAGGGAATGGGGAGGGAGCAGGGAGGGAGCGGGAGCGAAGGTGCGGGGGTCAGCGGTCGAAGTCCAGCTCCACTGTGGCCGTGGCCGGACGGGACTGGCACGCCAGCACAAATCCCGCTTCCGTCTCCTCCGGCTCCAGCGCGAAGTTGCGGTCCATCCGCACCTCGCCCGAGACGCGGAAGGCGCGGCAGGTGCCGCACACCCCGCCCTTGCAGGCATAGGGCGCGTCGGCGCGGTTGCGCAGCACCGTCTCCAGGAGCGTCTCGCCCTCCAGGACCGGCCAGGTGCCCGAGCGGCCGTCGAGGGTCGCCGTCACCGTGCTGTGCGCGGGCGCGGTAATCGCGGGGGCCGTGTAGTCGGCGGAGGCAGTGGAGAGGCCGTCGTCCACGTGGAAGATCTCCTCGTGGATGCGGCGGCGGGGCACGCCGAGACCGCGCAGGGCCCGCTCAGCGCCCTGCACCAGGCCGAACGGTCCGCACAGGAACCATCCCTCGATCTCCGTCACGGGCAACAGCGCGGGCAGCAGCTGGGTGAGGCGCTCCTCGTCGAGTCGCCCGGAGTCGAGGCCGGACTGCTGTTCCTCCCGGGAGAGCACGGTCACCAGCTGGAACCGGCCGGGCCAGCGGTCCTTCAGGTCGGCGACCTCTTCCAGGAACATCGTCGAAGCGGCGGTGCGGTCGCTGCGTATGAGGCAGAAGTCCGCTTTCGGTTCGCGCTCCAGGAGCGTCGAGACGATGGAGAGCACCGGAGTGATGCCGCTGCCGCCGACGATCGCCGCATAGCGGCCGGGGGCCGGGTCGAGCGTGAAGCGTCCTGCGGGGGTCATCACTTCCAGTTCGTCGCCGATGGCGACTTCCTTGAAGGCGTACGTGGAGAAGGCGCCGTCCTCCACTAGGCGCACGCCGACGCGCAGGGCCCGGGGCTCGTCCGGAGCGTCGAGGGACGGGGCCGGGGAGCAGATCGAGTACGTACGCCGGATCTCCGTGCCGTCGGCGAAGCGGCGGACGGCGAGGTGCTGGCCCGGGGTGAACCGGAACTCCTCGCGCAGCGGGGGAGGCACGTCGAACGTCAGCGTCACGGAGTCGTCGGTCAGCCGGTCGACCGCAGCTACCCGGAGCGGGTGGAAGCGGGCCATCACAACTCCTTGAAGTGGTCGAAGGGTTCGCGGCAGGAGGCGCATCGGCGCAGTGCCTTGCAGGCCGTGGAGGAGAAGCGGCTGAGCAGTTCGGTGTCGGTCGAGCCGCAGTGCGGGCAGCGGATCGACAGGCTCAGAGGGACGGGCCCGTCCGCCGCGTGGGAGCGCGGGGGAGCGATGCCGAACTCGGCCAGTTTGCGGCGGCCTTCGGCACTGATGTCATCCGTCGACCAGGCGGGTGAGAGCACCGTGCGCACCGAGACCTGGGCCATGCCGTGGTCGTGCAGTATCTGCTCGATGTCGGCCGTCATGGCCTCTATCGCGGGGCATCCCGTGTACGTCGGGGTGAGCTCGACGTCGACCTCGCCGGTGGCGAGAACCCGTACACCGCGCACCACACCGAGCTCGGCCAAGGTCAGCACGGGCAGCTCGGGGTCGGGCACCGAGCCCGCGAGGGCCAGGAGCTCCGTCTCCAGTGCGGTGGGGGCGGTGGTCACCATGACGCCCCCGGGTGGCTGCGGTGCAGGTGCTGCATCTCGGCGAGCATCCGGCCGAACGACTCGGTGTGCAGGCCCTGTCGGCCTGCGCCCGCGGCCCAGGCGCCGGACTGCGGGCCCTCGGGCACGGTCAGCGTCGCCCGCTCGATGACGGCCGTCACCGACGAGGTCCAGCACTCCTGCAGCTTTCGCCAGTCGACCGCAAGGCCGGTCACGGGCTGGAACATCTCGCCGGTGAACCGCCACAGCGTGTCGAGGCCGCGCTGCATTCGCGCGTGGCTCTCGTCCGTGCCGTCACCGAGGCGCAGTGTCCACTGCTCGGCGTGGTCCTGGTGGTAAGCGACTTCCTTGACCGCCTTCGCGGCCAAGGGGGCGAACTCGCCGTCTCCGGCGGCCAACTGGCCGTACAGCAACGTCTGGTACGTGGAGAAGTAGAGCTGGCGGGCGATGGTGTGGGCGAAGTCGCCGTTCGGCTGCTCGACCAGTTGGAGGTTGCGGAAGGCGCGCTCCTCGCGGAGGTACGCCAACTCGTCCTCGTCGCCGGTCAGGGAGAGCAGGATGCGGGCCTGGCCGAGCAGGTCGAGGGCGATGTTCGCCAGCGCGACCTCCTCTTCGAGGACGGGGGCGTGTCCTGCCCACTCCCCCAGACGGTGGGAGAGCACCAGGGCGTCGTCGCCGAGGGCCAGGGCGGGGAGGGCCGGGGCGTCGGCTGCGAGGGGGGCCGGGGTGGTCACAGGTGCTTCACCCCTTCCGGGATCTCGTAGAACGTCGGGTGGCGGTAGGGCTTGTCACCGGCCGGTTCGAAGAAGGAGTCCTTCTCGTCCGGGGAGGAGGCGGTGATCTCGGCGGACGGCACGACCCAGATGGAGACGCCCTCGCTCCTGCGCGTGTACAGATCGCGGGCGTTGCGCAAAGCCATCTCCGCGTCCGGGGCGTGCAGGCTGCCCGCGTGGGTGTGGGAGAGCCCGCGGCGGGAGCGGACGAACACCTCCCACAGCGGCCAGTCGGTCGAGCTGCTCATGCTGTCGCCTCTCCGCGTCGTCCGGCGTCGCCGTGCGAGCCGGTCACGTCTGTCCGCTTCGCTGCCGCCTGCTTCTCGGCATACGCGGCTGCGGCCTCCCTGACCCAGGCACCCTCTTCATGGGCGCGCAGGCGCTGGGTGATGCGCTGGTCGTTGCAAGGGCCGTTGCCCTTGAGGACGGCCCAGAACTCGGTCCAGTCGATCGGGCCGAAGTCGTGGTGCCCCCGGGACTCGTTCCACACCAGGTCCGGGTCGGGGAGCGTCAGTCCGAGCGACTCGGCCTGGGGGACGCAGATGTCCACGAACCGCTGGCGCAGCTCGTCGTTCGAGTGGCGCTTGATCTTCCACGTCATCGACTGCTCGGAGTGCGAGGACTCGTCATCGGGCGGGCCGAACATCATCAGGGAAGGCCACCACCAGCGGTTCACCGCGTCTTGCGCCATGTCGTGCTGGGCCTGGGTGCCGCGGCTGAGGGCGAGCAGCGACTCGTACCCCTGGCGCTGGTGGAAGGACTCCTCCTTGCAGACGCGGACCATGGCGCGTGCATACGGGCCGTACGAACAGCGGCACAGGGGGACCTGGTTGGTGATCGCCGCGCCGTCTACGAGCCAGCCGATCGCGCCGACGTCCGCCCAGGTCAGCGTGGGGTAGTTGAAGATCGATGAGTACTTCTGGCGGCCGGAGTGGAGCTTGTCGAGCAGCTCGTCGCGGCTGGTGCCGAGCGTTTCGGCCGCGCTGTAGAGATAGAGGCCGTGACCCGCCTCGTCCTGCACCTTGGCCATGAGGATCGCCTTGCGCCGCAGAGAAGGGGCGCGGGTGATCCAGTTGGCCTCAGGCTGCATGCCGATGATTTCGGAGTGCGCGTGCTGGGCGATCTGGCGGACCAGGGACGCGCGATAGGCGTCCGGCATCCAGTCGCGCGGCTCGATGCGCTCGTCGGCGGCGACCGCCGCGTCGAAGGCGGTCTGCTGCTCCGCCGTGCGCGCGGCGGTGGACGCGGCCTCGTCCGGCTCCGTCGTTGCCGCCTGGTGTGCGGCTGCTGTCGCCATCTCGGTCCCCCTCGACCCTGATGCGAACCGCCCGACCGATCGTTCGGTTCGTTGAATTCAATGGTGCGGCCCTCCGCCATAAGGTGTCAACCCTGTGGATAACTTCACGGGCGCTGTGCGTGGCGGGCAGGCCTGAGTACCGTTCCGGCGGCAGGGTTCGGTGCGCGATCGGGGAACGGGGCGGAATGGACGGGTACGACAAGGGCTCGGGCGGTGGGCCCGCAGTGCCTGACGGGCCCGGTCCGGCGGCCGAGCGGAGCGCAACGGCCGAACGGGTGACGCCGGCCGAGGCCGGTGGGACCACAGTGCTCGGGCCGGGGTCGGCGGACGAACCCGAGCCTCAAGCCCGGGTCGGTATCGCCGGGCTCAAGCTCGGATATCAGATCGCCGCGGCGTGCGCCCTCGCCGTCGTCGCCGCGGCCGCCTGCGTCCATATAGGGATGCTCTTCCTCCACGTCGCGCCCTCGAACACGGTGACCAAGCAGCACGGCGATGTGGTCGACGACTGGATCTATCCCGAGTTCGAGCAGAACTGGAAGCTCTTCGCGCCCAACCCGCTCCAACAGAACGTCGCGGTGCAGGCCCGGGCGGAGCTCCGTACGACTGACGGGAACATGCGGACCACGGACTGGTACGAGCTGTCCGCGCAGGACGGTGCCGACATCGACGGCAGTCTGCTGCCCAGCCATACGCAGCAGAACGAACTCCGCCGGGCCTGGGACTTCTACGTGGGGTCGCACGACGCGAAGAATCGTCCCGTCGGTCTGCGCGGCCAGCTCTCCGAGCGGTACGTCCGCCGTATCGCGTACATGCGGCTCGACCACGAGGCGCCGGGCGGCAAGGGTGACAAGATCGTCAACGTCCAGCTGCGCTCGAAGACCACGAACGTGCCGCTGCCGAAGTGGAGCGAGGAGAAGATCTCCACCAAGCCGTCGTACCGGCTGCTCCCCTGGTGGCCGGTGAAGCCCGAGGACCTGCCGCTCAGCGAGGGTGCGAGCAGCGCGCAGAGCCTGCGCGGCACGCACGACACCGCTGCACACGGGAACACGCACCGGCTCGTTCCACCCGCGAACACGCACCGGCCCGTTCCACCCACGAAGGGGGCCTTCCGGTGAGCCGTCTCGAACGCCCGCTGGCGCGCGGCATCAACCGGGTCACCGGGTTCGCCCTCGGCCCGTACCAGACCGCGGTGATCCGCATCGGCTTCGCCGCCACCTGGTTGTTCTTCCTGCTCCGCGAACTCCCCCACCGCCAGGAGATGTACGGGCCCGACGGCCCCTGGAGCTGGGACATGGCGCAGCAGCTCATCGCGAGCAACGGCGCCTTCACCGCCCTGATGTGGTCGGACGGGCAGATCTGGTTCGAGGTCGTCTACGTACTGGCCATGGTCAGCAGCGTCCTGCTGCTGCTCGGCTGGCACACGCGGGCGATGTCCGTGCTCTTCATGATCGGTGTGCTGTCGCTGCAGAACCGCAGCATCTTCATGGGGGACGGCGGCGACAACGTCATCCACTTGATGGCGACCTATCTGGTCTTCACCCGGTGCGGTCAGGTGTGGTCGCTGGACGCGCGGCGTGCGGCACGCGCGCGTGGAGAGGGGATTGCGCAGCCGGTCGACCGGGCGGGACTCGCTCTGTGGTGGGTGTGCGGACTCGGTCTGTCCGTCGTGACGTTCATGGGGGAGGTCCGCGGCGGGTGGCTGCTGTTCTTCTGGGGGCTGCTGCTGGTGCACGGTCTGTGGTGGGCCGTGGGGCGGCGCGCGCCGGGGAGTGAGCTGCGCAAGCTGCTCGACGTCGTGGCCAGTCTCGCCCACAACGCGGGCCTGTTGGTGATCATGGTCGAGGCCTGTCTGATCTATTCGACAGCGGGCTGGTACAAGATCCAGGGGAGCCGGTGGCAGGACGGCACGGCCGTCTACTACCCGCTGAACCTCGACTACTTCTCGCCGTGGCCCGCGCTCTCCGAACTGCTCTCGTCCCACGGCGTCATGGTGCTCCTCGTGACGTACGGAACCGTCGCCGTGCAGGTGGCTTTCCCGTTCACGCTTTTCAACCGCAGGGTCAAGAACGTCCTGCTCGCGGCCATGATCGTCGAGCATGCGGTGATCGCGGTCGTCCTGGGGCTGCCGTTTTTCTCGCTCGCGATGATCGCGGCCGACGCGGTGTTCCTGCCGACGTCGTTCCTGCGCCGTATGGGCGGCTGGGCGGCACGCGCGCGTGGAGGGGTGGTTTCCCGTCTCCCGCTCTCCCGCCTGCCGCTCTCCAGCCCTTCCCTGCCGCGCTTGCGCCGCATCGCCGGTGGTGGCGGTCTGCCGGAGCAGCGCGCCGCGGACGGGAAGCGGGACGAGGAGCCCACCGAGTCGGCGCGCGCATAGGCTGCCCTCCATGGACAGGGCGGACAGGGCGGACAGGGCGGACGGGTCGGACAGGTCGGACAGGACAGACAGGACGGATGGTGCGGGTCCCGAGGGCGCCGTACGTGCTTGGCGCGGGATCGCTGACACCTCCGTGCTGCTTGACGGTTTTCACGCGATCAAGCACGCGTTGCGCTTCGGTGCGCAGGTGCCGGTCGCGCTGACCAGCGACCGGTCGGCCGTCCTGGCCCTCGCGGACGACCTCGCACCGGATGTCACCGACGTGCTCGGCGTGCTTCTGGTGGAGGTTCCGGACGAGCGGCTGCGTGCCCTTGTGCCGCGGTTGCACCCCACGGCGGTGGCCGCCCTCGCGGTGCGTCCCTCGCGTGCTGCCCACCTCGAAGTACTGGGGCGTACGGGCAGGCCGGCGCCGGTCGTCGTGCTCGACGACCCCCGCAACCTCGGCAACGCCGGGGCGGTGATCCGCCTCGCCGCGGGGTTCGGGGCGACCGGGGTCGTGACGACCGGCACCCTCGACCCCTGGCATCCCACGGTCGTACGGGGCGGCGCCGGCCTGCACTTCGCGACGGCCGTGGAGCGCATGGACGTGACGGAGCTGCCGCCTGGCCCGGTGTTCGCGCTCGACGCGGAGGGTGAGGACATCAGGGGGCTGAAGCTCCCGGACGACGCCGTGCTGGCCTTCGGGTCCGAGCGCAGCGGTCTCTCGGCCGAACTGCGGCACCGCGCCGACCACTTGGTGTCCTTGCCCATGCGCCCGCAGGTCTCCAGCTACAACCTCGCGACGAGTGTCGGCATGGCGCTGTTCCACTGGTCGGCGTCGTCGGGACGGCCGCCGGAAATGCCGCACTGACACCCCCGGCAGCCGAGCCAGGCCTCTTCTGGGCCGTGCGCGGTCAGGCGTCCTTGCGGATCTCCACTACGCGGAAGCGGTTGGCGACGAACGCGCCGTCGCACAGCGCGGCGTTCGCCGCGGGGTTGCCGCCCGAGCCGTGGAAGTCCGAGAACGCCGCTGTCTGGTTCACATACACGCCGCCCGTGAGGTTCAGGGACAGCTGGGCGCACTCTTCGAGGCAGGTCTCCTCCACGGCGGCGGAGAGTTCCTCCGACGTCGTGTACGCCCCGACGGTCATCGCTCCCTTGTCGCGCACCGTGCGGCGCAGCAGCTCCACGGCGTCGGCCGCCGAGTCGACGGCGACCGCGAAGGAGACCGGGCCGAAGCACTCGCTGAGGTAGGCCGCCTCGGCGTCCGGCTTGGCGCCGTCCAGCTTGACGATCACCGGGGTGCGGACCACGGCGTCCGGGAACTCGGGGTTGGCGACCTCCCGTGAGGCGAGGGCGACTTCACCGAGGCCGGCGGCCGCTTCGAGGCGGGTCTTCACGTCGGGGTTGACCAGCGCGCCGAGGACGCCGTTCGCCCGGGCGTCGTCGCCGAGGAGGCCGCTCACCGAGGCCGCGAGGTCGGACACCACGTCGTCGTACGACTTGGCGCCCGCGTCCGTCCGGATGCCGTCGCGCGGAATCAGGAGGTTCTGCGGGGTGGTGCACATCTGGCCGCTGTACAGGGACAGGGAGAAGGCGAGGTTGGCCAGCATGCCCTTGTAGTTGTCGGTCGACTCGACGACGACGGTGTTGACCCCGGCCTTTTCCGTGTAGACCTGCGCCTGGCGGGCGTTTGCCTCCAGCCAGTCGCCGAACGAGGACGATCCGGTGTAGTCGATGATCTTGATCTCGGGGCGCAGGGCGAGTGTCTTGGCGATGCCCTCGCCGGGGCGCTCGGCGGCCAGGCACACGAGGTTCGGGTCGAAGCCCGCATCCGTGAGGACCTCGCGGGCGATCCGCACCGTCAGTGCCAGGGGCAGCACCGCGCGCGGGTGCGGCTTGACCAGGACGGGGTTGCCGGTGGCGAGCGAGGCGAACAGGCCCGGATAGCCGTTCCACGTGGGGAAGGTGTTGCAGCCGATCAGGAGCGAGATGCCGCGCGCCACGGGTGTGAAGCGCTTGTTCAGCGCGAGTGGGTCGCGCTTGCCCTGGGGCTTGGTCCACTCCGCGGCGTCGGGGGTGCGGGCCTGCTCGGCATACGCGTACGCGACCGCTTCCATGCCGCGGTCCTGGGCGTGCGGCCCGCCCGCCTGGAAGGCCATCATGAAGGCCTGACCGCTGGTGTGCATGACCGCGTGCGCCAGCTCGTGCGTGCGGGCGCTGATCCGCGACAGGATCTCCAGGGAGACCATCGCGCGCACTTCCGCGCCGGCGTCGCGCCAGGCGCGCATTCCGGCGCGCATCGCGGGGAGCAGGGTGTCCACGTCCGGGTGCGGATACGTGATCCCCAACTCGGGCCCGTACGGCGAGACTTCGCCGCCGACCCAGTCGTCCGTGCCGGGCTGGTCGAGGTCGAAGCGGGTGCCCTGAAGGGCGTCGAAGGCGGCCTTGCCCTCGGGCAGGCTCAGGCTTCCGTCCTCCCCGTACGCCTTGGGGTGTTCGGGGTGGGGGGACCAGTACGCGCGCGAGCGGATGGTCTCCAGCGCCTGGTCGA
Organism: Streptomyces sp. NPDC046465; assembly: GCF_040646035.1. NCBI lineage: Bacteria > Bacillati > Actinomycetota > Actinomycetes > Kitasatosporales > Streptomycetaceae > Streptomyces > Streptomyces sp. NPDC046465. The sequence continues at coordinate 33,100 of NZ_JBEYZK010000031.1, forward strand.
GGGTGGGCCGGTGCTTGGCGATCAGCTGGTGCGCGGTGAGTTCGGCGGCCATGACGGGACCAACTCCTCCTCGGCCGGCTCCTCGTCGAGCCGGCGAGCTGGGCAGGGACGGTGGGCAGGAACGCTCTGACACAGCTAGAGTAACCGAACGATCGGTCGGGACAAGGGGCTCCGCCAAACCTGTGGACAACTTCTTCACGGTCACCCCCGGACCCTGCGGCCGACGGGCCGTGCGGGAGGATCGCGAGCATGACAGCACTCGAGCTCAGCAGCGCCGTTGCCGTGGTCGGTACCGGCACCATGGGGCAGGGCATCGCCCAGGTCGCCCTGGTCGCGGGCCACCCCGTGCGGCTGTACGACGCCGTGCCCGACCGCGCGAAAGCGGCGGCCGACGCGATCGGTGCCCGCCTGGACCGGCTCGTCGAGAAGGGCCGCCTCACGGCCGGTGACCGTGCCGCGGCAGGCGCCCGGCTCAGCCCGGCCGAGAGCCTCGCGGAGCTCGCCGACTGCGGCCTCGTCGTCGAGGCGATCCTGGAGCAACTGGACGTCAAGCAGCGGCTCTTCCAGGACCTCGAGGAAGTCGTCGCCGAGGACTGTCTGCTCGCCACCAATACCTCCTCCCTCTCCGTGACCGCCGTCGCGGGCCCCCTGCGCAAGCCGGGCCGGTTCGTCGGGCTGCACTTCTTCAACCCGGCCCCCCTGCTCCCCCTCGTCGAGGTCGTCAGCGGCTTCGCGACGGACGAGGCGGCGGCCACGCGCGCGTACGAGACCGCCAAGGCCTGGGGCAAGACCCCGGTGCGCTGTGCGGACACCCCCGGCTTCATCGTCAACCGCATCGCCCGGCCCTTCTACGCAGAGGCCCTGCGCCTGTACGAGGAGCGGGTCGCCGACCCCGCCACGATCGATGCCGTGCTGCGCGAGTGCGGCGGCTTCAAGATGGGCCCCTTCGAGCTCACCGACCTCATCGGCCAGGACGTGAACGAGGCCGTCACGCGCTCCGTCTGGGAGTCCTTCTTCCAGGACCCCAAGTTCACGCCCTCGCTGGCCCAGCGCCGCCTCGTCGAGTCGCGCCGCCTCGGACGGAAGTCGGGCCAGGGCTGGTACGCGTACGGGGACGACGCCCCGCGCGCGGAACCGCACACCTCCCCGCCCGCGAAGGCCCCGGCCTCCGTCGCCGTCCATGGAGACCTCTTCCCGGCCGACGCCCTGTCCGGCCTGATCGGCGGGGCGGGTATCCAGGTCCGCCGCGGCAAGGGCGTCCCGAGCTACCCCGGCTTCATCGAGCTCCCCAGCGGTGTCCGGCTGGCCCTGGCCGACGGCACGGCCGCCGACGCCGCGGCGGAGCCCACGATCCACTTCGACCTGGCCCTGGACTACGCCGCCGCGACCAGGATCGCCCTCGCCCCGTCGAGCCGGGTGAGCGAGCAGGGCCTGAAGGAGGGGATCGGCCTCTTCCAGGCGCTCGGCAAGAGGGTCAGCGTCATCGAGCACACCCCTGGGATGATCGTGGCCCGCACGGTGTGGATGCTCGTCGACTTCGCCCTCGACGCCGTCAGCCGTGGGGTGGCGGGCGCCGAGGACATCGACACCGCCATGCGGCTCGGCGTCAACTACCCCCTCGGACCGCTCGAATGGGGCCGCAGGCTCACCGCGTACCGGGTGGCCGAGGCGCTCGACGTCCTGCACGACGAGTACCCCACCGGGCGCTATGCGCCCTCCCAGGCACTGCGGCGCCAGGCCGTGCGAGAGGAGTACTCATGACCACCGCCCGGCGGGACACGTACACCCCGGAGACGCTGCTGAGCGTGGCCGTCCGGGTCTTCAACGAACGCGGTTACGACGGCACGTCCATGGAGCACCTCTCCAAGGCGGCCGGCATCTCCAAGTCGTCGATCTACCACCACGTCGCGGGCAAGGAGGAGCTGCTGCGCAGGGCGGTGAGCCGGGCCCTCGACGGGCTCTTCGGGATCCTCGTCGAGGAGCACGCGCGTGTGGGCACCGCGATGCAGCGCCTGGAGTACGTCACGCGGCGCACCGTGGAGGTCCTGGTCGCCGAACTGCCCTATGTGACGCTGCTGCTGCGGGTGCGCGGCAACACGGACACCGAGCGCTGGGCCATGGAGCGGCGCAGGGAGTTCGACCAGCAGGTGGCCGAGCTGCTCAAGGAGGCTGCCGCGGCGGGCGATCTGCGCTCCGACGTCGAGCTGCGCCTGGCCACCCGGCTGCTCTTCGGGATGATCAACTCCATCGTGGAGTGGTACCGGCCGGAGAGCCGTGGAGCCGCCAATGGCGAGCAGATCGCCGACGCGGTCGTGCAGTTGGCCTTCGCGGGGCTGCGCACCGACCGCTGACGTCAGTTCTCCGGCTCCATGTCGTCCTCCTCGAAGACCAGCAACGTACGCGTGCTGAGTACTTCGGGGATGGACTGGAGACGGGTGAGCACCAGTTCGCGCAGGGCGCGGTTGTCCGGCGTGTGCACCAGGAGCAGTACGTCGAAGTCCCCGCTGACCAGTGCGATGTGAGACGCACCCGGCAGTGTGCGCAGATGCTCGCGCACCGTGCGCCAGGTGTTCTGGACGATCTTCAGCGTGATGTACGCGGACGCGCCCTGCCCCGCGCGCTCGTGGTTGATGCGCGCCCCGAAACCCCGGATGACGCCGTCGTCGATGAGGCGGTTGATGCGCGCGTACGCGTTGGCGCGTGACACATGGACGCGTTCGGCGACGGAGCGTATCGACGCGCGACCGTCCGTATGCAGTATCTGCAGGATGTCGCGGTCGATGGCGTCCAGAGGGCGGGGATCCGGCGCCTGCTCCTCCGTGACTCGGCCGTCGGCCATTCGTTCAGATGCCATGTCCCCCCGCCTCCCTACCATGGACGTACTGCATCCATCCCAGGCTGTGGAGAACCGTTTGTCCACAGCCTGGAGGGGCCTGTAGCCAAAATGTGCCGACGACCGAACAATCGGTAGGTGAGGCGCATCACGTCGACGCGCCTCATTTCCGCTCCCACGAGGAGTCCGCTTCCCCCCAGGAGGTGCCGTGATGACGGTCATGGAGCAGCGGGGCGCCTACCGGCCCACCCCGCCCCCCGCTTGGCAGCCCAGGACCGACCCCGCGCCGCTGCTTCCGGACGCGGAGCCGTACCGCGTCCTGGGCACTACGGCTGCCGAGAAGGCCGATCCGGGGCTGCTGCGCCGTCTGTACGCGGAGCTGGTGCGCGGTCGCCGCTACAACACGCAGGCGACGGCCCTGACGAAGCAGGGCAGGCTGGCGGTCTATCCCTCGAGCACCGGGCAGGAGGCGTGCGAGATCGCCGCCGCGCTCGCCCTGGAGGAGCGGGACTGGCTCTTTCCCAGTTACCGGGACACGCTCGCCGTGGTGGCCCGCGGCCTGGACCCCATGAGCGCGCTGACCCTGCTGCGCGGCGACTGGCACACCGGGTACGACCCGCGCGAGCACCGCATAGCGCCCCTGAGCACGCCTCTCGCGACGCAGCTGCCGCACGCTGTCGGCCTCGCGCACGCCGCCCGGCTCAAGGGCGACGACGTGGTCGCGCTCGCCATGGTCGGCGACGGCGGCACCAGCGAGGGCGACTTCCACGAGGCGCTGAACTTCGCGGCGGTGTGGCAGGCCCCCGTGGTCTTCCTCGTGCAGAACAACGGCTTCGCGATCTCCGTGCCGCTCGACAAGCAGACCGCCGCTCCGTCCCTGGCCCACAAGGCAGTGGGGTACGGCATGCCGGGGCGCCTGGTGGACGGCAACGACGCGGTGGCGATGCACGAGGTCCTCGGCGAAGCGGTCGCCCGCGCGCGGGCCGGCGGAGGCCCCACGCTCGTCGAGGCGGTCACGTACCGCATGGAGGCCCACACGAACGCCGACGACGCCACGCGGTACCGCCAGGACACCGACGTCGACGCCTGGCGCGACCACGACCCGATCCTGCTCCTGGAGCGGGAGCTGACGGAGCGCGGACTCCTGGACGACGACACGAAGCGGCAGGCGGGCGACGACGCGGAGGCCATGGCGGCCGACCTGCGCGAACGCATGAACCAGGAGCCCGTACTCGACCCCATGGACCTCTTCACGCACGTGTACGCCGAGCAGACCTCCCAACTGCGGGAGCAGGCGGCACAGTTGCGTGCCGAGCTGGAAGTGGCCTCCGGAGAGGCCGAGGAGGAAGCGCGATGACCACGGTCGCGGCGAAGCCGGCCACCAAACCGGCCACGATGGCGCAGGCGCTCGGACGCGCGCTGCGGGACTCCATGGCCGAGGACCCCTCCGTGCACATCCTCGGAGAGGACGTCGGGGCGCTCGGCGGGGTCTTCCGGGTCACCGACGGGCTCACCAAGGAGTTCGGCGAGGACCGCTGCACGGACACACCGCTCGCCGAGGCGGGCATTTTGGGGACGGCCGTCGGCATGGCGATGTACGGGCTGCGGCCCGTCGTCGAGATGCAGTTCGACGCCTTCGCCTACCCCGCCTTCGAGCAGCTGATCTCGCACGTGGCGCGGATGCGCAACCGCACGCGGGGTGCGCTGCCGCTGCCCATCACCGTCCGCGTGCCCTACGGCGGCGGCATCGGCGGCGTCGAGCACCACAGCGACTCCTCCGAGGCGTACTACATGGCGACGCCGGGACTCCACGTCGTCACGCCCGCCACGGTCTCCGACGCCTACGGCCTGCTGCGCGCCTCCATCGCTTCCGACGACCCCGTCGTCTTCCTGGAGCCGAAGCGCCTGTACTGGTCCAAGGCCGACTGGAACCCGGACGCCCCGCAGACCGTGGACCCGATAGGCCGCGCCGTGGTGCGGCGCGCCGGTCGCAGCGCCACGCTCATCACGTACGGACCGTCCGTGCCCGTCTGCCTGGAGGCGGCCGAGGCCGCGCGCGCCGAGGGCTGGGACCTGGAAGTGGTCGACCTGCGCTCGCTGGTGCCCTTCGACGACGAGACGGTCGCCGCGTCCGTGCGGCGCACGGGTCGGGCGGTCGTCGTGCACGAGTCGGGCGGCTTCGGCGGCCCCGGCGGCGAGATCGCCGCACGGGTCTCGGAGCGGTGCTTCCACCATCTGGAGGCGCCGGTGCTGCGGGTCGCGGGCTTCGACATCCCGTATCCGCCGCCCATGCTGGAGAAGCACCATCTGCCGGGTGTCGACCGGATCCTGGACGCGGTCGCGCGGCTGCAGTGGGAGGCGGAGAGCTGATGGCCCCGGCCCTTGATGTGAACAGTATGGAATTCAAACTGCCCGACCTCGGGGAAGGGCTCACGGAGGCGGAGGTCGTCCGCTGGCTCGTCGAGGTCGGCGACGTCGTGGCCGTGGACCAGCCGGTCGTCGAGGTCGAGACGGCCAAGGCGATGGTCGAGGTGCCGTGTCCCTACGGAGGCGTGGTGACGGCGCGCTTCGGTGAAGAAGGCGCGGAACTGCCGGTGGGGGCGCCGCTGTTGACCGTTGCCGTCGGTGCACCGGCCGGGGTCGAGGCCGGTGCCCTGGAGGGGGCGACCGGTAGCCGGGCTCCCGAAGAGCCCGCGGAGCGAGCCTTGCAGACCGCTGCCGAGGAGTCCTCGGGGAACGTCCTCGTCGGGTACGGGACGGCGGCGGCTCCCGCGCGCCGCCGGAGGGTGCGGCCCTCGCGCCCCGCACCACGGGAAGCCGCCGTGCTTCCCGTGGCGCCCCCGGTCCAGGACGCCCAGGACCAGGCCGCGGCCCCCGCTCGCGGGGACGGCCCCATTCCGGTGATCTCCCCTCTCGTCCGCAAGCTGGCCCGGGAGAACGGCGTGGACCTGCGTGCCCTCGTGGGCTCCGGCCCGGACGGGCTCATCACGCGCGCGGACGTCGACGCGGCCCTCACGGCGGACCGTGCGGGGGCGCGGGCCACTGAGGCGGACACCGAGCCGGACACCGTGGCGCGCCGCGAGGTAGCGGCGGAACTGGAGCCGCAGCACGCGGGACTCGTGTCCCGGCACGCGCTGACCGGCATCCGGGGCCTGGTCGCGGACAAGATGTCCCGCAGCCGTCGCGAGATACCGGAAGCCACCTGCTGGGTCGACGCCGACGCGACCGAACTGCTCGCGGCCCGCAAGGCCATGAACGCCGCGACGGCGGAACGGGACGGGGCGGACGGGGGCCGGAAGGTGTCCCTGCTCGCGCTGCTCGCCCGTATCAGCGTGGCCGCGCTGACCCGCTTCCCGATGCTCAACTCCTCCGTGGACATGGAAGCGCGCGAGGTGCGGCAGTTCGCCGACATCCACCTCGGCTTCGCCGCGCAGACCGACCGCGGCCTGGTCGTCCCGGTGGTGCGGCACTCCCAGGCCCGCACGACCGACTCGATCAACGCGGAGCTGATCCGGCTCACGGAGTTGGCGCGGACGGGAAGGCTCACGCCGGGGGAGCTCACCGGCGGCACCTTCACCCTCAACAACTACGGGGTGTTCGGAGTCGACGGTTCCACGCCGATCATCAACCACCCCGAGGCAGCCATGCTCGGAGTGGGCCGGATCGTGCCCAAGCCGTGGGTGCATCAGGGGGAGTTGGCGGTGCGGCACGTGGTGCAGCTGTCCCTCACCTTCGACCACCGGGTGTGCGACGGCGGCACCGCGGGCGGATTCCTGCGCTACGTGGCCGACTGCGTCGAACAGCCGGCGGTGCTGTTGCGGTCGATGTGAGTGACGTAAGTCCCTTGTCCGTAAGGCCTTTCGCGGGGGTGGTATTGATCCTTCGTATGCCCATACTCAGTGGGTGACCACGAACGAGGGCGACCCGCCCGAGCCCGCCGCGCCGTACGACGCCGTTGTCCTCGCGGGCGGTGGCGCCGCGCGGCTCGGCGGCGCGGACAAGCCGGGGGTGCGGGTCGGCGGCCGGACGCTGATCGACCGGGTCCTCGCGGCCTGTTCCGGCGCGGGGACCACCGTCGTCGTGGCCGCGCCGAGGCCTACCGCGCGCCCCGTGGTCTGGGCGCGCGAGGAACCCGCGGGCGGCGGGCCGCTGGCCGCGCTCGCCGCGGGGCTGCGGTGCACTTCGGCGGAGCGGGTGGTGGTGCTCTCGGCCGACCTGCCGTTCCTGGGGGAGCGGACCGTGCGCCGCCTGCTCACCGCGCTGGGCGAGAGCGGTGCGGACGGGGTGGTCCTCACGGATCCCGACGGCCGCGATCAGCCGCTCGTCGCGGCTTACCGGCGGGATGCGCTGTGCCGGGAGATCGCGGGGCTCGCTGGGCTCGCTGGGCTCACGGGGCTCGCTGGGCTCGCGGAGGAGCGGGAGCGGGCCCGAGCGCTGACCGGGCTGCCCCTGCGGTTGCTCGTCGCGCGGCTCGAGCTTTCCCGCGTCGCCGACCCCGTCGCCGCATTCGACTGCGACACCTGGGACGACATCGCCACCGCTCGGGCGCGTATCAGGGAGCATGGGCACGTGTTGGATGAATGGATTTCCGCAGTCAAGGACGAGCTGGGTATCGATCTCGATGTCGACACCGGCGCCCTCCTCGACCTAGCCCGCGACGCCGCGCATGGCGTGGCCAGGCCGGCCGCACCGCTGACCACGTTCCTCGTCGGATACGCGGCGGCGCAGGCCGCCGCGCGGGGCGGAACAGCCGACGGCACCGAGGCGGTGGCCGAGGCGACGCGCAAGGCCGCCGCACTCGCGGCCCGCTGGACGGACGAGGACCAGCCGGACGAGGGCCAGCCGGACGAGGGCCAGCAGGACGTGAAGCCTCAGGCCGCGAGCCATGCCCCCACCGATACCGCCACTGACGCGCCGACCGACGCCCCGGCCGACGACTCGCCCCGCACCCGGCCGGACGCCGGATGACCGGGCAACCCGTGCCGGACGCCGATCTCGATGAGGCACTCGCTCTGGTGAACGGTGACCGCGACGGCCATGACGGCCATGACGGTCATGACGGCCACGAGGGCGCGCCCCGGTCGGCCCCCGTGGCCACCCCAGCCGCACGATCGGCCGCCCGATCCGCCGCCACACCTCCGCCCGCGCCAGAAGGCGGCAAGCAACGCGACCCCGCCCTCACCCCCACCACCCCCACGTCCGCTCCCGAGTCCGCCCCCGGGTCCATCCCCTGGCCCACCGCCCGCACCCGGGCGGAGCGGGCCGCCCCGCGGCCGACGGTCGAACCTGGTCCTGTCCCCCTGGACCGGGCCCTCGGTCTGATTCTCGCCGCGCCGCTCACCGCCCTCACGGACCTGCCGTCGTTCGACACCTCGGCGATGGACGGCTGGGCCGTCGCGGGGCCCGGACCCTGGGACGTGCGGGCCGAGAAGGTCCTCGCCGGGCACGGCCGACCGGACGCGCTCTGCGACGGGGAGGCGGTACGCATCGCGACGGGCGCCCGTATCCCGCAGGACGCCACCGCGGTGCTGCGCAGCGAGCACGGCACCATCGACGACAGGGGACGGCTGCACGCGCGGCTCAAGGTGGTCACCGGCCAGGACATCCGACCGCGCGGCCAGGAGTGCCGCTCCGGCGACCACCTCCTGCCCGCCGGTTCCCTGGTGACCCCCGCCGTGCTCGGCCTGGCCGCGGCCGCCGGGTACGACACGCTGGCGGTGGTGCGCAGGCCCCGCGCCGAAGTCCTCGTACTGGGCGACGAGTTGCTGACGGAGGGCCTTCCCCACGAAGGCCTCATCCGGGACGCGCTCGGCCCGATGCTGCCGCCCTGGCTGCACGCGCTGGGCGCCGACGTGACCGCCGTCCGGTTCCTCGGAGACGACGCCGAAGCGCTCCACCAGGCGCTCCGTGCGTCGACCGCCGACCTGATCGTCACGACGGGCGGTACCGCGTCGGGGCCCGTCGACCACGTTCACCCGACCCTCGCCCGGGTCGGCGCCGAACTGCTCGTGGACGGCGTCGCCGTGCGCCCCGGGCACCCCATGCTGCTGGCCCGCGTTCGCCCCGGCCAGCACCTCGTCGGGCTGCCCGGCAATCCGCTCGCCGCCGTCTCCGGCCTTTTGACGCTGGCCGAACCCTTGCTGCGGACGCTCTCCGGGCGCGTGACGGGCTGCGGCGGCCCCTCTACGTACACCGCTCCCCTGCGCGACGCCGTGCAGGGGCACCCCCACGACACCCGCCTCGTCCCCGTCACCCTGCGCGCCGACCGGGCCGTGCCGCTCCGCTTCAACGGCCCGGCGATGCTGCGCGGCATCGCGGCGGCCGACGGGCTCGCGGTCGTGCCGCCCGGCGGGGCGCGGGAGGGGCAGGAGCTGGAGATTCTGGATCTGCCGTGGGCGGTGCCGGACGTCGGCACCGGGGCGGGGCTGTACGGCGCCGGGGTGGGGCTGTACGGCGCCGGTGGCGCAGAGGCTGCCAAGAGCGCGGATGGCGCGGGTGGCGCAGACGGCGAGGAGCGTTTCACGTGAAACTTCCCGGGCATGACGCGATCGCGCGTCACCCCGAAGAGCAGCACACGACCCATCGGATCAAGCTGCCCCGGCGTACGGTCGAGCGGCCGTTGCGCCAGGTCACCCGCCGACTCGCGATGGCGTTGCTGGTCCTCGCCCTGACGACGTTCATCGTCTGGATCGACCGCGACGGCTACCACGACAACTCGGACAACCGCGTCGACTTCCTCGACGCCACGTACTACGCCACGGTCACGCTCTCCACCACCGGCTACGGCGACATCGTCCCGTACAGCGACAGCGCGCGGCTCACCAACATCCTCCTGGTCACGCCGTTGCGCGTGCTCTTCCTGATCATCCTGGTCGGCACCACCCTCGAAGTGCTCACGGAACGGACGCGCGAGGAATGGCGTCTGTCCCGCTGGAGGTCCAACTTGCGTGAACACACCGTCGTCGTCGGATTCGGCACCAAGGGCCGTTCCGCGATCCAGACCGTCTGCGCCACCGGCCTGAAGCCGGACCAGATCGTCGTGGTCGACCCGAGCGCGAAGGTCATCGACGCCGCCACGGCCGAGGGTTTCGCGGGCGTCGTCGGCGACGCGACGCGCAGCGATGTACTGCTCCGTGCGGAGGTGCAGCGGGCGCGCCAGATCATCATCGCGACGCAGCGCGACGACACGGCGGTGCTTGTCGCCCTCACCGCACGGCAGTTGAACCGCGGGGCGAAGATCGTGGCGGCGGTGCGCGAGGAGGAGAACGCGCCGCTGCTCCGGCAGTCCGGCGCCGACGCGGTCATCACCAGCGCCAGCGCGGCGGGCCGGTTGCTCGGCCTCTCCGTGCTCAGCCCGAGCGCGGGCATGGTCATGGAGGACCTGATCCAGCAGGGCAGCGGGCTCGATCTGGTCGAACGGCCGGTGATAAAGGCCGAGGTGGGACTGGGTGTGCGGGAGACGGAGGACCTGGTCGTGAGTGTCGTACGAGGCCATCGCGTGCTCGGGTACGACGACCCGGCCGTCGGGAAGCTGCAGTTGACGGACCGCCTGATCACGATCGTCCGCGCCTCACCGGGCACGACCGTCGCCCCGGACATCAAGCCGCTGCGACCGAGCTGACGCAAGGATGGTCCGGCGAGGACTGACGCGGGGCCGGACCGGCGAGAGAGGGAGCGCTGGGCGCCGGGCGGGAACGGCGACCGGTGCCGGATCCGTGACACGAGTAGCCTCGCCCGCATGTATGCGATCACGATCCCCGAACCTGGCGGCCCCGAAGCGCTCGTATGGGCCGAGGTCCCCGATCCCGTGCCCGGTGAGGGCGAGGTGCTCGTCGAGGTGGTGGCGAGCGCCGTGAACCGCGCCGATCTGCTGCAGCGGCAGGGCTTCTACAACCCGCCGCCCGGCGCGTCCCCCTACCCCGGCCTGGAGTGCGCGGGCCGGATCAGCGCCCTCGGCACCGGCGTCTCCGGCTGGGCGGTCGGGGACGAGGTGTGCGCGCTGCTCTCGGGCGGCGGGTACGCGGAACAGGTCGTCGTGCCGGCCGGTCAGCTGCTGCCCGTGCCCGAGGGCGTCGACCTCGTGACGGCGGCCGCGCTGCCCGAGGTGACCTCGACCGTGTGGTCCAACGTCTTCATGATTTCTCACCTGCGGCCCGGCGAGACGCTGCTCGCCCACGGTGGTTCGAGCGGCATCGGCACCATGGCGATCCAGCTGGGCAAGGCGGTCGGCGCGAAGGTCGCCGTGACGGCGGGCAGCAAGGAGAAGCTGGATTTCTGCCGGGAGCTGGGGGCGGACATCCTCATCAACTACCGCGAGCAGGACTTCGTCGAGGAGATCGAGCGGGCCACCGAAGGGGCGGGCGCGGACGTCATCCTCGACAACATGGGCGCGAAGTACCTGGACCGGAACGTGCGGGCCCTCGCGGTCAACGGACGTCTCGCGATCATCGGCATGCAGGGTGGCGCGAAGGGCGAGCTGAACATCGGCACGCTCCTCCAGAAGCGGGCCGCCGTCACCGCGACCTCGCTGCGCGGGCGTCCGGCCGCCGAGAAGGCCTCGATCGTCGCGGCCGTGCGGGAGCATGTCTGGCCGTTGATCGGCGGGGGGCACGTGCGGCCCATCGTGGACCGTACGGTGCCGATGCGGGATGCGGCGGCGGCGCACCGGATCCTTGAGGAGAGCAACCACATCGGCAAGGTGATCCTGACCCGGTAGCAGGTCCGGCTCGGCCACAGGTCCGGCTCGGCCCCTGCGGGTGGTCTCTTGGCTGCGGGGGCGCTGTGGCTGGTCGCGCAGTCCCCCCGCGCCCCTTGAGCAGCACAGCTGGTCGAGATGCCGGATATGAGCCGTCATGTGAGGCTTGTCACCAGCGCAGCGGTGCTCTTGATTCCGACGGCCCGGCGACGGGAGGGGGTCAGCGCGGTGGAAGCTTCACGGGTTGGACGGAGTGCGGCCCTTACGGTGGGCGCGTTGCTCGCCGTCCTCACGGCGGTGCCTGCCCTGAGTACGGCGGTGCCTGCCCTCACCACGGCCGTGCCTGCCCTCACCACGGTGGCGCCCGACCTCGTCTCGTACGCCGCCGCCGCTGACGCCCCGCCGAGACGCCCGGCCACCACCGTCGACGAGACCTCCCGCGCGGGCAGCCTCCCGGGCGAAGGCCGTGACCGCCCCGGTCAGGCCCAGCCCCCGCTCCCCGAGCTGCCTGCGGCCCCCTACACGCCACCCCCGCAGCGACCGAGGCCGAACCCGGTCCCCGTCACCCACCAGAACGCCGCCTCCGAGCCCACGGAGCGCACGCCCGTCGGGCCCGTGCTCCCGACCCTGCGCGTCCTGCCCCTCGGCGGCGGCCTGCTCCTCATCGGTCTCGGCCTCGGTTTCCTCGGCCTGCGGCTGCGCCGTGGCTGAGACGGGCTCCCGGGGTGGATCAGGGTGGATCAGTCGTGTTGGGGGGCACCACCGATGTGTGACGCAGGCGTGCGAGAGAATGGCGAGATGGAGATGCCGAGGAACGAACGGTCGCCGGAGAGCCCCCAGGTCCTGGTCGTGGGCCAGGACGGAATGGCTCTCGGTGGCGGCGGAGACGACGAATCCCGTGAGGTCCCGGTGACGGAGATGGTCGAACAACCGGCCAAGGTCATGCGCATCGGCAGCATGATCAAGCAACTTCTGGAGGAGGTGCGGGCGGCTCCTCTCGACGAGGCGAGCCGGGTGCGCCTGAAGGAGATCCACGCCAGTTCCGTCAAGGAGCTGGAGGACGGCCTCGCCCCTGAGCTCGTCGAGGAGCTGGAGCGGCTCTCGCTGCCGTTCACGGACGAGTCGACGCCCAGCGACGCGGAACTGCGCATCGCGCAGGCCCAGTTGGTCGGCTGGCTCGAAGGCCTCTTCCACGGGATCCAGACGACGCTGTTCGCGCAGCAGATGGCGGCGCGGGCCCAGCTGGAGTCGATGCGGCGGGCGCTGCCGCCCGGCGTGGGCGGCGACGAGGAGGAAGAGGGCGGTGGCGGCATCGCCGGCCGCTCGGGAGGCCCGTACCTCTAGGCCCACGGCCCCGCACCGACGCCGAACGCCGACTCCGACGCCGGACACCGGCACCGACACTGACACCGACACCAAAAACACTGAGGGGCTCGGTACGCATCTCGCGTACCGAGCCCCTCTGCGTAGCCCTCTGCGTAGCCCTCTACGTAGACCCCGCTACGTAGAAACGTTAGAAACGCAGAAAGCGTCCCGCCAGGCCTAGGCCGGATTGCCCGTGGAGATGTCGAACTGGATGTCGACGCCCTTCGGGTCGACCTCCGTGCCCTCCTTGGGGGTCTGCCGCATGACGGTGTCCTCCCCGTAGGCGTTCTCATTCACCTTGCGCTTGTCGTAGCTCCAGCCGGCCGCTTGCAGGCAGGACAGGGCCGACCGCCAGTCCTTGAAGGTGAAGTCAGGGACCTTGATCTTGTTCTCGTCGTTGTAGGCCTCTTCGGGGTCCGAGCACTCCTCGGTGTCCATCGTCATGTTGCGATTCGGACCCTTGTGCCCGGCCACCGGCTGCTTCGACTTGTCGCCGCCGGGCTCCTTGCCGCCCTCGTCGCCCCCGCTCATCGAGACGGCGGCGACCAGGCCGCCGACGGCGAGCAGCGCGACGACGATCGAGCCGACGATCACCGGCATGTTCCGCTTGCCGCCGCCCGAGCCACCGGAGCCGCCCGTACCGCCCGAGGTCGTCGTCGCGGGCTGCGGTGCGAGGTTGTACGGCGGCGGGGTGTGCGCGCCCTGCTGCTGCGCGTACGCGTTGACGGGCGGCGGGGTCTGGTAGCCGCCCTGCTGCGGATAGCCGTAGCCGGGCGTGGGGGCGGGCGACGGAGCCGGTGTGGCCGGACCACCGTACGGATTGGGCTGGTAAGGCGTCTGCACGTGGCCGCTCTGCGGCAGCGACGAATCGACCGGCGGGAAGACCGCCGCACCCACGCCCGCACCGTTCGTGGTCTGCGCGCCCGGCACGATGCTGGGGGCCGCCGCCTGGAAGGACTGGGCGACGCGCAGGCACTCGTCGCGCATGGCCTCGGCGGTCGGGAAGCGCTCGTTCGGGTTCTTCTTGAGCGCGCGGGCGACGATCGCGTCGACCGCGGGCGGAAGGGAACGGTTGATCGAGGAGGGGGCGACGGGCTCCTCCTGGACGTGCGCGTACGCGATCGCGAGCGGCGAGTCCGCCTCGAACGGCAGCCGCCCTGTGACCAGCTGGAAGAGCATGATGCCGACGGAGTAGAGGTCGCTGCGCGCGTCGACGCCGCGGCCGAGCGCCTGCTCGGGCGAGAGGTACTGCGGGGTGCCGACGACCATGCCGGTCTGGGTCATGGAGGTGACGCCGGACTGCATGGCGCGGGCGATGCCGAAGTCCATGACCTTCACGACGTTGCGCTTGGTCATCATCACGTTGCCGGGCTTGATGTCGCGGTGGACCAGGCCCATCTCGTGGCTGATCTCCAGGGCCGCGAGCACATCGGCGGTGATCTTCAGCGCCTGGTCTGACGGCATCGCGCCGAACTGGGCGATGGACGCGTCGAGCACGGAGCCGAGCGGCTTGCCCTCGACGTACTCCATGACGATGTACGGCATCATCGCGCCGTCGCCCGCGGCGGAGCCGCTGTCGTACAGCGTGTCTTCACCGGTGTCGAAGACCGACACGATGTTCGTGTGCGTGAGCTTCGCCACCGACTGGGCCTCGCGGCGGAACCGCTCGCGGAAGGACTGCTCGCGGCCGAGTTCGGTGTGCAGGGTCTTGATGGCGACCTGGCGGTCGAGCACGGTGTCGTAAGCCAGGTGCACCGACGCCATGCCGCCTTCGCCGAGCAGATCGCGCAGTTGGTATCGGCCACCGGCCAGCGAACGCCCCGCGTACCGCCCCTGTGCGCCGTCCTGGCTGCTCATCTCGTGCGTCCCCCATCGGCGCGGCTGCCGGACGGCTCCGCGGCTGGTGATCGATTTAGCGCTTATTCCAGGCCAAGTCTGCCCCAGGACGATGACGCGTCAAGCTCGGTGCCCGTTCCGTGACCGTACGCGCAAGAAGCGTCTCGGAAGCGTTACAAGTTTGCGCACGGGACCCTGCGGGGGCTTTGATGTCCGGTCCACGTCGAACCGGGGGGCTGCGCGAAGGCTGTAGCGTGGCCCGTCGGAGTACCCCGTATCGCGACGTACTCAGCACCAAGTACCACGACCAGAATCGACGGCGAGGACTGATGGCACAGACGCAGCGCGCTCAGGGCCCGTCCGACCCCGAGGCGTCCGGCGGCGGTATGTCAGACGCGCCTGAATTGTGGGGCAATGGCGGGCTCGTCGGCGACGGCCGTTACCGGCTGACCCACAGACTCGGCCGGGGCGGCATGGCCGAGGTTTTCGCGGCCGAGGACGTACGTCTCGGCCGCACCGTCGCGGTCAAGCTGCTCCGCTCCGACCTCGCCGAGGACCCCGTGTCCAAGGCCCGTTTCACGCGTGAGGCGCAGTCCGTCGCGGGCCTCAACCACCACGCTGTGGTGGCGGTGTACGACTCCGGTGAAGACGCCGTCGGACCGAACGTCGTCCCGTACATCGTCATGGAGATCGTCGAGGGCCGGACGATCCGCGATCTGCTGATCAACGCGGAGGCGCCGGGTCCTGAGCAGGCCCTGATCATCGTGTCGGGGGTACTCGAAGCCCTGGCCTATTCGCACCAGCACGGCATCGTGCACCGCGACATCAAGCCCGCGAACGTGATCATCACCGACACCGGCGCGGTGAAGGTGATGGACTTCGGCATCGCGCGCGCCCTGCACGGCGCGCAGTCGACGATGACCCAGACCGGCATGGTCATGGGCACGCCCCAGTACCTCTCGCCCGAGCAGGCGCTCGGCAAGGCCGTCGACCACCGCTCCGACCTGTACGCGACCGGCTGTCTCCTCTACGAACTGCTCGCGCTGCGGCCCCCGTTCACCGGTGAGACGCCGCTCTCCGTGGTCTACCAGCACGTCCAGGACCAGGCCGTGCCGCCGTCCGAGGTCTCGGACGCGGCGCCGCCGGAGCTGGACGGGCTCGTCATGCGCTCCCTCGCCAAGGACCCGGACGACCGGTTCCAGACGGCCGAGGAGATGCGCGGCCTCGTCCAGTACGGGTTGCAGATGCTGCACGAGCAGGGCAGCCACACGGGCACCTGGAACACCGGGCCCGTCGCGATGCACGAGGGCGGCAACACCCCGGCCATGGGCGTCGCGGGCACCACCGCGATGGCGCACCCGGACTCCGGGACCGCGCAGATCCCGGGCCCCATGCTGCGGCCGCCGGGCGACGACGGTGGTTTCGACGGCGGTCAGCACGGCGGCAAGGGCGGCCGCGGCAAGATGTTGATCTTCGTCGTCCTCGCGATCATCGCCATCGCGGTGGGCGTCGCGTTCGCGCTGAACGCGAGCGACAAGAAGGACCCCAAGGACCCGACGCACTCCCCCTCGCCGAAGCACTCGCAGTCGAAGGACCCGAGCGAGAGCCCGGACAAGGAGACGTCGGACGAGCCGACGGACCAGGAGACGGACACCGGCGGGGAGACGTACAACCCGACGCCGAACCAGCCCACCGACCCGACGGGCCCGACGAACCGGCCGACTCAGCCGACCCACGAGCCGACCGAGCCGACGACCGACCCGACGACGCCCACCACGGACCCGACGACGCCGACGACCGACCCGACCGAGCCCACGGGCGACCCGACGGATCCGGGCGACGACGAGGGCGCGGGCAACGGCGGCAACGAGGGCGAAGGGCTCTGACGTAAGGGCTCTGACGCCCGGCCCTTAGAGAATGTGCTGGAGACGGCGGTCGTACCCCGCCCGCAAGGTGTGGACCGTGCTGAACTGCGGCTGGATGCGCAGGTAGACCGGGTCGAAGAGGTCGCCGTCCGCGAAGTGCGGGCCGGGGCCGAAGAGTTCGAGCTCCGCGTTGGTCGGCTCCACCCGATCGCAGAGGCCGACGCACTGGACGGTCCACTGGGTGTCGCGCGCGCTCGTCACGTCGAGGTTGTCCGCGCCGTACGCGACGACGCTGCCGATGCAGGCCCGGTGGTAGCCGTACCCCTTGTGCATGCGCAGCAGGAGCTTTCCGTCCACGACGATGTGCCGGGCCGCCGCGAGGAAGGGAAGCGCGCGCATGCTGGTCGCCACCCGGCCGTAGTCGGTGCGGCTGAGCAGGTCGAAGGCGCGCTGTTCGAGTTCGAAGGCGTGCTGTTCGTCGGTGGGCATGCCACCCACCTTGGTTCATGGACAGGGTGTCGGAAAAGGGGATCCCGCCCTCATAAACCGAGGACGTAAGTCCCTCAACCGACAGGCGCTCCTGTACGTCAGTGCCTCTCCGCCTGCATGCGTGCCACGTACGCGGCCGCCTGCGAGCGTCGCTCCATGCCCAGCTTGGACAGCAGGCTGGAGACGTAGTTCTTGATCGTCTTCTCGGCGAGGTGCAGGCGCTCACCGATCACGCGGTTGGTCAGGCCCTCGCCGATCAGGTCGAGGATCTTCCGCTCCTGCTCGGTGAGGTTGGAGAGGCGGTCGTCGCCCTTGGCGTTGTTGCCGTCCCGCAGCCGCTCAAGGACCCGGGCCGTGGCCACCGGGTCGAGCAGGGACTTGCCGGCGGCCACGTCCCGTACGGCCGTGAGGAGCTCATTGCCGCGGATGGCCTTGAGGACATAACCGGAGGCACCGGCCATGATCGCGTCGAAGAGCGCCTCGTCGTCGGCGAACGAGGTGAGCATCAGGCACTTGATGTCCTCGTTCTGCGAGCGGATCTCGCGGCACACCTCGACACCGCTGCCGTCCGGCAGGCGCACGTCGAGCACGGCCACGTCGGGCCGGGTCGCAGGGATCCTGACCAGGGCGTCTGCCGCGGTACCCGCCTCGCCGACCACCTCGATGTCGGACTCCACGGAGAGCAGCTCATGGACTCCGCGCCGGACCACCTCATGGTCGTCGAGGAGAAATACCGTAATTTTTCCGTCTTCTCGCACGGAGCCAGTCTCACACACGATCTCTTTCCGTGCCCGGGCGGAACCCTTCCCGTACGCGGGGTGGCCGGGATAACGTGCCGGTGTTCCGGCCCCCTGCCAGGCTGTGATCAGTGCTGTGACCAGGACGTGTTCCCCCCTTTCTCGATTTACTGGGAAATCCGAGCAATCAGGTACTTGGATTTCCGAGTAAATTCGCAGGTCAGATGGGGTTTCACAGAAATGGGAAGCACTGGGTAACGTGCATTGAGCAGGGTGCTCGCCGGGGCACCTGTCACGCCTGTTCCCGGCTGAGTCGCACCCACCCCGTGCGCGGGCTTGTGGACGGGCGAGCCGCACTGGCCATCCCGGTAACCCCCGGGGGCCGGACCGACGGAGGAGCACACGTGACCGTGGAGAGCACCGCCGCGCGCACACCGCGCCGCAGCAGTACGAGCGGCGGCAAGCGCACGAGCGCCAAGAAGGCCGCGCCGCAGAAGAGCGCGGAGCCCGAGCTCGTACAGCTGCTGACGCCCGAGGGCAAGCGGGTCAAGAGCGCGAAGAACGCGGTGTACGACGCGTACGTCGCCGACATCACCAGCGAGGAGCTGCGCGGCCTGTACCGCGACATGGTCCTCACCCGCCGCTTCGACGCCGAGGCCACCGCCCTGCAGCGCCAGGGCGAGCTGGGCCTGTGGGCCTCGCTGCTCGGCCAGGAGGCCGCCCAGATCGGCTCCGGCCGGGCCACCCGGGACGACGACTACGTGTTCCCCACGTACCGCGAACACGGCGTCGCCTGGTGCCGCGGGGTGGACCCGACGAACCTGCTCGGCATGTTCCGCGGCGTGAACAACGGCGGCTGGGACCCGAACAGCAACAACTTCCACCTGTACACGATCGTCATCGGCTCGCAGACGCTGCACGCCACCGGTTACGCCATGGGCGTCGCCAAGGACGGTGCCGACTCGGCCGTGGTCGCGTACTTCGGAGACGGCGCCTCCAGCCAGGGCGACGTGGCCGAGGCGTTCACGTTCTCCGCGGTCTACAACTCCCCGGTCGTGTTCTTCTGCCAGAACAACCAGTGGGCGATCTCCGAGCCCACCGAGAAGCAGACCCGGGTGCCGCTCTTCCAGCGCGCGCAGGGCTACGGCTTCCCCGGTGTGCGGGTCGACGGCAACGACGTGCTCGCCGTGCTCGCCGTCACCAAGTGGGCCCTGGAGCGGGCCCGTACGGGCGAGGGCCCCGCGCTGATCGAGGCCTTCACGTACCGCATGGGCGCGCACACCACCTCCGACGACCCCACCAAGTACCGCAGGGACGAGGAGCGGGAGGCCTGGGAGGCCAAGGACCCGATCCTGCGCCTCCGGGCCTTCCTGGAGTCCGAAGGTCACGCGGATGAGGGATATTTCGCGGAACTCGAGGACGAGAGCGAAGCGTTGGGCAAGCGAGTGCGAGAGGTGGTGCGGGCGATGCCGGATCCGGATCTGATGTCGATCTTCGAGAACGTCTACGCCGACGGGCACGCCCTTGTCGACGAGGAGCGCGCCCAGTTCGCCGCCTACCAGGCGTCGTTCGCGGACGCCCCCGCGGGCGGGGAGGGCAAGTAACCATGGCTGTCCAGAAACTTCCCATCGCCAAGGCGATCAACGAATCGCTGCGCACCGCGCTGGAGAACGACCCCAAGGTCCTCATCATGGGTGAGGACGTCGGCAAGCTCGGCGGCGTCTTCCGCGTGACGGACGGGCTGCAGAAGGACTTCGGCGAAGAGCGGATCATCGACACCCCGCTCGCCGAGTCGGGCATCGTCGGCACGGCCATCGGGCTCGCCCTGCGGGGTTACCGCCC
The DNA here is from genome assembly GCF_040646035.1 of Streptomyces sp. NPDC046465. Lineage (NCBI taxonomy): Bacteria > Bacillati > Actinomycetota > Actinomycetes > Kitasatosporales > Streptomycetaceae > Streptomyces > Streptomyces sp. NPDC046465. Next base: position 52,762 of record NZ_JBEYZK010000031.1, read on the forward strand.
GGTGGTGGAGATCCAGTTCGACGGCTTCGTCTTCCCCGCGTACGACCAGATCGTCACGCAGCTCGCCAAGATGCACGCGCGTGCGCTCGGCAAGGTCAAGATGCCGGTCGTCATCCGCATTCCGTACGGCGGTGGCATCGGCGCGGTCGAGCACCACAGCGAGTCGCCCGAGACGCTCTTCGCGCACGTCCCGGGGCTGAAGGTGGTCTCGCCCTCGAACTCGGCCGATGCGTACTGGATGATGCAGCAGGCCATCCAGAGCAACGACCCGGTGATCTTCTTCGAGCCGAAGCGGCGCTACTGGGACAAGGGTGAGGTCGACAAGGACGCGATCCCCGGCCCCCTGCACAAGGCCGTCGTCGCCCGCGAGGGCAGCGACCTCACGCTCGCCGCGTACGGCCCGATGGTCAAGGTCTGCCTCGAGGCGGCCGCGGCCGCCGAGGAGGAGGGCAAGTCCCTGGAGGTCGTGGACCTGCGCTCGATGTCGCCGATCGACTTCGACACGCTGCAGTCCTCGGTCGAGAAGACGCGGCGGCTCGTCGTCGTCCACGAGGCCCCGGTCTTCCTGGGCACGGGCGCGGAGATCGCGGCGCGCATCACCGAGCGGTGCTTCTACCACCTGGAGGCGCCCGTGCTGCGGGTCGGCGGCTATCACGCGCCGTACCCGCCGGCGCGCCTGGAGGAGGAGTACCTGCCGGGCCTTGACCGGGTGCTCGACACCGTCGACCGCTCGCTGGCGTACTGAGGGGAGGAGGGCGTGACAACGATGACTGACAACGCTCTTGCCGAGTTCAAGATGCCCGACGTGGGCGAGGGACTCACCGAGGCCGAGATCCTCAAGTGGTACGTACAGGTGGGTGACACGGTCACCGACGGCCAGGTCGTGTGCGAGGTCGAGACGGCCAAGGCCGCGGTCGAGCTCCCCATCCCCTTCAACGGCGTGGTGCGCGAACTGCGCTTCCCCGAGGGCACCACGGTCGATGTCGGCCAGGTGATCATCGCCGTGGACGTGCCGGGCGGGGCGGGTGCGGGTGCCTCGGCGGCGGCCGCACCGGCGGCGACTGAGGCGGCGCCCGCGACGGTGCCCACGACGGAGGCCGAGGCCGAGCCCGAGGCGCCGCAGGGGCGCCAGCCCGTGCTCGTGGGGTACGGGGTCGCCGAGTCCTCGACCAAGCGGCGGGCCCGCAAGGCCGCCTCCGGGGAGGCCCCGGCCGCGGAGGCCCCGGTCGTGGAAGCTCCGGTCGTGGAAGCTCCGGTCGCGGAAGCCCCGGCGCAGGTGAAGGTGAAGGTGAACGGGGACGGGAACGGCTCCCGGCCGCTGGCCAAGCCGCCCGTCCGCAAGCTCGCCAAGGACCTCGGCGTCGACCTCACGACGCTGGTCCCCTCCGGGCCCGACGGGATCATCACCCGCGAGGACGTGCACGCGGCGGTGGCCCCGGCCACCGCGCCCGCGCCCGCCCCGCAGGCGGTCCAGGCCCAGGCCCAGGCACACGTCCAGGCCCCCGCTCCCGCCGCCGCGGCTGCCTCCGTCGTGTCCACCGACGCCCGCGAGACCCGTATCCCGGTCAAGGGCGTCCGCAAGGCCACCGCGCAGGCGATGGTCGGCTCGGCGTTCACGGCGCCGCACGTCACGGAGTTCGTGACGATCGACGTGACGCGCACGATGAAGCTGGTCGAGGAGCTCAAGCAGGACAAATCCTTCGAGGGGCTGCGGGTCAATCCGCTGCTGCTCATCTCCAAGGCGCTGCTCGTGGCGATCAAGCGGAATCCCGACGTCAATGCCGCCTGGGACGAAGCGAACCAGGAGATCGTCCAGAAGCACTACGTGAACCTGGGCATCGCCGCGGCCACCCCGCGCGGTCTGATCGTGCCGAACATCAAGGACGCGCACGCCAAGACCCTGCCCGAACTGGCCGAGTCGCTCGGCGAGCTGGTCACCACGGCCAGGTCCGGCAAGACCTCGCCCGGTGCCATGCAGGGCGGCACGGTCACGATCACGAACGTCGGCGTCTTCGGCATCGACACGGGCACGCCGATCCTCAACCCCGGCGAGTCCGCGATCCTCGCGGTCGGCGCGATCAAGCTCCAGCCGTGGGTCCACAAGGGCAAGGTCAAGCCGCGCCAGGTGACGACGCTCGCGCTCTCCTTCGACCACCGCCTGGTGGACGGGGAGCTGGGCTCCAAGGTGCTCGCCGATGTGGCGGCGATCCTGGAGCGGCCGAAGCGGCTGCTTACCTGGGCGTAGGACGCGGTAGCGATCCGCTGCACACACGAGAGGGGCCCGCCGCGATAGCGCGGCGGGCCCCTCTCGTTTCGCTACTGCTCGGGTCAGGCGACCTTGAAGCCGTAGTCGAGGATCTTCTTCGCGTCCGCCGTGCGGTTGTTCACAGACGACGAGGTCAGGACGGTCCCGACGACCGTCTTGCCGTTGCGGGTCGCAGCGAAGACGAGGCAGTACTTCGCCTCGGGGCCGGAGCCCGTCTTCACGCCGATCGCGCCGCGGTAGGAGCCGAGCAGGTTGTTCGTGTTGGACCACGACATGTAGCGGTAGCCGCCGCTCTTCGTCGTGACCTTCTGCTTCGTCGACTTCGTCTTCACGACGGAGCGGAACTGCGAGTACTTCAGCGCGTTGCTCGCGAGCTTCGTCAGGTCGCGCGGCGTCGAGTAGTTGCTGCCGTTCCCGATGCCGTCGAACGAGTCGAAGTGGGTGTTCTTCAGGTTCAGGTTCTTGGCCGTCGAGTTCATCTGGCCGATGAAGTTCTTCACGCGGGCGGCGCGGGACGAACCCTTGCCGAACTTGTCCGCGAGCGCGTACGCGGCGTCGCAGCCGGACGGCAGCATCAGACCGTAGAGGAGCTGGCGGACGGTGACCTTGTCGCCGACGATGAGCCGCGCCGACGAGGCGGAGTTCCTGACGATGTAGTCGCTGTAGGCCTTCTGGACCGTGACCTTGGAGTTCAGGTTCAGGTTCCGCTGGCCGAGCACGACGCGCGCCGTCATTATTTTCGTCGTGGAGCCGGTGGAACGGCGGGTGTCGGCGGCCTTGGTGAAGAGGCTCTTCCCAGTGCCGTTGTTCATCGCGAAGCCGCCCTTGGCGACGATCGACGGCTTCGGCGGTGCGGCCGCGTGGGCCGTGGTGGTGAGGGCGCCGCCGGCCAGCATCGCGCTCGCGGTGACGAGAACGGCCGATGTGCGACGTACGCCTCTAATGCCGGTATTCAAGTTCAATACTCCAAATGCCCCTGGGCTGCGGCTGCATGAGGATGCCGCTCACTCAGTAGACGAGTGAGGGGGGTCGATGGATGTGCCGGAACGGCCAGGAATTCGGCCGGGGGTGCCCGCGATGTGGACGGGGATACCTGTGTATACGTGTTGTATCTATGCTGTGCGCATGTCAGCCGCCGCCACCCCCACAGCCGTCACCCCCACAGCCACCGGTCCCACAGCCACCGGTCCCACAGCCACCGGTCCCACAGCGCCGACCGTACCGACCGCTCCGACCGCTGCGGCCGCTCCCACCGGCCCCACCCTCACCGCCACCAAGCGTCCCCCCGCCGCCGAGCGCGTCTACGCCCACGTGAAGCAGGCCGTCCTGGAGCGCCGCTACGAGGGCGGCACGCTCCTCACCGAGGGCGAGCTCGCCGAAGCCGTGGGGGTGTCCCGCACCCCGGTGCGCGAGGCGCTGCTCAAGCTGGAGGTGGAGGGGTTGCTGCGCCTCTACCCGAAGAAGGGCGCCATGGTGCTGCCCGTCTCCGCGCAGGAGATCGCGGACGTCGTCGAGACGCGGCTGCTCGTCGAGACGCACGCGGTGCGCAAGGCGGTACCGGCCCCGGCAGGGCTGATCGGCCGACTGGCGGAGCTCCTTGCGCGACAGCGCGAGCAGGCGGCATCCGGCGACCTCGCGGGGGCCGCGGTCACCGACCGGTGCTTCCACGCCGAGATCGTGCGCAGCGGCAGGAACGAGATCCTCTCGCGCCTCTACGACCAGCTGCGGGACCGCCAGCTGCGGATGGGGGTCGCCGTGATGCACTCCCACCCCGACCGGATCGCGAAGACCCTGGCGGAGCACGAGGAGATCCTCGACGCGCTGCGGCGCGGCGACGCGGAGGCGGCGGTCGCCGTCGTCACCCGGCACGTCGGCTGGTTCCAGAACCTGGCGCGGGGTGACGTCCGATGAGTTCCGCCGACTCCGCCGACTCCGCCGACTCCGCCCACTCCGGCGGCTCCGGCCCCGTCGTGCTGCCGGGTGACCCGCCCGGCGGGCGCAAGGCCGTGCTCGTCTGGTCCGTCGGGGTCGCCGTCTACTTCGTGGCCGTCGTCTTCCGGACGTCCCTCGGCGTCGCGGGCCTCGACGCCGCGGACCGCTTCCACGTCAACGCGTCCGCGCTCGCGACCTTCTCGATCCTCCAGCTGCTCGTGTACGCGGGCATGCAGATACCCGGCGGCCTGATGGTCGACCGGCTCGGCACCAAGAAGGTCCTGACGATCGGGGTCGTCCTCTTCACGGTCGGGCAGCTCGGCTTCGCCTTCTCGCCGACGTACGCGATGGCGCTCGTCTCCCGCGCCCTGCTCGGCTTCGGCGACGCGCTGACCTTCATCAGTGTCCTGCGGCTCGGCGGCCGCTGGTTCCCGGCGCGGCGCGGCCCGATGATCGCCCAGCTCGCCGGGCTCCTCGGCATGGCGGGCAACCTCGTCTCGACCCTCGTCCTGGCCAGGCTGCTGCACTCCGTCGGCTGGACCGCGGCCTTCGCGGGCAGCTCGCTCTGCGGTGTCGTCGTCCTCGTCCTGCTCACGCTGTTCCTGCGGGACCACCCCGAGGGCCACGAGCCGCGCCCGGTGGCGCACAGCGGAGCGGCGTACGTACGCAGGCAGATCGCCCTGTCCTGGCGGGAGCCAGGCACCCGGCTCGGCATGTGGGTGCACTTCACCACGCAGTTCCCCGCGATGGTCTTCCTGCTCCTGTGGGGCCTGCCGTTCCTCGTCGAGGCGCAGGGCCTCTCGCGGGCGTCGGCCGGTGATCTGCTCACGCTCGTCGTGCTGTCCAACATGGTCATCGGCCTCGTATACGGCCAGATCGTGGCCCGGCACCACACCGCGCGCCTGCCGCTGGCGCTCGGCACGATCGGGGCGACGGCCACGGCCTGGGCTGCCGTGCTCGTCCACCCCGGGGACCACGCCCCGCTGTGGCTGCTGATCGTCCTGTGCGCGGTGCTCGGCGCCTGCGGGCCCGCCTCCATGATCGGCTTCGACTTCGCGCGGCCCGCGAACCCGCAGGAGCGGCAGGGCACGGCGTCGGGCATCACCAACATGGGCGGCTTCGTCGCCTCCATGACGACGCTGCTCGCGATCGGCGTGCTGCTCGACGCGACCGGCGACAACTACCGCGTGGCGTTCTCCGCGGTGTTCGTCCTGGAGGCGTTCGGAGTCAGCCAGATCCTGCGGCTCAAGTCGCGGGCGGTGCGCAGGGAACGGGAGCAGCTCGTCGCCAGCCGGGTGGAGGCCGTGCACGTCCCGGCCTGAATCCCGGCCTGAACCCGGGCCTGAACCCGGGCCTGACCCCGGGCCTGAGGCCGGGGCTGTGGCTGGGGCTGGGGCCCGGCGGCTACGGAGTGACCGGGAAGTCCCGCAGGATTGCCTCCGCCAGCTCGTGGTCGCCCTCGACCTTGACGCGGTCCGCGACGGCGCCGTACGTCACGCGTCCGCACGCGAGCCTGAAGTACGTCTCCCAGTCGAGGGCGATGGTGGCGAGGGGGCCGAGCGAGGGCGCGCTGTCGACGGTGCCCTTGCCCTCGGCGTCCACGCGGACCGTGCGCAGGAACTCGACGGGGCCGCTCACGTCGAGGACGACCGCGGAGTTCGCGGGCGCGCCCGCCGTCTTCGCGACGACCTTGGCGAGCCCGAGGAGGAGCATGTCGCGGGCGACGTACGCCCCCGGGGAGTCGAGGTTGCCGGGCTTGCGCAGTGTCGTACGGAGGTCCTGCTCGTGGACCCACACGTCGAAGGCCCGCAGCCGCATGGCCAGTTCGAGGGTCTGCTCGGTGCCAAGCGGGCCGCGGATCTTCGTCGAGGGGTCCCGCGACTCGTTCCGCAGCTGTCGCATGCGGCGGATGACCGTGTACTCCAGCTCGGAGGTCATCTCCGGAGCGGTGTGGTGGCGCCGCACGTCGACCTGTATCTCCATGTACCGCTGGCCCTCGGTCTGTACGTGGTACAGGTCGCGGGGCAGGGTGTGGATCGGTCGGGGGTCACCCAGCATCTCGCATTCGAGGCCTATGACGTGGGAGATGATGTCGCGCACCGACCAGCCGGGGCAGGGGGTCGCCCAGCTCCACTCTCCCTCGGCGAGCGGAGACACCAGCTCGGATATCGCTTCCACGGAATGCGTCCAGGCATCGGCGTAGGTTTGCAGGCTGGGATGGAGACTCACGGGACCCCTTGCGGTTGTACGCGGGCGGTGGGTGTCTGAGACGTTAAGTTACGCTGCCCGCAGGCACCCCGGCAGTGCTTTCGTGTGACGATCGTAGGCCGTGTGAGCGGCTCGAATGCCAGGACGGTGGTAGTGTGCGCGCCTCCCTCATCCAGATCGCCGTAGACGAGGACGAACCGGTCAATTCCCGTCGGCCGCGCGTCGCTTCGCTGGTACGCGAAGTGAGCGCCCGGGACGGTTCGGATCTGGTCGTTCTTCCCGAACTGTGGACCACGGGCGCCTTCGCGTACGAGTCCTTCGGGCGCGAGGCGGAGCCGCTGCGAGGCCCTACGTACGAGGCCATGGCGAAGGCCGCGAGCGACGCGGGCGTGTGGCTGCACGCGGGCTCGATCCCCGAGCGGGACCCTGACGGGCCGCTCTACAACACCTCGCTCGTCTTCTCGCCCGACGGCGAACTCGCCGCCGCCTACCGGAAGATCCACCGCTTCGGCTTCGACAAGGGCGAGGCCGTGCTGATGGCGGCGGGCTCCGAACTGGCGACGGTCCGCACGCCGGACACCACGCTCGGCCTCGCGACCTGTTACGACCTGCGCTTCCCCGAGCTCTTCCGGGGGCTCGTCGACGCGGGCGCCGAGATGTTCGTGGTGCCCGCGGGGTGGCCGGCGCGGCGGCGTGAGCACTGGCGGCTCTTCGCGCGGGCGCGGGCCGTCGAGGACCAGGTGTACGTCCTGGCGTGCGGCACGGGCGGGACGCACGCGGGGGTTCCGCAGGCGGGGCACAGTGTCGTCGTCGACCCGTGGGGTGAGGTGCTCGCGGAGGCGGGGGATGGCGAGGAGACCCTCACCGTCGATCTTGACCCCGGCAGGGTCGCGCTGACCCGGGAGCAGTTTCCGGCGCTGAAAGATCGGTTGCTGGGGCAGGACCCGCCGCCGCGGCCCTGATACTCGGCTGCCGGTCCGCATTGGCTGCGGGTCCGCCTTGACTGCGGGTCCGTCGTGACTGCGGGTCCGTCGTGGCTGGTCGCGCAGTTCCCCGCGCCCTTACGGGGCGCACCCCATTCAGTCGTCCTCCCTCTCCTCCCCCTCGCGCTCCTTCTCCGCGAGGCGGATCACGCAGACCGCGACGGCGAGCAGCAGGGCGGGGTCGGTGTCCTCGCGCACGATCTGGAGGCCGTACGTCTCGCGCACGCGAAACCAGCGGCGCGAGATGTCGGCGAGCAGTTCGCCGTCGTACTCGATGGCGAACTCGCGGTCGAGGATCTTGCCGCTGACGTCCAGTTCGGTGCCGTCGACCAGCGAGACGCGGTAGTGATTGCGCAGCAGGGACAGGCGCTTGCGCTTCACGCGGGCGAGCGCCTCGCCCGCGCGCTCGATGACCATCGTGTCGCGCAGGGCGAGCAGCTTGGCGTGGATCTCGATGAGAACCCTGCCCTGCATGTCCTTCAGCTCGAAGGTGTCGCGCAGGCGCATCGCCTTGCCGTCGACGAGGTAGACCTTGCGGCCCTGGTCGTCCTCGATCCAGTAGTCGTCGCCGATGCCGAGCACGCGGTCGCGTACGAGAAGTCTCATGACGCCATGACTACCCCGCGGCGCCGCACATCTGACAGTGCGGCACATCGGATGACAGTGCGGCACATCGGACATCGTCAGTAGCCGCGGTGCTGCTGGTCCGGCTCGACGACCGCGGTGGGCGCGGCCGCGGGTACGACGGCACGCCTGCGCTTGGCGATGCTGGTGAAGACGGCGACGCCGATGAGCCCCACGGCCATCATGATGACTCCGGTGACGGTGAGGTTGATCCCTTCCATCTCCCAGTCGGTCGCGAACGTGAGGATGGCACCCGCGGCGATCAGAATGATGCATCCGCCCAGGCCCATGAGGACCGCCTCCCTGCTGTAGTGGCTACGAAGTCACCGTGTACCCGGGACCTTCGCAACCACACAGACATTCGGGTGATCGGCCTCCGGTCGGTGTCCGGTCGGCCCCGGATCAGCCCTCCAGGAACGCCACGAGCGCGTTGGCCAGCAGGTGCGGGTCGTCCGCGCCGCACAGCTCGCGCACGCTGTGCATGGACAGGATCGCGACGCCGATGTCGACGGTCTTGATGCCGTGCCGCGCCGCGGTGATGGGGCCGATCGTCGTACCGCACGGCATCGCGTTGTTGGAGACGAACGACTGGAACGGCACGCCCGCCTTCTCGCACGCGGCGGCGAACACCGCGCGGCCCGAACCGTCGGTGGCGTAGCGGTTGTTGACGTTGACCTTCAGGATCGGGCCGCCGTTGGCGCGCGGGTGGTGCGTCGGGTCGTGCCGCTCGGCGTAGTTGGGGTGCACGGCGTGGCCGGTGTCGGAGGAGAGGCAGACGGTTCCGGCGAACGCGCGGGCCTTGTCCTCGTACGAGCCCCCGCGCGCGAACACGGACCGCTCAAGGACGCCGCCGAGCAGCGGGCCGTCGGCGCCGGTGTCGGACTGCGAGCCGTTCTCCTCGTGGTCGAAGGCGGCGAGCACGGGGATGTAGGGCAGGTCCTCCTGGGCGGCGACGGACGCGAGGGCGGCCGTCGCGGCGTGCACGGACAGGAGGTTGTCCATGCGGGGGCCCGCGACCAGTTCGCGGTCGCGGCCGAGGTAGGCGGGCGGCTCGACGGAGTACGTCATGAGGTCCCAGCCGGTGACGTCGCCCTCGCCGAGCCCTGCCTCGTCCTCCAGGAAACGGATCAGGTCGCCCTCGTGGACGTCGTGGCCGAGCCCCCAGATGGGCTGCATGTGCTTCTGCTTGTCGAGCTTGAGCCCGTCGGTGTGCACGGACCGGTCCATGTGGATGGCCAGTTGGGGCACGCGGAGCAGCGGCCGGTCGATGTTCACGAGCCGCGTGGTGCCGTCGCGCAGTGAGAGGCGTCCGGCGAGGCCGAGGTCCCGGTCGAGCCAGGAGTTGAGCAGCGGTCCGCCGTAGATCTCGACGGCGACCTGCCGCCAGCCGTGGGCGCCCGCGTCGGGCTGCGGCTTCACGCGGAGGTTGGGGGAGTCGGTGTGCGCGCCGACGATGCGGAAGGGGGTGTGCGCGGTGGCGTTCTCCGGCACGTACCAGGCGATGATGGCGCCGCCCCGCAGCACGTACTTCCCGCCGGTCGTCCCGTCCCAGGCCTCGGTCTCCTCGACCTGCCGGAAACCGGCCTTCTCGAGCCGCTCGGCGGCGCTCGCCACGGCGTGGTACGGCGTGGGGCTCGCCGCGAGGAAGGACATGAGGTCTTCGGTGTGGCCGCGATCGAAGGGCCCGGAGGGTGTGCGCATGGCAGCCAGCCTAATGGCGCCGCCCTTCGGGTGGCGGGGCGATCAGAGGCGGTCGATCCCGGTGAGGTCGATGTCGATGTCGGCGGCCCCAGCCCATACGACGATGCCGCCACCCGAAAGGATCAGGTAGCGGCATCGCGCTGACGTGCGAAGGAAATCTGGTCGAGCCGGGTCGAACTAGAACGCCGACTCGTCCAGCTCCATCAGGTCGAGCTCCACGCCCTCGGCCAGCTTCCGCTCACCCGCGACGTTCGGCAGGACGTTCGTGGCGAAGAACTTGGCCGCGGCGATCTTGCCCTCGTAGAACGCCACATCCTTGGAAGACACAGCCTTGTCGGAAGCCGTCGACAGCTTCTCCGCGGCGACCGCGGCGCCCCGAAGCAGCAGGTAGCCGACGACGACGTCGCCCGAGGCCATCAGGAGGCGGGTCGTGTTCAGGCCCACCTTGTAGATGGACTTCACGTCCTGCTCCGTGGCCGCGAGGTCGGTCAGCATGACGCCGACGATGGCCTCGAGATCGACCGCGGCCTTGGCCAGCTCCTCGCGGGCCCCGGCCAGGCTCTCGCCGCCCGTGCCGACCGCGAGGAACTTCTTGATCTCCTCGGCGAGGCCGTTCAGCGCGGCACCCTGGTTGCGGACGATCTTCCGGAAGAAGTAGTCCTGGCCCTGGATCGCCGTCGTGCCCTCGTAGAGGGTGTCGATCTTCGCGTCACGGATGTACTGCTCGATCGGGTACTCCTGGAGGTACCCCGAGCCGCCGAACGTCTGGAGCGACTGCGCCAGCTGTTCGTACGACTTCTCCGAGCCGTAGCCCTTCACGATCGGGAGCAGCAGGTCGTTGAGGGCGTGCAGCTGCGACGCGTCCTCGCCCGCCGCCTCCTTGACCTGGATGTCGTCCTGGACGGCCGCGGTGTGCAGGACGAGCGCGCGCATGCCCTCCGCGTACGCCTTCTGCGTCATCAGGGAGCGGCGCACGTCCGGGTGGTGGGTGATCGTCACCTTCGGCGCGGCCTTGTCCATGAACTGGGCCAGGTCCGGGCCCTGCACGCGCTCCTTGGCGTACTCCAGGGCGTTGAGGTAGCCGGTGGAGAGCGCCGCGATGGCCTTCGTGCCGACCATCATGCGGGCGAACTCGATGATGCGGAACATCTGGCGGATGCCGTCGTGCTTGTCGCCGATCAGCCACCCCTTGGCGGGGTGCTGGTCGCCGAACGTCATCTCGCAGGTGTTGGAGGCCTTGAGGCCCATCTTGTGCTCGACGTTCGTGGCGTAGACGCCGTTGCGCTCGCCCAGCTCGCCGGTCTCCCAGTCGAACTCGTACTTCGGGACCAGGAAGAGCGAGAGGCCCTTCGTGCCGGGGCCGTGGCCCTCGGGGCGGGCGAGGACGTAGTGGAGGATGTTCTCCGACATGTCGTGCTCACCGGACGTGATGAAGCGCTTCACGCCCTCGATGTGCCAGGAGCCGTCGTCCTGCTGCACGGCCTTCGTGCGGCCCGCGCCCACGTCCGAGCCGGCGTCCGGCTCGGTGAGGACCATCGTCGAGCCCCACTGCTTCTCGACGGCGACCGCGGCGGCCTTCTTCTGCGCCTCGTTGCCCTCCTCGAAGAGGATGCCTGCGAAGGCGGGGCCCGAGGAGTACATCCACACGGCCGGGTTGGCGCCGAGCAGCAGCTCCGCGTAGCCCCAGATCAGGGAGCGGGGCGCGGTCGTGCCGCCGATCTCCTCGGGCAGGCCGAGGCGCCAGTACTCGGAGTCCATGAAGGCCTGGTAGCTCTTCTTGAAGGACGCGGGTACGGGGGCGGTGTTGGTCGCGGGGTCGAAGACCGGCGGGTTGCGGTCGGCGTCCTCGTAGGACTCGGCCAGCTCGTTCTCGGCGAGGCGGCGCAGCTCGTCGAGGATGGTCTTGGCGGTGTCGACGTCCATCTCCGCGAACGGGCCGGTGCCGTACAGCTTGTCGCGCCCGAGCACCTCGAAGAGGTTGAACTCGATGTCGCGGAGATTCGACTTGTAGTGGCCCATGGCGAAGGCTCCGTAAGCAGGAAAGGGATGAATACCAGCAAGTAGCAAGTAGCTATGATGATGCTACCCGTCGGTAATAAGACGCAACCCCCAACCACCCATCTGTGACTCAGTAGGCTTCGCCTCATGTACGGCTACGACCAGAACCCCGGCGCCCAGCAGCAGTACGCTCCGCCGGGTGCGCAGCCGCCGCCGCAGCAGATGCAGGGCATGCCCGGCGGTGGCTACGGCCAGCAGCCTCCGCTCTACCCCGAGCCCTCGCCGCCCTCCCTCGCGGACGCGGTGCGCGCCTTCACGACGGGCTCGATGTCCGCCGAGGACTTCCAGCAGGCCTTCGCCACGTCGAAGGTCTACTGCCCGCGCGGCGACAACCCCGGCTTCCTCGCGCTGCACAACACCCAGCAGCCCGTGATCCCGATGTTCACCTCCCTCAAGGAGCTGCGCCGGTACGCGGGCAAGGACTCCAAGTACTTCGTGATCACCGGCGCGGAGGTCATCGACCTGCTCCCGACCGGGTACGGCTTCGTCCTGGACATGGAGGGCGAGCACCGCATGGTCTTCGACGCGAAGGCCGTGGAGCAGATGGTCGACTTCGCGATGCGCCGCATGTACGGGTGACGGACGCTCCGCTTGTACGGGTGACGGACGCTCCGCTTGTACGGGTGATGGTCCGCACCGGCCGCCGGACGGGGTACGGCGGGTGCCGCAGCGGCAGGTGAACGGGTGACAGACCGGGTTCGGGCCCCGGCCGGACGGGGCCCGTCACCGATGCTCTGACCTATGCCTTCGCCCCTGATCCGGTACCTGATCCCGCGCCTGACCCCGTGCCTGATCCCGTGCCGCGCCACAGCCCTCGTGACCGCCTTCGTGACCACCCTTGCGACCGTCGCCGTGGGCGCGGCGCTGCTCGGCGCCGCCCCGGCGGAGACCTTGGCCCCTGCGGCCCCTGTGGCGGGCGCCGAGACCGCTGCCGACCGCGCCCGCCGCGACTTCCTGGACCACACCCCCAAGGCCGCCGTCATGATCGCCGCCCACCGGGGCCAGTGGCGCAAGGCCCCCGAGAACAGCCTGGCCGCGATCCGGGCGGGCTTCGCGGACGGCGCCGGGATCGTCGAGGTGGACGTCCGCCTCACCAAGGACAAGGTCCCCGTCCTGATGCACGACACGACCGTGGACCGCACCACGGACGGCAAGGGCCGCGTCGCCGACCTCACCCACGCCCAACTGCGCGGCCTGCGCCTTCGCGCGGGCCTCGGGGGTCGCCAGACGCCGCTCACCGGCGAACGGATCCCCACCCTCGCCGAGGCCATGCGGCTCGCCCGCCCGCTCGGCCTCGTCAACCTCGACCAGGCGTGGAAGGACCGCGAGGCCGTCTGGCGGGTCCTTGAGCAGACCGGCACCGTCCGCTACGGCCTCTTCAAGTCGCACGCTCCGGTGCCGGAGGTACGGGCGTTCCTCGACCGCCACCGGGGGGCGCTGTACATGCACCTGGTGGACGACGCCAACGCCGGATCGGTCGCGGAGTTCGGCAAGGGCAGGCCGCCCGCCTTCGAGGTCGTCTTCGACGACGTCCGCGACAAGGTGGCCCAGGGCGCCTTCGTCCGGGGGCTGCGGTCGACCGGCCGCGTGTGGTTCAACACGATGCGGAACGGTTTCTCGGCCAGGTTCACCGACGAGGCGTCGCTGATCTCGCCCGCGCGTGGCTGGGCCAAGCTCATCGCCGACTACGGGGCGACGATCCTGCAGACCGACAACGTCGAGGCGCTCAGGACGTACCTGCGGACGGGCGCCGTGGCCGGGGTGCCGCCCGGCGCCGTACGCGTCCAGGCGGAGAACTACGCCCCCGGCGGCGAGGGCAGGGCCTATCACGACACCGATGCCGGGAACCGGGGCGACGGGCCGGGGCGGCGCGGTGACGGCGTCGACGTGTGCGACCACGACGGGGCGGTGGTGGTCTGCTGGATGCGCGGCTCGGAGTGGCTGACGTACGGAGTGGACGTGCCGAAGGCCGGGCGCTACACGCTCAAGACCCGGGCGTCGTCCCCGTACCTGCCCGCCGGGACCTACCGGATCGCCTACGACGGCGGCAGGCCCGGCAAGGCCGTGCACGTCGCCGACACGACGGCCCACCACGCCTTCACGCTCCAGGACAGCCGTGACCCGCGACAGCTGACCCGTGGCCGCCACACCGTGCGCCTGTCGCTGGACGCGGGTGCGTTCCAGAACTGGAATCTGGACTACCTGCAGCTGGAGCCGGTACGTCCGTGACGCCTACGACCGGATGGTCTGCGGGGACGGTCAAGTCGACGATCAAGATCAAGCCACCCACGCGGCCTTGTGCGCCCTCGTGCGGGCCCGGAGGGAATGTCCTCCGGGCTTCGTTCGTTCAAGTGGCAGAAAGTTCTACGTTCAACTAAAGTGGACGCACAAGGAGGTACCGACCATGCCTGCAGTGACTGTCGAGAACCCGCTGACCCTGCCCCGAGTGGTGGCGCCGGCCGATGCGACGGCGCGCCCCGTGCTCGCCGTGACCACCGCGCCGAGCGGCTTCGAGGGCGAGGGGTTCCCGGTGCGCCGGGCCTTCGCGGGGATCAACTACAAGTACCTCGACCCGTTCATCATGATGGACCAGATGGGCGAGGTGGAGTACGAGGCGGGCGAGCCCAAGGGCACGCCCTGGCACCCGCACCGCGGCTTCGAGACGGTCACGTACCTGATCGACGGCACCTTCATCCACCAGGACTCCAACGGTGGCGGCGGCACGATCCAGAACGGCGACACCCAGTGGATGACGGCGGGCTCCGGCCTGCTGCACATCGAGGCGCCGCCCGAGTCCCTCGTCATGTCCGGCGGCCTCTTCCACGGCCTCCAGCTGTGGGTGAACCTGCCCGCCAAGGACAAGATGATGGACCCCCGCTACCAGGACATCCGCGGCGGCCAGGTCCAGCTGCTCTCCACCCCCGACGGCGGCGCGCTGCTCCGCGTCATCGCCGGTGAGCTCGACGGGCACGAGGGCCCCGGCATCACGCACACGCCGATCACGATGATCCACGCGACGGTGCGGCCCGGCGCCGAGGTGACGCTGCCCTGGCGCGAGGACTTCAACGGACTCGCGTACGTCCTCGCGGGGCGCGGCACGGTGGGTGCGGAGCGCCGCCCGGTCCACCTGGGCCAGACGGCGGTCTTCGGCGCGGGCTCCGCGCTGACCGTCCGCGCGGACGAACGCCAGGACGCGCACGCCCCCGACCTGGAGATCGTGCTGCTCGGCGGCCGTCCCATCCGCGAGCCGATGGCCCACTACGGCCCGTTCGTGATGAACAGCCAGGCCGAGCTGCGCCAGGCCTTCGACGACTTCCAGAAGGGCCTGCTGGGTACGGTGCCGGCGGTGCACGGCATGTAGCGGTACGGGGTGTGCGGCACGTAGCCGTACATAACGCGCGCCGTGGGCGAGCCCGTGTTCGGGTAGGAGGGGTGAGTACCCTCCTGCCCGAGTCCGCGCGGCGTCTCGCCGCCTGGTGTGTCGTCCTTCTCCTCGTCACCGGCGTGGCCGCCGTGGGGGTCTGGCTCTGTGTCACTTTCAAGACAGCCGTGACGCCGGTCCTTCTCGCGCTCCTCGGCACCGCGCTCCTCGGCCCGCTCTACCGGCGGCTGCTCAAGATGAAGGTGCAGCGCTCGCTGGCCGCGGGGCTGACCTGCGCGGCCGTCGTCGCCGTCGTCGGCGGGGCCACGTACATCGTGGTCAAGGCGCTGATCGACAGCGGCGACCAGATCGTCTCGTCCCTCAAGCAGGCCGCCACGGACCTCTCGAAGTACTTCGGGGCCGCGGGCACGTCACTCGACGACATGGCGTCCAACGCCAAGGAGCTCTTCGGGAAGTTCGGCGGGACCGCGGCGTCCGGGGTGATCAGTGGGCTCAGCACCGTCGGCGAGATGATGGCGATGGCCGTCCTCGCGCTGCTCCTCGTCTTCTTCTTCCTGCGCGACTCGGAACGCGCGATGGGCTCCCTGCGCTCGCTCGCCCCCGGCGACAGCGCCGACTCCATCGAGGCGATGGCGCGCCGCGCCTTCGAGGCCATCGAGGGCTTCATGCGCGGCACCACGATCATCGCGTTCATCGACGCCCTCTGCATCACGGTGGGGCTGCTGATCCTCGGCGTGCCCGGTGCGTGGGGCCTCGGCGCGCTGGTCTTCGTCGGCGCCTACATCCCCTACCTGGGCGCGTTCCTGTCCGGCGCGGTGGCGGTCCTGGTCGCCCTCGCGGACCGGGGCTTCGCGATCGCCCTGTGGACGCTCGGCGTCGTCCTCGCCGTGCAGGTCCTCGAAGGCCACATCCTGCAGCCGATGATCCAGAGCCGCACCGTGCAGATGCATCCGGCGGTGGTGATGCTGGCGATCACGGCGGGCGCGTCGGTGGCGGGCATCCTCGGCATGCTGCTCGCGGTCCCGCTGACGGCAGCGGCATTCGGCATCGCTTCGGAGCTGCGGGGGCGGTACGCGGGGGCGACGTAGCGTCCCGCCGCGGTCGGCCGCGGGTCACCTGTGGCTGGTCGCGCAGTTCCCCGCGCCCCTGAAAGACCTCCGGGGCGCCCCCGCCAGGGGCGCGAGGAACTGCGCGCTCAGCCACACCCGACCGGCACCCGGTCAGAGACGCTCAGCCCGCCAGGGGCGCGGGGAACTGCGCGACAAGCCACCGACCACCCGCACCCGACCAGATACGGCCAGCCCCCTACTCCGCCCCACCGCCGGAGGCCCCCGCGTCCTCGTACAGTTCGAACCAGATGCTCTTGCCGTCGCCTCGCGGGTCCACTCCCCATGCCCCGGCAAGCAGCTCCATCAGGACCAGGCCCCGGCCCGACGAGGCCAGTTCGCCGGGGTGGCGGCGGTGGGGGAGGTCGTCGCTGCCGTCCGCCACCTCCGCACGCAGGCGGCGCGCGCCGGGTTCGCCGGTGACCTCGGCGACCAGGAGCGCGTCGCCGTCCGTGTGGACGAGGACGTTGGTGAGCATCTCGGAGACCATCAGGACCGCCGAGTCGACCTGGTCGTCGTCCGCCCAGTCGTGCAGCAGGTCCCGCAGGTGGCGGCGGGCCCCCGCGACCCGCTCCGGTTCGGCCTGGGCGACGGTCAGGACGGTGCGGCGGGCGTCCGTGCGCTGTTCGGGGCGGCCCGCCCGGCTGAGCAGCAGCACCGCTATGTCGTCCTCCCTGCGGTCCGCGAGCGGGCCCGTGGTGTGGTGCGACGACGGCCCGTGCACGGCCTGTACGAGCGAGTCCGCGAGCTGTTCGAGGGCGTCGGGCTCGTCCTGCCCGGGGTACTCCTCCAGGATCGCCCTGATCCGCGACCAGCCGCTGTCCAGGTCGTGGCCGCCGGTCTCGATGAGCCCGTCGGTGCAGATCAGCATGGTCTCGCCGGGTTCCAGGACGAGCCGGGTGGTGGGGTAGTCCGCGTCCGGGTCGATGCCGAGCGGCAGGCCCCCCGCGGTGGGGCGCAGCAGTACCGTTCCGTCGCTCATGCGTATCGCGGGCTCCGGATGCCCCGCGCGGCCGATCTCCAGGACGCCCGTCGCCGGGTCGGCCTCCACGTACAGGCAGGTCGCGAAGCGCGGGTCGTACTCCGTGGCGTGGTCGTCGCCCGTGCCGCTCGACCCGTAGGTGATGGACTCCGTGATCCCGGAGAGGAAGCGGGTGGCGCGGGACAGCACCGCGTCCGGGCGGTGCCCCTCGGAGGCGTATGCGCGCAGGGCGATCCGCAGCTGCCCCATCAGGCCCGCCGCCCGCACGTCATGCCCCTGCACGTCGCCGATGACGAAGGCGATGCGGCCGCTGGGCAGCGGAATCATGTCGTACCAGTCGCCGCCGACCTGCAGCCCACCGCCGGTCGGCACATAGCGGGCGGCCACGCTCATCCCCGGGATCTGCGGGCCCAGCATCGGCAGCATCGAGCGCTGCAGGCCCTCCGTCAGCTCCCGCTCGGACTCCGCGACCCCGGCCCGCGAGAGGGCCTGCGCCAGCAT
Source organism: Streptomyces sp. NPDC046465 (assembly GCF_040646035.1). NCBI lineage: Bacteria > Bacillati > Actinomycetota > Actinomycetes > Kitasatosporales > Streptomycetaceae > Streptomyces > Streptomyces sp. NPDC046465. Next base: position 70,505 of record NZ_JBEYZK010000031.1, read on the forward strand.
CCGCGCGACCGTCGTCAGGACGGAGCGCTCGTCGGGCGTGAAGGAGACGGGATACGTGAACGCCGCCATCCACGTGCCCATCGTGCGTCCCGCGACGGTCAGCGGCAGGAACGCCCACGACTGCCGCTCGAAACGGCTGGCCAGCGGCCACGCGGCGGGATAGCGCCTGCGGTAGTCCTCCGGCGTGGAGAGGTAGACGGCCCGGCCGGTGCGGACCACTTCGGCGGCCGGATAGTCGGTGTCCAGGGGCATCGCCGAGAAGGGGCCGTCGTCACCGGGCTGGTGGCCGTGGTGCCCGATGATCGTCAGCCGTTCGCCCTCGACCCCGAAGACCGCGAGGCCGTCCGGCGAGAACCCCGGCATGGAGAGCCCCGCGGCGACCCTGAGCACTTCCTCCGTGGATCGCGCCTCGGCGAGCGCGCGGCCCGCGTCCAGCAGGAACGCCTCACGGGAGCGGCGCCAGTCGCCCGTGACCGGCGTGCGCGCGGCGCTCCCAGGGCCGGGGTCCGTGACCTCCTGCAGGGTGCCGATCAGCTCGTACGCCTCGGTCGTCCCGTGCATCACGGGCTTGGAGCGGCTGCGGACGACCCGAAGGACCCGCCGCCCCGTATCGTCCATGATCCGGAGGCGGGCCTCGGCGAGGGTGCCCTCGGCGACGGCGAGCTGGACGGTGCCGTAGATCTCGTTCCAGTCGACCGGGTGGAAGCGGGAGCGCACGCCCGCCTCGGAGAGGGTCTGGGCGCGGGCGGGCAGCCCGAGGAGCCGGGCCGCCTCGGCGTCGAGCGTGACGGTCCCGGAGGCGTTGTCCCAGCGCCACAGTCCGGTCGCGATGGCCGTCAGGACGTCCCGTACGGGTGGCAGGGAGTCGTCCCCCACCGGTGGCAGGGGATCGTCGGTGCGCATTGACCCACTTTAGGAAGATGTACACCCGCGCCGCCACCGAGCCCCGTCGTATCCGGCCCTCAGGCGGATGGCTTCCAGGGAGCCGGTGGGTGGCTCCCAGGGACCTCCCGCGCCACCTCCCGCGAATATCCGGAAAGCGATCTTCGCCCGGACGGTAGCCTTGGGGCCTGTCGGCTCTCTCCCCTATTCGCGAAGACTGGATGAACGACGATGCATCGGTACAGGTCCCACACCTGCGGCGAGCTCCGCGCCTCTGACGTCGGCACCGACGTCCGGCTGAGCGGCTGGCTGCACAATCGCCGAGACCTGGGCGGCATTCTCTTCATCGATCTCCGCGATCACTACGGGATCACGCAGCTGGTGGCCCGTCCGGGCACCAAGGCCGCCGAGGTCCTGGACAAGCTGTCCAAGGAGACCGTCGTCCGCGTCGACGGCAAGGTCGTCTCGCGCGGCACGGACAACGTGAACGCGGAGCTGCCGACCGGCGAGGTCGAGATCGAGGCCGCCGAGGTCGAGGTGCTCGGCGCGGCGGGCCCGCTGCCCTTCACGATCAACGCCGAGGACGGTGTGAACGAGGAGCGCCGCCTGGAGTACCGCTTCCTCGACCTGCGCCGCGAGCGCATGCACCGCAACATCATGCTGCGCTCCGCCGTCATCGCCTCCATCCGCTCCAAGATGGTGGCCCTCGGCTTCAACGAGATGGCGACGCCGATCCTCACCGCGACCTCCCCCGAGGGCGCGCGCGACTTCGTCGTCCCCTCCCGCCTGAACCCCGGCAAGTTCTACGCGCTGCCGCAGGCCCCGCAGCAGTTCAAGCAGCTGCTCATGATCTCGGGCTTCGACCGGTACTTCCAGATCGCGCCGTGCTTCCGCGACGAGGACGCCCGCGCGGACCGCTCGCCGGGCGAGTTCTACCAGCTCGACGTCGAGATGAGCTTCGTGGAGCAGGAAGACGTCTTCCAGCCCATCGAGAAGCTGATGACCGAGCTCTTCACGGAGTTCGGCGGTGGCCGCGAGGTGACGTCGCCCTTCCCGCGCATCCCGTTCCGCGAGTCGATGCTGAAGTACGGCAACGACAAGCCCGACCTGCGCGCCAAGCTCGAACTGCACGACATCACGGACATCTTCGAGGGCTCGGAGTTCAAGGCCTTCGCGGGCAAGCACGTCCGCGCCCTTCCGGTCCCGGACACGGCCTCGCAGTCCCGCAAGTTCTTCGACGGCCTCGGTGACTACGCGGTCGAGCAGGGCGCGAAGGGCCTGGCCTGGGTGCGCGTCGCCGAGGACGGTTCGCTGACGGGCCCGATCGCGAAGTTCCTGACGGAGGGGAACATCGAGGAGCTGACCAAGCGCCTCTCCCTCGTCCCCGGCCACGCGGTGTTCTTCGGCGCGGGCGAGTTCGACGAGGTCTCGAAGATCATGTCCGCCGTCCGCGTCGAGGCCGCCAAGCGCGCGGGCCACTTCGAGGAGGGCGTCTTCCGCTTCTGCTGGATCGTCGACTTCCCGATGTACGAGAAGGACGAGGAGACGGGTCGCGTCGACTTCTCGCACAACCCCTTCTCGATGCCGCAGGGCGGCATGAAGGACCTGGAGGAGAAGGACCCGCTCGACATCCTCGCCTGGCAGTACGACATCGTCTGCAACGGCATCGAGCTCTCCTCGGGCGCCATCCGTAACCACGAGCCCGAGGTCATGCTCAAGGCCTTCGAGATCGCGGGGTACGACGCGGAGACCGTGGAGCACGAGTTCAAGGGCATGCTGAAGGCCTTCCGCCTCGGCGCCCCGCCGCACGGTGGCATCGCCCCCGGCGTCGACCGCATCGTCATGCTCCTCGCGGACGAGCCGAACATCCGCGAGACCATCGCCTTCCCGCTCAACGGCAACGCGCAGGACCTGATGATGGGCGCGCCGACGGAGCTGGACGAGTCGCGTCTGCGGGAGCTCAACATCTCGCTGCGGAAGCCTGCGGCGCAGTAGCGGGTTCCCCCCTCGGCGGGGGGCCGTTGACGTCGAAGCCCCCGGAACCTCTGGTTCCGGGGGCTTTTCTTCGTTGTCGGGTGCGGGTGGGTTGTGGCTGAGCGCGCAGTTCCTCGCGCCCCTACGCGGCGTGCGTGGGGGAGGAGTTGGCCTCTGCCTCGGCCCACTCCGTCACGAGCTGCTCGTACACGAGCCGCTCGTCGGGGCGGAGGCGTCCGCCGGCGCGCAGCCACAGCGCACGGATGTCCTCGTTGACCTCGTCGGCGGTGCGTCGCCGGTCGGGGGAGTGAGTCGTGGCCATGTCGTGAAGCTTACGTACGCAGGTGTGAAGGCGGCGTCAATTTAAGCCGTCTCCCCGCATGACTTAGCTCACCGTGATGGTTGGCAACCGTTTCAGTGGGCAGCCGCACCGAGCCGGACCTGTAGGCCGTCGAGAACGCGCTGTAGCCCGTAGTCGAAGGTGCTCTCGCGCTCCCCTTCCGGGTCCCCGGCGTGCGCCCCGCGCTCCCCGCCCTCCCCCTCGGCCCGCAGGCTCTCCGTGAACTCCCGCTCCGACCTGCCGCTTCGGGCGATCAGTGAGAGATAGGCGGCCTCGCTGGTGGCCATCCCGATGACGTACGAGAGGACGGTGCTGAGAGCCAGTTCGGTTTCGTCTGCGGGGAATCCGGCCGTCCGGTACACGGCGGCCATGCGCTCCGACATCTTCGTCACGTTCGGTCCGAGGTGGATGAGGCCGACCTGGCCGAGCACGGAGGCGACCCAGGGGTGGCGCAGAATCATCGCTCGCAGGCTGTAGGCGCTGCGCGCGGCGGCGTCCCGCCAGTCGTCGGGGCCCTCCGCGGTGGGCACGGCCAACTCGCCGTACACCTCGTCGACGACCAGCTCGATCAGCTCGTCCTTATTGGCGACGTGCCGGTAGAGCGAGGTCGCGCCGGCGTCGAGCCGGGTGCCGAGCTTGCGCATGCTGAGGGCTTCGAGCCCCTCCGCGTCAAGGAGACGCACGGCCTCTCCGACGATCTGCTCCCGGCTGAGCTGCTCGCGCTGCTTGCGGGGGCGGGTCCAGACGGAGGCGATCGGCTTCTCGGCGGCAGGCATGGGGTCTCCTTGGGCTCTTGCGCGGTCCGTTGCTGGCAATCGCTATCAGTCGCTGTCAGTCGCTGTCAGTCGCTGTCAATCGATCCGACCTCACCGTAGCGCACGCCGTACGCAACTTGCGTACGCGGTTTTTCAGTGCGTACAGTGTTCGCAACGAGAGCACGACGTACGCATGATGACGCACGCACCACGTATCGCCTCGAAGGAGCCCCCATGTCGGAGAACCCGAGCGCCACCTTGACGAAGTTCGACAGCGCGCACTGGCAGGCGCGGTTCGATGAACTGCGCGCCGCCCACCACGTGCCGGGGGCCGCGCTCGCGGTGCTGGTCGACGGGGAGTTGCACGAGCTGGCGAGTGGTGTGCTGCACCGTGGAACGGGCGTGGCGGTCACCACGGACTCGGTGTTCCAGTCCGGTTCGATCGCCAAGGTCTACACCGCGACGCTCATCATGCGCCTCGCCGACTCCGGTGAACTCGACCTGGACGCCCCGGTGAAGGACATCGTCCCGGAGTTCGCCACGGCCGACGACGAGGCGACGCGCACGATCACCACTCGCCAACTGCTCTCCCACACCTCAGGGTTGACCTGCGACTTCACTTACGACGCGGGGCGCGGCGACGACTGCCTGGCCCGGTACGTCGAGGCCGCCAAGGAGGTCGCCCTGGACTGCCGTCCCGACACCGCCGTCTCCTACAGCAGCCTCGGCTACAACGTCCTCGGCCGGATCATCGAGGTCCTGACCGGCCAGACCTGGGACGCGGCCCTGAAGGACCACCTCTTCACGCCGCTCGGCCTCGAACGCTCCATGACGCTGCCCGAGGAGGCCCTCTCGTACCGCGTCGCGATGAGCCACCTCGGGGAGCCGGGCCAGTACCCGGACCCGGCCCCCGCCTGGGACCTGATGCCCCGCTCGGCGGGCCCCTACGGGAGAGTCCTGGTCTCCGCCGGTGACGTAGCCCGGCTGGCCCGCATGCACCTCGACGGCGGCACGGGGCCCGACGGGACACGGCTCCTCAGCGCCGGAGCGGTCGCCGACATGCAGCGCCGCGTGGTCGACGTGCCCGACAAGTGGACGGTCAGCGCGGACGGTTGGGGCCTCGGCTGGACCCTCTACAACTGGGACGGCATCGCGGGCTACGGCCACGACGGTGCCGCGATCGGCCAGTACGGGTATCTGCGCGTGGTCCCCGAGGCGGGCGTGGCCGTCGTGCTGCTCACCAACGGCGGCGGCGCGCGCGAGCTCTACGCGGCGCTCTTCCGGGAGCTGCTCGGCGACCTGGCGGGCGTACGGATGCCGGATGCTTTCGAACCGCCCGCGCAGGCGCCGGAGGTGGACTTCTCCCGTTACGTCGGCACGTACAAGCGGGCCGGTGTCGTCATCACCGTCTCCGAGCGGGACGGCGCACCGCACCTGGTCTACGAGTTCGTGGACGGCATGAAGGACTTCTCGCCGCCGCTGGACGTCGACCTGTACGCGGTGACGGAGTCGGCGTTCGCGGGGACGGGCGCGGGGGCGTCCTTCAGCGAGGGCTACATGCCGGTGGTGTTCGCGACGCTGGATGACGGCACGGAGTGCTGCTACATCGGGATGCGGGTGGCACCGAAGGTGCCGTGAGACGGGTTCCCTTCCGGGGCCGGGGCCGGGGCCTCTACAGCATTCCCCCGGTGGCGGAGATGGTCTGGCCCGTGATCCAGCCGGAGTCCGGACCGGCCAGGAAGGCGACGATGCCGGCGATGTCGTCGCCGGTGCCGAGGCGGCCGAGCACGGTGTTGCGGGCTGCGCGTTCGAGGAGTCGCGGAGGCAGGGACTGCCGCAGCATCTCGGTGTCGGTGGCGCCGGGGGCCACGCAGTTCACCGTGATGCGGCGCGGCCCGAGCTCCTGGGCCGCCACCGCGGTGAACTGTTCGACGGCTGCCTTGCTGGCGGCGTACACGGCGTTCCCCGGCGTGGGGCGGCGTACGCCGATGGAGGACATGGTGATGACGCGCCCGCCGTCACGCAGCCGGGTGGAGGCATGCTGGAGGGCGAGGAAGGTGCCTTTCGTGTTGACGGCCATCACGCGGTCGTACGTCTCCTCGCTCGCCTCCTCGATGCGCGCGTGGGGAAGCCAGACCGCCGCGTTGGCGACCAGGACGTCGAGAGCGCCGGTCGCACGCTCCGCCTCCGCGAACAGTTCGGCGACCTCGGCGGAGTCGGCGAGGTCGGCGCGGACCGGATGGGCCCCGGTGGCGGCGGCGACGCCCTTGGCCGCCTCCTCGGCCCGGTGGTAGCCGAAGACCACCCGGGCCCCGTCGGTGGTGAGCCGCTCCACGATCGCCCGGCCAATACCGCGTGAGCCACCCGTGACCAGCACGGTACGTCCCGTCAGGCTTCCCATGAGACCCCGTTTGGTTACAATGCGTCGAAAACTCATTGCATAGAGTAGCATTCCTGAGGCCTTGGCAATCAGCGGTGGGGAAGCGCGAGTTGAGCGATCGACGGATGAGCAGCTCGGAGGTCCGGGCCGTGCTCGTGGACGCCGTACGGGAGTTGCGTCCCGAGTTCGCCGAGGTGCAGTTCACCGGCGACGAGCACCTCAGCGCCGAGCTGGGGCTGGACTCGGTGGCCCGGGTGGAACTGCTGGTGGTGCTGGAGGAGGAGTTCGGGATCGAGGACGAGGTGGACCCGAGGATCTTCATGACGCCCGCGACCATCGACGCCCTTGTGGAGCAGCTGGCGACCGCCGAGGACGTCTGCCCGTGAACACCGGAGCGGCGGTCGTCGCCCCGGCCCGGGAAGACGAGCCGGACGCCGAACACGGCGGGCAGTGCCCGATGGGCGGGGAGCGGGTGTACCTCGCGGGCTCGGAGATGGCGGAGCGGTTCTTCGGTGCCGGGGACGACGAACTGTCCCACGCGGAGGGCTGGGACGCCGTCTTCGGCGGGAGGTTCGGCCGCGGCGTCCTCAACCTTGACGGCGACCGGCACCGCGCCTACCGCCAGGCGCTCCTGCCCCTGCTGCGCCGCAGCGCGCTGACGGCCCATCAGGAGACCATCACGGAACTGCTGGCGTGCGCCATGCGATCGCTGGCCGTGGGTACGCCGGTGGACCTGCACGTCTTCACCCAGACCCTGACCTTCAGAGTGGCGGCGCGGGTGTTCGCCGGGATGGACGAGCACGAGGCCGATGAACTTCTCACCCTTTTCGGCGAGTTGCGGACGCCGCCCGCCGGGGAGCTCGGTACGCCCGGCGGCAATCACGCCGCGCGGCGAGTGGGCCGCGCGCGGCGTCGGGTGCGCGAGCTGCTGCGCGGCGCCGTCCGCCGTCTCGAGCACACCGACGGGCCGGTGAGGCGGCTGCGTGCGCTGCCCGATCCGCCCCCGGACGATGTGATCGGTGAGAACATCGCCATCCTGATCCTCGCGGGGTACGAGACCACGGGCTACCTCAGTGCCCGGCTGCTGTGGCAGCTGGCCCGCCATCCGCAGGAACAGGAGGCGGTACGCGGGGAACCGGGCGACCCGGCGACCGCGCCGCGGCTGGACGCGGTCTTCAGCGAGACCGCCCGTCTGCACCCACCGCTCGCGTGGCTGCCCCGCAGGGCACGGACCGACCTCGGCTTCGGCGGCACGGAGATCTCGGCCGGCACCGAGGTCTTCTACTCGGTCTCGGAAACCCAGCGCGATCCCGAAGTGTTCGACGCCCCGCACGCGTTCCAGCCGCGGCGGTTCGCCGAGGGCGAGCGGCACGGCCGCTTCGCATTGACGCCGTTCGGCGCCGGCCGGCGGATCTGCGCCGGGATCCACCTCGGCACGCTGGAGACGAAGCTGATCGTCTCGAACATCGTGCGGGCCTTCCGCCTCAGCGCGCCGGAAGGCCCCTACATCGGCGATGTCTCCCACAACGGCTCCACCGTTGCCCCCGCCGCGCCGCTCCTGGCCCGGCTCGACCGGATCTCTGGATGACCATGCGGACGCTCGCCTGTTCCACGCTCTGCGACGCGGTACGCGCGCTCGGCCCCGACGTGTCGGTGGCCTACCCGCGCACCGGCGAACGCCTGGGCGCCGCCGACCTCGACACCGCGTCAGCGCGATTCGCACACCGCCTGGTGGAAGCCGGGGTACGCCCCGGAGAGGTCGTCGGCCTGTTGGCGCTGACGGGCCCACAGGTCCTGGTCGGGCTCCTGGGAATCGTCCGTGCCGGTGCCGCGGCCAGCATGTTCCCGACCACCGCCGGTACGCCCGAGCGCGAGGCCGAGCGGCTGGCTCCCGCGATCGACACCGCCGGGATGCGGCACCTGGTGGTGCACCCGGACTGCGTCGGCACGGCACGGGCTCTCCAGGGCCTGCGCCCCGCCCTCACCGTAGTGGCGGCGGAGGGGCCCGCCGCCCCCATCCCCATCCCCTCCCCCTCCCGCTCC
>NZ_JBEYZK010000032.1:0-76062 GCF_040646035.1 Streptomyces sp. NPDC046465
ACGCCCAGACCAGGTCGGGGTGGCTGGTGGCCGCCGCGATCCCCCTCCCCCTCCCCCTCCCCCTCCCCCTCCCCTTCAGGGCGACTGCCGCGGGTCTCACCGGAGGATCTCGCGGTGGTCCAGTTCACCTCGGGCAGCACCTCCGCCCCCAAGGGAGTGATGCTCTCGCACTCCACCGTCCTGGCCGGGCTGCGGGCCATCGCCACCTCCGCGGAGATGGGCCCTGACGACGTGATGGTGACCTGGGTGCCCCACTTCCACGACATGGGCCTGTTCGGCCCGTTGGCCGTCCTCTTCGCGGGCGGCAGCGTGCACGTGATTTCGCCGCTGGATTTCGTACGGCGGCCCGGCAAGGTCCTGCGGCTGCTCGCCGAGACCGGCGCCACCATGCTGACCGGGCCGGACTTCTCGTACCAGCGGCTCGCGGCCGCGGCCACGCCTGAGCTGACGGCGGAGCTGGACCTGTCGCGGTGGCGGCTCGCCTTCAACGGCGCCGAGCCGGTCCAGGCCGCCACCGTCGACTCCTTCACCACGCGGATGGCGGCTGCGGGCGTCGCCCCGTCGACGATGTACCCGGTGTACGGCATGGCTGAGGCCACCTTGGCCATCACCTTCCCCACCCCGGGCATCGCGCCGCGCCTCGTCCACCTGGACCGCCGGCGCCTGTCCGACGACGGGCTCGCCGTCGAAGTTCCTTCGGACCACCCGCTGGCGAAACCACTGGTCAGCGTCGGCCGACCGGTGCTCGGAATGCGGCTGCGGCTGGTGGACCCCGCCGGTGTGACATGCGGGCCGGGTCAGTTGGGCGAGATCCAGATCTCCGGCCCTGCGGTCACCACCGGCTACTACGGAGCCCCCGCCGCCACCGCCGAAGCTTTCGACGGGCCCTGGCTGCGCACCGGCGACCTCGGGCTCCAACTCGACGGTGACCTGTTCGTCACCGGCCGCCGCAAGGAAATGATCATTGTGAACGGGCAGAACCACTTCCCCGAGGACGCCGAGAGCCTCACCCGTGAACTGCCCGGCGTGCACCGGGGGCGGTGCGTCGCCTACGCGGACACCGCCGGTGAGCGCCTCACCGTCGCGGTGGAGATCGCCCCCGGCAGCGACTCCGACAGAGTGGCCGGGCAGGTACACCGGACGATCTGCGAACACCTGGGCACGGCGTCGGTGCACGTCCACCCCCTGCGCCCCGGCTGGCTGCCCCGTACCACCAGTGGCAAGTGGCAGCGCGGCCTGGTCCGCGAACTCCTGGCGGACAGGCCGTGAAGCACTGAGAGCCTGTGTCATAACCCCGGCCAGGCGGCGACCACCCGGCCGGGGTTATGACACAGGCTCTGAGGCCTGGGTGTGCTGCCTCCTTGAGCGGATGGCAGCACAGCCGGGCCCGGTGGGTCAGATCTTGCCGAACAGGTGGTTGCCCCCGGCGTTCGCGTCCTCGCTCAGGAAGAACTCCTCGATGGCCTTGGCCAGTTCGGCCTCGGTGACGTAGCCATCACCGTCGAGGTCGATGCGCGCCATGGCGGCCTCGTGGTCCGAGTCGCCCATGCCCAGGCCGTTGTGCGCCTTGGCCAGCTCCGCGCCGTCCAGTTTGCCGTCGCCGTTGGTGTCGCACAGGTCGATGATCGCCTTGGCCACCGGCTGGATGTGCTGCCGGTACCCGTCGCCGGTCGCGGCATCGGACCGCAGCCCGGTCACGTACTCCTCGCGGCTGACCGAACCGTCGCCATCGGTGTCGAGGGCCTGCCGCATGCCCTCCCACAGCGCCTGGTAAGCGTCCTTGAGCGCACGGTACTTGGGTGCTTCCGGAGCCTGGGCGAACTCCTGTCCCATGCGGGAGACGATCAGATCAAAGTCCTCCTGGCTGATCTTGCCGTCGCCGTTGGTGTCGATCAGGTCGAAGTGCCGGGTGATCTTGCGGGTCAAGAGGTCAGTGGCCATGAAGCGTTCTCCTTGCTGCGGGGAAGAAGCGAGTCATCACGCAGAGTACATGGATGAACGCGGAGCGGAGTTCGCTGTGGCCGCGCCGTCGGCGCCGGTCGGTGGGGTCCATCCCTCGCCGACGGCCTTGAGGGTGTGTATGAGGTTCGACAGGGTGGCAGATGTGGTGGTGAGTTCGGTGGTGGGTGCGTCGCTTTCGCGGAGATGTATGGCGCTGCCGCTGGTGGCCAGTTCCACGCAAGTGTTGCCGTCGCCTCCACCGGAGAAGGACGACTTCTGCCAGCGGGCGGCCTGGGTCATGCTCATGCCTCACGTTCGCGCAGCCGCGTGGGCCTGGTCCGTGGGGCTCCCCTCTCGCTTACGGCCTTGAGGGTGCGGAGGAGACCGATCAGTGCGGTGGGGGATGTCCGCACTTCCTCGGTGGGGGTGTCGCTCTCGCGGAGGTGGATGTGCGTTCCGGTGCTGGCCAGTTCCACGCAGTCGTTACCCACACCGCCGCCGGAGAAGGACGACTTCTGCCAGTTGGCGAGGGTGGTCATGACGTCACCTCATAGTTCCTTGGACATCCGGTGAATGAAGTCACGCGACTCTGTGGGGTCGAGTGACACTGCCTCCACTTTACGGAAGAGCGTTCGAAAGTGGTCCAGTTGGGCCGGGGCATCGATGAAGCCGGTTCCGTGCGGGGCGTCACGTACGACAGTGTCCAGTCGCGGTACCGGCCCGCCGACGTACACCATCGTGCTGCCGGCACCTGCGAAGCTGTCCAAGCTGAATGGGATGACCCGTACGGTCACGTGTTCTGCCTCGGACAGCTCGAGTACGCGGGCGAGTTGCTTTACCGATGCGGTTCGGTCGCCGACCCTGATGCGCAGCGCAGCCTCGTGGATCACGGCTTCGTACGCGATGGGGTTCGGCCTCTCGATGACTACTCGGCGCCTCATGCGATGGCTCACCATCAGCTGAAGTTCCGTTTCGGGGAGCTCTGGCGTCATGTAGGAGAACAGTTCGCGGGCGTAGGGCTCTGTCTGAAGGAGTCCCGGAATGTGGATCACCGCTGCGTCGCGCCGGAACGTCGCGTGGTGATCGAGTTCGGATAGATCCAGGAAGGGCGAAGGCAGTACGCCTCGGTACTCCTCCCACCACCCGCGTGTGCGATCGGTGGACATCGCCACCAACGCGTTGATCAGCCCATCGTCCCGGCAGGCGCAATGTGCCGCCAACCTGCGCAGTCGGTCCTCGCTGATGCCGGAGCTGCCTGCCTCGATCTGGCTCATGTGGGCCGAGCTGGAGCCGATCAGTCCCGCGACTTCCTTGGCCGACATGCCTGCGGCTTCGCGCAGTCGGCGCAGTTCCGTGCCCAGGCGTACCTGGCGGGCGGTGGGCTCGTGCCGCATCGTCATTCGGCCTGATCTCCTCAACAACTTTGATGCCAGGTGTGGTTGAGCCACCCCTTTCGGGTGTCAGATTACGCGACCGTCTTGCAGGGGTAGTAATTTCTACCCTACTGTCAGTGACGCGTCGCACACGCTGCGAGAATCGGGGCCCCGGAAGCGCATCACCCCGTCACGCCATGACGAGGGTGCCACTGCCACCGCCCAGACCCCGCCGCGCCCGGTAACTCCCCTTCCGCCTAAAGGAGTTCTCGCATGCCTGCAAGTGAACCCTGGGAGTACACCCTGTACATCCCCCACGACCTCCGCGCCGTCACGATCTGCCGCCGCGCCCTCCGCCTCATCCTCACGCTGCACTGTCTTCCGCAACTCGGCGACATGGCCGAGCTGTTGGCCACGGAGCTGGTCTCCAACGCCGTACGTCACACCAAGGGCCCCGCCGCCCTCCGCGTCCGGTACGCCGACGGGGTCCTCCGGGTCGGGGCGTGGGACGCCGACCCCACGCCACCGGCCCCGCCCCCATGCCCCGCCGACGAGAGCGCCGAGCAGGGCCGGGGCCTCGATCTCGTGCGGGCCTGCGCGGACGGGTGGGGGTGGCATCCCGAGACCACCGACGCCGGTAAGTACGTCTGGTGCGAACTCGGCGCCGCGTAGCTCGTTGATCAGCTGAAGGAGATCTGGGAGGAACTGATGACGGCGACCAAGTACTTCTTCGACCACCCGTTCGCGGAGAAGGAGCGGGAAGAGGGCCGGGTCGAGGGGCGAGAAGAGGGGCGAGAAGAGGGGCGGGCCGAGGAACGGGCCGAAGCGGTCCTGAACATTCTGTCCTGGCGGGGCATCGACGTGCCTCCTGCCGTCCGTGCGCGGGTCACCGCGTGCACCGACCTGGAGCAGCTCAAGGTCTGGTCGGAGCGGGCGGTCCACGCCGCAGGGGCGGACGATCTGTTCGACGGTGGCGGAGCCTGACGTACCGGGCCGGTCCCGGTGCCCGACCCCCTGAAAACAGGGGGCGGGACCGGGACCGCTGCGCGAGCGCTACGCCGCCGGCTTCTCCTCCAGGCGGGGGAAGAGCACCGCGCCCTTCGTCACCGTCGTGCCGACGGGGAGCGTGCCCCAGGTGGCCGCGGTGTGGAGCCGCTGGTCGGCGAGCGCGCCCAGGGACGCTTCCGCGCCGAGGGATTCCCAGAGCTTCTGAGAGGTCTCCGGCATGATCGGGTTCAGGAGGACCGCTACGGCGCGCAGCGACTCCGCGGCGGTGTAGAGGATCGTCGCGAGGCGGGCCTTGCCCGACTCCGAGTCGTCCTTCGCCACCTTCCACGGCTCCTGCTCCGTGATGTAGCCGTTGACCTGCTTCACGAAGTCGAAGATCGCCAGGATGCCGCCCTGGAAGTCCAGCTCCTCGCCGATCTTCCGGTCGGCCTCCGTGACGGCCTTGGCGAGGCCGTCCTTGACCGCCTGCTCGGCGTCGCCGGACGCCGTGGCCGCGGGCAGTTCGCCGCCGAAGTACTTGCCGACCATCGCGGCCAGGCGCGAGGCGAGGTTGCCGTAGTCGTTGGCGAGCTCGGAGGTGTAGCGCGCGGAGAAGTCCTCCCAGGAGAACGAGCCGTCGCTGCCGAACGCGATCGCCCGCAGGAAGTACCAGCGGTACGCGTCCACGCCGAAGTGGGAGGTCAGGTCCTGCGGCTTGATGCCCGTCAGGTTCGACTTCGACATCTTCTCGCCGCCGACCATCAGCCAGCCGTTCGCGGCCACGCGACCCGGCACCGGCAGGCCCTGCGCGAGCAGCATCGCGGGCCAGATCACCGCGTGGAAGCGGAGGATGTCCTTGCCGACGAGGTGCACGTTCGCGGGGAAGGTCGAGTCGAACTTCTCCTGGTTCGCGCCGTAGCCGACGGCCGTCGCGTAGTTCAGGAGCGCGTCGACCCACACGTAGATGACGTGCTTGTCGTCCCAGGGGACGGGGACGCCCCAGTCGAAGGTGGACCGCGAGATCGACAGGTCCTGCAGGCCCTGCTTGACGAAGTTCACGACCTCGTTGCGGGCCGACTCCGGCTGGATGAAGCCCGGGTTCGCCTCGTACAGGGCGAGGAGCTTGTCGCCGTACTCGCTCAGCTTGAAGAAGTAGTTCTCCTCCTGGAGGAGTTCCACCGGCTTCTTGTGGATCGGGCAGAGCTTCTGTCCGGAGAACTCGCCCTCGCCGTCGATCAGGTCGCCGGGGAGCTTGTACTCCTCGCAGCCCACGCAGTACGGGCCCTCGTATCCGCCCTTGTAGATCTCGCCCTTCTCGTAGAGATCCTGGACGAACTCCTGCACGCGGTCCGTGTGACGCTTCTCCGTGGTGCGGATGAAGTCGTCGTTCGCGATGTTCAGGTGCTCCCAGAGGGGCTTCCAGGCCTCGGTGACGAGCTTGTCGCACCACTCCTGGGGGGTGACGTCGTTCGCCTCGGCCGTGCGCATGATCTTCTGACCGTGCTCGTCCGTGCCGGTGAGGTACCACACCTTCTCGCCGCGCTGACGGTGCCAGCGCGTGAGCACGTCCCCTGCAACGGTCGTGTAGGCGTGGCCCAGGTGAGGAGCGTCGTTTACGTAGTAGATGGGGGTCGAGACGTAGAACGCCTTCGCGTTCTCGTCCGCTCCCTGCTTCTCGGATCCAGTGGCCGCCATGGTCGAAATCCTAACGGCCTGATGGAGATCGACTCACATCGGTTTACGGGGGTGCGGGGAGCGGTCCCGGGGGCGTCTCACGAGGTGGGCAGGTTCAGCGGGGTGTCGGGGAAGGGGTCGTCGTCGCGGAGCACGAAGGCCGGGTGGTCGAACGTGCCGGGAGGCGCCGGGTACACCGGGAGGGGGTGGGTGTTCTGGTGGCCGAGGTCCGATCCGCAGGCGTGGAAGGGGCCGTAGGGGCTGAGGAGGACGGCCAGGTGGGGGTCGGCGTGGTGCAGCCACCAGTTGGTCATGCCGAGCGCCGAGTCGCGGCTGAGGTACTCGAAGGCCCGCCAGAGGGCGGTGAGACGGGCGATGGCCTCGGCATGGGCCCACCAGGACGGGCACCAGACGTGGCTTCCGTCGTCGGTGCGGCGCTGGACGAGGTGGACGACGTACTCGGTCACGAAGGCCTCGACGGAGGGGAAGACGAGCGTGGCCCGTCTCTCGTCGTCCTTGATGGTCTGCTCGTCCGTGAGGTCCTGCTCGTCCGTGAGGTCCTGCTCGTCCGTCGCGGTTCGGTGGCCTTCCGAGGTCATACGGTGTCTCCCGTCGTCGATGGATGGTTCCGCGAGGCATGGTCCCGCCGCGGTGGTGGTGCCAGGCGGTTGCGTACGTCCGCCGCCTCCGCGCTGCGGCCCAGCGCGTCGAGCACGTCCGCGAGGCAGCGCGCGGAATCCCGCAGCTCCCACGCGTGGCCGTCGGGGTCGGCGGTCCACTTCCCGCGCACGACGGCCAGGGCCTCCCGGGCCGGGGCGAGCGCCGCGCGGGCGGCCCGCATGCTCCCGGTGCGGCGGGCGCACTCCAGGAGGGTCTCCGCCTGGCGCAGCAGCGTGGCGGTGATGTTGTCCGCAGGCTCCGCGGCGACCGCCTCACGGCGCGCCACCGCGACCCCCTCGGCCGCCAGCCGTTCGGCGTCCGCGTAACGGCCCGTATGGGAGTACGCGCGGGCGAGCTGCACGATCTCCGGTCCGAGCGGCGGCGCCGCGGCCGGGGTCGTCTCCTGCTCGTGGCGGACGAGGGGGACGACCCGCTCGGCGGTGCGCGCGGCCCCGGCGTACTCGTGGAGCTGGAACTGGGCCCCGCGCAGCCGCACCAGGTAGGCGCGCAGGCTCGCTACGGGAGCCTTTGGCCCGGCCTCCCGCGCGAGCGTCTCCTCCAGTGCGACCGCCTCTTCGAGGAGGGCCATGCCCCGGCGCCGGTACGTGGTGTCCTGGTAGGCCTCGCCCAGGTCCGCGAGGCAGGAGGCGAGGGCGGAGCGCCTGCCGGGTTCCTGGGCCGCGCGGCGGCGCAGCATGGGCAGGGCCGCGCGCAGGAGGACGCGCCGCGGCTCCGTGTGGCCTGCCTGCCGGTAGCAGCGGGCGAGGCCGTCGACGGAGACCCACAGGTCGTCGTCGTACGTCTCGGGGTCGGGCGAACCGGCCGCGGCCGTGCGGTACAGCGTCATGCTCTCCCGCAGCGCCGCCGTCGCGGCCGTCAGCGCGTCCTGCGCGTTCTGCGCGTTCTGCGCGTTCTGCGCGTTCTGCGCGGTGTCCGCGGTGTCCGCGGTGTCCGCGGTGTCCGCGGTGTCCGCGGTGGGGAAGGTGAGGGAGTGGAGTTCGTGGCACCGGCCGAGCAGCTCCAGGTCCCCGGCGAGCTCGGCATACGTCTCAGGCCCGGGTTCCGCTTCGAGCACCGTCCGCTGGGTCGCCACGGCCTCCTGGAGCGCCACGAGGGCTTCGGGAAGCGCGTCGTCGTTCATCAGCAGGCGGCCCAGCGAGTACGACGACGCCCTGACCGCCCGTGCGTGGCGGATCTCGGGCGAGCGGGAAAGGAGGCCCTTGCGGATGGCGGCGGCCTCCCGCAGGTGGCCGAGCGCCGCGGCCCGGTCGCCCTCGTCGTCCTCCATGAGCCCCAGATTGTGCAGGGCCTGGGCCAGCAGGCGCGCGTACATCTCGGGGTGGTCCGCCGCGCACGGGCGGTAGATCTCCACCGAACGGCGGCACAGGGCGACCGCCTCGGCCGTGCGGTCCGTGCTGTCGTAGTTGAGGGCCTGGGAGTGGAGGGCGGCGGCGTAGGCGGGCGCGTGGGCGTCGGGGTTGACGGCCATCTGCTCGCCGAGGAGGCGC
Organism: Streptomyces sp. NPDC046465; assembly: GCF_040646035.1. Lineage (NCBI taxonomy): Bacteria > Bacillati > Actinomycetota > Actinomycetes > Kitasatosporales > Streptomycetaceae > Streptomyces > Streptomyces sp. NPDC046465. Next base: position 8,144 of record NZ_JBEYZK010000032.1, read on the forward strand.
AGGGATTCGTCGGTGATGCGGATGGCGTCGGGGAACCGTTTGGCGTGCCAGTGGTTGATGCTCTGGCTGTCCAGGATGTGGGCGAGCAGTCCCAGGTGGCGGCCCGGCTCGGAGGCTTCGAGGAGGCGGCCGATCGCGGCGGCCTCCTCGTCGAGACGGGCGGACTCCGCACGGTCGCCCGCGTACCACTGGATGTAGGAGGCGGTGCGCAGGCAGCGCACCAGCTGGAGGCGGTGCTGTTCCGGATCCTCGTGGTGGAGGCGGCGCTGGATGAGCAGGGCCCGGTCGATGCGGTGACGAGCCACGGTCATCTCCACCTGGGAGAGGGCCCGCGCGGACCGCTCGTAGCTCGCCGCGAGATCGGACTCGTACGTCTCCGCGTCCTGGCGCGCCAGGCTCCTGCGCAGGTTCAGTGCGGTCTCGGAGGCCTGCACGGCGCCCGCCCAGTGCGACGTGACCCGCAGATGGTGGGCGAGGTTGTGGAGATCACCGGCGCGCTCGGCATCGGTGGGCCCCCGCGCTCCGTGCGGGCCGTCCGCCGCTACGGGGCGTGCGTGCCGCTCCACGAGAGCCTCGGCCACCCGCAGGGCGAGCCGGGTCAGGACGTGCGAGTCGCTGGGCAGCGCCTCCGAGCAGGCGCGGAGCGCCGCGAGACCCACCGGTGCCGTGGCGATGTGGTCGAGGACGTCGTCCAGCAGGGCGAGGACGGCGCGGGCCGCGCCGGGGCGGGACTCGTTGGTGTGGGCGACGACCGCGCGGGTCAGCACGGTGAAGGCGTTGGTCCACTGCTCGTCGGAGGCGCCGTCGAGCAGCGCGGGCAGCAGTCCCGGGTCCTCGACGACCTCCGCGGACGCCTGGAACTCCGCCACCCGGTCGGGGTGCAGCGTGCCCCAGTGGCGGTCCCGTGCCGCCGGATAGAGCGTGCCGAGCCAGCGGTCGAGCTTGTCGACGGGGACCGGGCCCGGGTGGGGCAGCCGGGCGAGCGTCGCGCGGCCCTCCGCGCGGTCGACGGCCCCGCACAGGGTGGCGGCGGCGACCGCGCGGCGCAGCAGCCGGGCGTCGTCCACGTCGTGGTCGGCGTCGAAGCCGAGGGCGGCGGCGGTGCTCGACCAGTAGGACGCCTCGTGGTCGAGGAGGGCGGGCTCCACGGAGCTGCGGCTCGTGGTGCGCACGGGGTCGCCCGCCGCGTGGCCGAGCAGCGCTTCGAGGGCCCGCATCTGTAAGGAGAGCGGGGTCTCGCGGCCGTCGTTGAGGGGCGGGGTGGGGATGCGCGCGGCCAGTTCGGACCAGTTCACGTCACCGTGGCGGTGCGCGCCGGACGGCACCTGGCCAAGGACCTGCGCCAGGTCGGTCAGGGCGAAACGGAACGCCTTGGCGGCCGGGCCCGGCGCCGTGTAGAGGGGGCGAAGGACGAACTCCGGCGTGCTGTCCCGCATGCCGTACGCCAGAGCGGAACGGCCGAGCGCGGTGTCCACCCACGCGCCGACGGACCGGGCGAGCAGCAGGACGCGGAACCGGTCGCGGGCGCTGTCGGCGAGGCCGATCAGATGGCGGACGAGGTCGGGCCGGGTCTCGGCGTAGTCGACGATGATCAGCGTCGGGTGTACGACGCCGTGCAGCGGCCGCAGGACGTCGGCCGTGTCGGCCGCGGTGACGCCCCCGCCGCCCCGCACCGTCTCGTGCCGCAGCCGGCCCGCCACCCAGCCCTCGCCCCGCAGCCCGGCGGCCAGTTCGCGCGCGATACGGGACTTCCCCTGGCCGCCAGGGCCCACCAGCGTGGCCACCTGGTGCACGGAGTCGTCCGCCACGCACCAGCGCCGCAGCTCCCCCAACTCCTCCTCGCGCCCCCTGAACGCGACCGCCTCCACATCCGCGCGCAGCACCGTCAGCGGTGACTTCAGGTCGCGCTGGGCGGCTACGGGGGCGAGCAGGCCCGCGAGTTCCGCGGCCTCCGGTTCGGGTGGCAGGCCCGCGTTGTGTTCGCGGACGACGGCCCGGAACGTGGGGTCGGCGAGCAGGTCCTCGGTCCGGGTCACCGCGAGCCGTACGCCGGTCGCGGCGCCCCGGTCCGCGCGGACGACGCCCAGGAGCAGTTCGCCGGGGGAGAGTTCGCCGGGGGTGCGGGTGGGCTCCGCGGTGAAGACCGCGGCGCCCGACAGACCGGCCCAGGGCGAGTCCGCGTCGCGGGCGGCGCCGAACGGGCCGGTGGCGCCGGTCAGTTCGTACCGCCGGGCCGGGAAGCCGCTGAGCGGGTTGATGCGGGCGGAGAGCTGTTCGAGACGGGCGCCACCCCGTGCGTCGCCCCATGCGCCACCCCGTGCGCCGCCCCATGCGTCGCGCTGCACGCGGGCGAAGCCGTGGCAGCAGACGGGCTGGCCCATGGTGTCGGTGACCAGGCGGCCCCAGCGCTGCGGGCGGCGCCCTGCCCGGCCGAGGAAGGAAGCGGGTGGCTGCCAGGCCGGGTCGGTGATCTCCAGGAGGGCGGCGTCGGGGCCGCCGTCGAGCGGGCCGTTGGTGGGGGCGGTGGCGTGGGCGGTGGTGTGGGCGGTGGTCCAGCGCAGCGTTGTGGCGTACGGGGTCGGGGAGGCGTGCGGGGCACCGGCTGTGGCTACGTAGGGGGTGGCCGCACCGGTCGCACCGGCTGTGCCCTCTGGGACGAGGTGGGCGGCTGTGAGGACGAGGCGGGGGGCTATGAGGTAGCCGGTGCCTGAGGGGCCGGGGCGGGCGGGGGCGCCGGGGCTGAGGGGGCTGCGGGGGCTGCGGGGGCTGCCGAGGGTGGGCGTGGGCTCTCGCGGGACGATCCGTACGACGCGGTCGACGTCCACTCCCGGCTACTCCTCCCAGTCGCCGATGGCGACGTCCCCGGCGTTACGGCCGCGCGGTTTCAGGGTGAGGCTGACGCGCTGGGTGGTCCTGCGGGCACGCTCCCCGCGGCCTTCCGCCTGGACGACGGCGAAACGCAGGCCGCCGCCTGCGGAGCGGGTGCGGTGGAGCTCCAGCTCGAAGTCGACGGTGATCTCGCCGACGTCGAAGCGGATGTCCGCGGTGCGGGCGCGGCGCTGGGACTCGGCGACCTGGGTGCGGAGCAGGTCAAGGGCGGCGGCGAGGTCGAGCCAGTCCTCGGTATCCGATTCGTCCGTCATGGCGTTCCGTTCCCCCTGGTCGGCCTGTGTTGGAAGGTGTCAACACCATAGGTAGGGGGCGGTGGTTGGTGCTATGGGGATGCGGAAGCGGGCCGTGGAAATGTTCCACGGCCCGCTGTGCTCGGTCTCTGGGGTTACGGGCGCCAGTTCGCCAGGAGGCCCTCGTAGAGCTCCTTGTCCGTGAGCTCGCGGGGGGCCGGGCCCGCGTGGAAGAAGGCCGCGTTGTCCGCCTTCAGCTTGCGGAGGTAGTCGAAGGCCTTGTTCTCGTGCTCGCCGAACGCGATGAACTGGAAGAAGAGCGGGTGCGCGGCGGCTTCCGTCAGGGCCTGGGTCGCCGGGCCCTTCGCGTCGGGGGCGCCGTCCGTCTGGAAGATCACGAGGGCGGGCTCGCCCACGTGGTCCGACTTCTCGTAGTGCGCCACGACCTCTTCGATCGCGCGGTGGTAACTGGTGCGGCCCAGGCGGCCCGCCGCCGCGTGCAGCTCGTCGATGCGGCCCTCGTACTCGGGGAGCGTGAGCGTGCCGGTGCCGTCGATGTCCGTCGAGAAGAAGACGACGTGGACGGTGGCCTCGGGGTCCGTGTGCGCGGCGAGTGCGAGGACCTGCTCGCCGAGGCTCTGGGCGGAGCCGTCCTTGTAGTACGGGCGCATGGAGCCGGAGCGGTCGAGGACGAGGTAGACGGGGGCTCGGGTGCCGGTGAGGTCGTTCTTCTTCAAGGCGGTGGCGGCGGCCTTGTAGGCGTTTGCCAGCCCCGGGGCTTTGGACCGTACGCGGGTGCCGGGGACGGCGGGCCTCGCGGGGGCGGGGGCGGGGGCGGTGGGGGTGGTGGGGGTCTCCGTCTCCGCGACGTCAGCCTTCGGCTCGGGCTCGGCCTCCGGGCTGGGCTCAGCCTCCGGCTCGGGCTCGGGCTCGGCCTCCGGGGTCAGCTGAGCCTTCGGCTCGGGCTCGACCTCCGGGGTCAGCTCAGCCTTCGGCTCGGACTCAGGGACGCCGTCTTCATCGCTGCCCGGCACCGGGGGCTGTGCCCACCCGTCCCGCCCTGCGGGACGTTTGCCCACAGCGGTAGCGGCTTCGGCCTCGGCGTCGGCGGGAGCGGGAGCAGTCTGCTCGGCCTTCGGCTCGGCAGTGTCAGCGCTGGCGTCAGCCTTCGGCTCGGGCTCGGCCTCTAGGGTCTGCTCGGCCTTCGGCTCGGGCTCGGTCTCTGGGGTTTGCTCAGCCTTCGGCTCTGCGGATTGCGGCGGCACCGTGACGTTGTCGAAGGCCGCTGCCACCAAGTCGTCCACCGCTGAGGGCGACGGCTCCTGGCTGGGGGAGGGGACCGAGGCCTTGCGGGGCGGGTCCGGGATCGGCTCGGAGGAGGGGGACGGCAGTGTCACCGTCTCCGGCGGCGTCGCCTTCTGCTCCGGCGCAGTCGCACGCTCAGGCTCCCGAGCCTCCGGAACGCTCTCCTTGCGTGATCGTCCGAACGCGTTCCGCAGGCGGTTCAGAATGCCCATGTGCGCAACCCTTCGCGTGAGTTGATTCCCGATAATCCCTGGCCAGGGCGGACACGTAAGGTTAGCCGCCGCCGTACGTGATCTTGGGCAGGGTCGCCCTCCGTCACCCGCCCGCACCACCTGCCGGTCCCGGCCCACGTCCCGGCCCCGCGCCGCGGCCCCGCAACTCCCTCCCCGGCGCCACGGATTCACCGCCCGTTCACCCGCAGGCCGCCGCCCTGCCGGAACCCGCGCCTAGCCTCACGGCGGAATCAAGCCATGTCCACGAGCACGCCACAACGACGGAGGACCCGTGCGCACACTGCTGCCGATCATCACCTCGCATCAGGGGAGCGGCGGCCGTTCCGCCCTGACCTGCCGCTTCCGCTGTGGGGACGCGTGCTTCGGCGAGGTGCCCAACACCAGCGACAACGCGTACGTCGGCGACGTCATAGCCGGTGCCCTCAGCCGCCGTTCGATGCTGCGCGCCGCCGCAGTCGTCACGGTCGCCACCGCCGCGGGCGGTGCCGTCATGGCAGGTCCGGGCGCCCCGGAGGCTGTCGCCGCCGCACCCACGGACCGTACGGGTGGCCGCCCGGATGGCCGTCCGGGTGGCCGTCCGAGCAAGGGAGCGCGCGGGCTGAGGTTCGCGCCCGTCGCGCCCAACACCGCCGACGCCGTCACGGTCCCCGCCGGGTACGAGCAGAACGTCGTCATCCGCTGGGGCGAGCCCATCCTGCGCGGCGCGCCCGCCTTCGACGCGGCGAAGCAGAGCGCCGAGGCGCAGGCCGGGCAGTTCGGCTACAACAACGACTTCCTGAGCCTGCTGCCGCTCCGCCGTGAGCACGGCCGCCAGGTCCTCGTCGCCAACCACGAGTACACGGACGAGATCCTGATGTTCAAGGGGTACGACCCCGAGAACCCGACCCGCGAGCAGGTCGAGATCGCCTGGGCGGCCCACGGCCTCTCCGTCGTCGTGGTCGAGGGCGAGAGGCGGAGCGGCAAGCTCCGCGCCGTCTCCCGGCACCAGCTCAACCGGCGCCTCACCGCCACCAGCCGCCTCCGCCTCTCCGGGCCGGTGGCGGGCAGCCCCCTCGTCCGTACGAAGGCGGACCCGCGCGGCACCACCGTTCTCGGCACCCTCAACAACTGCTCGGGCGGCACCACCCCGTGGGGCACCACGCTGCACGGCGAGGAGAACTTCAACCAGTACTTCGGCAACGCGGAGAAGGTGACGGACCCGACGACCGCCGCCCGCCTCAAGCGCTACGGCGTGACCGGCGCCGCCTCCGAGCGCAAGTGGGAGCGGTTCGACCGGCGCTTCGACCTCGCCCAGGAGCCCAACGAGGCCAACCGGTTCGGCTGGGTCGTCGAACTCGACCCGTACGACCCGGAGTCCACCCCGCGCAAGCGCACCGCGCTCGGCCGCTTCAAGCACGAGGCGGCACAGCCGCGCCTCACGCACGACGGCCGTCCGGTGGTCTACATGGGCGACGACGAGAAGTTCGACTACTTCTACAAGTTCGTCAGCAGCAAGCGGGTCGCCAAGGGGACGTCGAGGGCCGCGCACGAGCACAACCTGAGCCTGCTCGACGAGGGGACCCTGTACGTCGCCAGGCTGAGCGGTGACTCCCCGGCCGACGAGATCGACGGCAAGGGAACGCTGCCGGAGGACGGCGAGTTCGACGGGAGCGGGCAGTGGATCCCGCTCGCCACCGCCGGGCCCGGCGGGAAAGCCGTCTCGCACGTCGAGGGCATGACGGCCGAAGAGGTGTACGTCTTCACGCGCCTCGCCGGTGACAAGGTCGGGGCGACCAAGATGGACCGGCCCGAGGACATCGAGCCGTCGCCGCACACCGGCAAGGTGTATGTCGCGCTGACGAACAACTCCGACCGAGGCAAGGCGGGCAAGGCCGGTGCCGACGAGGCGAACCCGCGCAACCTCAACAAGCACGGGCAGATCCTGGAGCTGACCGAGCGCCGCAACCGGGCCGAGGCGACCACCTTCGCCTGGTCGCTGTTCCTGGTCGCCGGTGACCCGAACGACCCCTCGACGTACTTCGCGGGCTTCCCCAAGGAGCGGGTCTCGCCGATCTCCTGCCCGGACAACGTCGCCTTCGATCCGCACGGGAACCTGTGGATATCCACCGACGGCAACCAACTCGGCTCGCACGACGGCCTGTTCGGCGTCGCCACGCGCGGAGACCGGCGCGGTGAGCTCAAGCAGTTCCTGACCATGCCGACGGGGGCGGAGACCTGCGGGCCGCTCGTACAGGACCGGCGGGTGCTCGTCTCCGTGCAGCACCCGGGCGAGGTCGACGGGGCGTCCGTGGAGAAGCCCGCGAGCGCCTGGCCGGACGGGCCCGGCAAGATCGTCCGGCCGTCGGTCGTCTCGGTGTGGCGCGAGGACGGCCGCGACATAGGCGTCTGAGCAGCGTACGTACGTGAGTAGGTACGTCCGTATATGAAGGGGCGCTCCGCTGTCCGCGGGGCGCCCCTTCACGTACTGCCGTCAGCCGTCAGCCGTCAGCCGTTCTGCTTGCGGCGGTACAGCGCGAAGCCAAGACCGGCCGCGCCGACGGCTGCCATGCCGCCGCCCGCGGCGATCAGCGGGGCGTCGTCGGAAGCGGGCTTGACGCCGTCGGCGCCGGCCTTGACGCCACCCCTCGGGACGGTCCGGTCCGAGCCGCGGTGCGTGTCGTGCGCGGGCTGGGGCTTCGGCTTCGGCTTCGGCTGCGGCTTCGGCTTCGGCGGGGTGGGCTTGGTTTGCATGGTGACGGCGCCGCTGGGCGTGAGGGTGAAGGTGTTGCCGTCGATCTTCGTGGTGGCGGACTTCTCGTATGCGGTGAGGGAGCCCTTGGCTTTGCCGTTCAGTGAGATGGCGGCCTTGGCGGTGCGGGCAGAGGCGTTGACGTCGACCTTGGCGGACCAGCCGTGGCCGAGGTTGGTGGTGCCCTTGGACTCCCAGCCACCGGGGACGGGCTTGTCCTTGTCCTTGTCCCTGTCCTTCTCCACGATCTTGGCAGTGACTGTGCCGTCGGGGGAGAGGGTGAAGGTGCTGCCGTCGATGCTGGTGGTGGCGGACTTCTCGTATGCGGTGAGGGAGCCCTTGGCCGCGCCGTCCTTGGTGATCGTCGCCTTGGCGGTACGGGCGGAGGCGTTGACGTCGACCTTGGCGGACCAGCCGTGGCCGAGGTTGGTGGTGCCCTTGGACTCCCAGCCACCGGGGACGGGCTTGTCCTTGTCCGCGTCGTTGTCCGCGTCCTTGTCTGTGTCCTTGGCCTTGGCCTTGTCCGTGGACTTGTCCTGACCGGTGTCGTCCTTCTTCCCGGTCTCGTCCGTGGACTTGTCCTGGCCCTGGTCCTGGTCCTGGTCCTTGCCCGGCTGGTCGTCCTGCGCGACCTGGCCCTGCGGCGTCGACGGCGCGTCCGCGGCGAACGCGGCCGTGGTCGGGACGGCCAGCGCGGCGATGGCTCCGGTGGCGATGGCGGCGGTACGGAAGGTACGGCGAGTGGCGCGCATGATGTGGCTTCTCTCGTGGCTACAGAGCTACAGATCGAGCTGTCCGTTTTTGTGCCCCTTTGCGGTGGCGACAGACATGAAGTTACGGGTGCGATGTGTGTGTCATCCGTCGGAAAGGTAACAAGTGGCCTCATGGCGGGACCCAGTACCGTAAAACAAGTAAAAGCGCAGGTCAGACGGGGTGCGGCCGAAGGTCACCGGCTGGCCGGGACCAACGTCCCGCCCGCGCTTCCCCGGGTGTCGCCCGCCCGCAGCAGCCACTCCGTGTAAGCGGTCGCCTGGCGCGCGGCCTCCCAGTACGCGGCCTCCAGCTCGCCGTAGACCGCGTCGAGCTCCTCCTCCGTGCGGGCCACCAGGATGAGGCGCACGCCGAGGGGGTCGCCGTGCAGGGGGCGTACGGCCATGTCGGTCCTGCCGCGCGAGGTCGGCTGGCAGAGCGCCACGACCTCGCCGGTGGCGACGAGGGACGCCGCGGTCAGGTAATCGCCGTGCAGGACGCGGGGGTTGAGACCGGCCGAGGTCAGGACGCGGCGCAGGCCGTCCCACTCGCCGTCGACCGTGGGGTCCACCATCCAGCGGTCGTCCGCCAGGTCGGAGAGGCGTACGACGGGCCGGTGCGCCGCGGGATGGTCCGCGGCGAGGGAGACGAACTGCGGCTCCCGGTCGAGCAGGACCCGTCTTCGCAGGGCCTCGGGCACGCGCAGCGGGCAACCCTCCACCTCGTGCACGAAGGCGATGTCGAGCTGGCCGGTCTCCACCATGCGAAGCAGCGCGTTCGCGGACACGTCCATCTGGAGCGACATCTCGGTCCCGGGCAGGCGCGACCGCAGCCTGCGCAGCCAGCCCGGTATGGCGCGGCTCGCGGTGGAGCCGATGCGCAACTGCGGTCCCTCGGCGGCGCGGGCGGCGGCCGCCTTGGTCTCCGCGACCAGCGCCCGCATCTCCGTGACGAGGGGGCGGGCGCGGCTGAGCACGACCCGGCCGAGCTGGGTGGGGCGGCAGCCGGTGCGCTCACGGGAGAAGAGCTGGCCGCCGAGCGCGTGCTCGATGCGGCGCAGCTGGGTCGTCAACGACGGCTGGCTCATGCCGAGCTGGCGCGCCGCCTTGTGCAGACTGCCGGTGTCGGCGATGGCGCACAGCGCGCGGAGGTGTCTGACCTCGAGCTCCATGGCCGTGAGCGTAGAGGCGGTACGGCCGTCGCACCAGACGCTCAAACCCCATGAGAACCGGCCGTTCTGGGCAGGCCGGGACCGGGTGATAGCCCCGTGCTATCGCGAGTTGCCATCATTCCCACGCGCCCCACGCTCCCCGACACTCACCGGTACCGAACCGTTCACCTTTCATCGATCGCCCCCACGCGGTCGTGGAACGAGTAGGAGCCCCCCACACATGAACAAGCGTTACCTGTCTGTCGCCGCCGTCCTCGGCCTCGCCGTCACCGGCCTCGGCGCGACCTCCGCCTCCGCGTCGACCGCCACGCACGACATGGCGTCGACCACGGCTGCCACGTCCTCGTACTCCCAGTACCAGGGCTCGGCCGCGGAGGCCAAGAACAACAAGGCGTTCTTCGAGGCCGTCGTGAAGGCGGTCGCCGAGAAGCGTGCGGCACACCCCGGCGCGAAGTCCGTGACCGTCGTCTACGACGCGTCCGGAGCCCCCACCTTCGCCCAGCAGATAGCCAGCTCCGCGTCCATCTGGAACGGCGCGGTCTCCAACGTCAAGCTCCAGGCGGGGACGTCGGGTGCGAGCTTCGAGTACCGCGAGGGCAATGACGCGCGCGGCTCGTACGCCAGCTCTGACGGGCACGGCAATGGTTATGTCTTCCTGGACTACGCGCAGAACAAGGAGTACGACTCGACTCGGGTCACGACGCATGAGACCGGGCATGTGCTCGGGCTTCCCGACACGTATGACGGGCCGTGCAGCCAGCTGATGTCCGGTGGCGGTCCCGGCCCCTCCTGCACCAACTCCCAGCCGGATTCGGCTGAGCGGGCGCAGGTCGAGCAGCTGTGGGCCAATGGGCTCGCCAAGGCGCTGCACAAGGTGGACGCGGGGCGCTAGCGCTGGCGCTAGCGCGTGCTGTGACGGGATTTACGGGTGCGGGGGCCTGCGGGCCGGCTGTGGCTGGTCGCGCAGTTCCCCGCGCCCCCTTTTTGCGCAGTTCCCCGCGCCCCTGAAGGATTGCGCAGTTCCCCGCGCCCCTAAAGATTGCGCGGTTCCTCGCACCCCTGAAGGATTGCGCCGTTCCCCGCGCCCCTGAAAGATTGCGCCGTTCCTCGCGCCCCTGAAAGATTGCGCAGTTCCCCGCGCCCCTGGAGGGCTGCGCCGTTCCTCGCGGCCCTGGAGGGCTGCGGTGTTTCCCGTGGTTTTTAGGGGGGCTCCGTGGGCGTGGATGTCAGGGATCTTGCCGCGTTGATTTCCTGGCGTAGGGGTTCCAGGACGCTGGTCTTGTTGTCGGTCCTGAAGTTTGTGTGGCCCTTTTCCAGGTGGACTGACGTGCGCAGGCGGGTCGCCAAGGCGTGGAGTTCGTACGCGACTTCGGCCACCTCCTCCCCCGCGGGAGCATCCGCGCCGTGCCGGATGCGGACTCTGGCCGCGGTCGTGGCGTCCAGGATGCGTTCCACGGCTACGACCAGGGGCCACCAGGCCGCCGCGCGCGTGCCGGTGGGCGGGGGCTCGGTCAGGGCGCGTTGGAACTCGGAGCGGATGACGGACAGGTCGCGGTAGAGGCCGCGGCGCATGCGGGCGCGGGCGGCGGGATCGCCGTCGGTGCCGAACGCGCACTCCACGTACCGCGCCGTGTCCGCGACCGCGTCGGCGAGGCGGTCGCCGATCCGCGTGCCCCAGCTCTCCGGCCAGAGCAGATAGCCCGCGACGAGCGCGATGCCGCAGCCGATGAGGCTGTCGACGAGACGCGGCACGACGAGGCCGAGGCCCTGGTGGTTGAGGATGTCGGAGAGCAGCAGGATGACGGGGGTGATGGCTGCGGTCTGGTAGCCGTAGCCGCGGGTGGTGAGGGCCGGGATGAGCGGGGCGAGCAGCATCATCACGGGGACGTCCCACCAGCCGTGCGGGACTTCGGCGAGGACCGCGGCGGCCACGACAAGACCCGCCGCGGTGCCGAGCGCGCGCAGGACCGCGCGGGAGAAGACCGAGCCGAAGTCGGGCTTGAGGACGAAGGTGACGGTGAGCGCCACCCAGTACGACCTGGGGACGTCGATGAGCGAGACCAGGGCCTGGGCGATGCCGATGCAGAGGGCGAGGCGCAGGCCGTAGCGCCAGGAGGTGCTGGAGAGGACGACGTTGCGGGCGGCGCGCCGGGCGCGGACGCGGAGGGCGGCGGGGCGGCCGAGGCGGTCCTCGGTCTCGATGACGCCGAGCGGGTCGGGGTCCGCCAGGGTCTCCGCGGCGTGCAGTACGGCGTGGTCGAGGGCGCGGGTGGCGTGGTCCTGGGGTTCGGGGATACGGGCGGCGGCGCGCACGGGCCCCCCGGCCGCGCCGCCGCCGGTATCCCCGAACCCCAGCTCGACCGCCTCGGCCAGCGCGCGGATCGCGTCCGGCACCTCAGCCGGTAGCCGTACGCAGGCGTGCCGGGCGGCCTGGTCGGCGGCGGGGGCCGCTTCGATGACCGGGGTGAGGGCGTTCAACTGGGCGACAAGGCGCACCAGTTCGGGGTTGCGGCCGTGGTCGCGGGTGCGCCGGGCGAGGACGAGGTCGTAGCTCTGGTTCAGGGCGGCCGTCACGGCGGTACGCGCCTCGCCGTACGCGTCCGTGCCCGCCGCGTCGAGCAGCGCGGCCACCGAGCGGTAGGAGGCGGCGACCGCGGCGCGCTCGGGGACGCCGGAGCGCAGCGGCCAGGCGAGCAGGGCGAGGGTGAGGACGAGGAGTCCGCCGCCGGTCATGAGGAGCGGGGCGAGCCACCACTGCCCCGGCATGGGCAGCCCCGCGCCGACCACGGAGTTGAGCAGGAGCAGGAGGCCCGACACGGAGGCGACGGCGCCGATCGTCGACATCATCCCGGAGACGAGCGCGACGAAGGTGACCGCGCCGACCGCGACCCAGCCGTGCCCGAAGACGAGCGAGCCGAGGGTGACGCCGAGGGCGCCGAAGAGCTGGGGCACGGCGATGTTGAAGATCCGCATCCGGTAGGCGTCGGCGGTGTCGCCGATGACTCCGGAGAGGGCGCCCATGGAGGCGAGCGCTCCGTAGGAGGGCTGTCCGGCGAGGATGCCGAGGGCGAGGGGGAGCGCCATCGCCACGGAGGCACGGGCCACGGCCGCCCAGGGGATGGGCGCGGACTGCGGTTTGAGGGACCTGACCAGCCAGTCGGGTGGGGTGAGCGGGCTCAGTGAGACCTGACGGGGCGGGCGGGGCTCTCGGGGCATGCGTCCATTATCGGCGCTTTACGTGACGTGCCCTGGCCGGAGGATCAACGCTCTGTTTCGGCTTCGGCTTCGGCTTCGGTTTCGGCTTCGGTTTCGGCTTTGTGGAGGATCAGAGTGACGGCGAGGGCCCGGTGGTCGGTGTTGCCGATGTCCAGGAAGCGGGCGTCACGGGCCGCGAAGTCCGGCGTGGCGAGGACATGGTCGATCTGCGCACCGAGCGGCGCGGGCGCGGCGGCGGGCCAGCTCGGGGCGCGCGGGGTCCCGGCGATCCTGGCGGCGTCGCGCAGCCCCGTGTCCAGGATCGAACGGAAGGCGGCGTGGTCCTGGGTGGCGTTGAAGTCCCCGGCGACGATGGTGGGCTCCCCGTCCCCGGCGGCGGCGTAGTCCCGCAGGTCCCGCATCTCGGAGCGCCACAGGCCGACCCCGCGGGGCACCGGCGGCATGGGGTGCGCCAGCTGGACGCGGACCGAGTGACCCCGTACGTCGGCGACGGCGCCCGGCATGCCGAGCGTGCCCTCGACGCCGGGCGCGCTCTTCAGCGGCACCTTGGCGAGGATGACCGAGCCCTCGGCACCGGTCGCCTCGACGGCCTCGCGGTAGGGGTAGTCGGCGTGCGGCAGCTCCTTGCGCAGGAGGGCGGAGCAGCCGAGGTCGCACTCCTCGACGAACAGGAGGTCGGGCCGCTCCTTGCGGACGGCCTTGAGCAGCCCCTCCGTACCCCCGCCGAATTCGACGTTCGACGTCAGGACGCGCAGCTCGGCCACGGCGGGCCCGTCCGGTGCGTCGGTGTTCCCGTAGGGGTCCGTGTACCAGGCGAGGAGACCGAGCACGACGACGCTCCACAGCATCCCGGTCCGCCACCGGCCGAGCACGGCGAGCAGCAGGGCGGCACCGGCGGGCGCGAGCAGCCAGGGCAGGAAGGCGAGCACCTGCGGGACGGGCGTGAACCCGTCGGAGTCAGCGATCCGGAACCCGAGAACGGCACTGACCCCGGCAAGGAGCAGCCCGGCGCCCCACGCGGCGACCCGGCGCACCCGCCGCCGCCCGCCCCTGCTCCCGCCCCGGCCCGCCTCATTCCCGCCGTCTCCGTCGTCCCCGTCGTCTGCGTGCTCGGCGTCACGGATGACGGTCGTGGTGTTCAAGGGACCGGCCTTTCGTCGTCGGGTCGTGCTGCGCGCGTCGCGTCCTCGTTCTTGCTGCGCGCATCCTCCCTCAGACAGGACGGGTGCCGGTGGGGTCCGGTTCACGGCCGCGCGGAAGACTGCGGCGCAGCCGGGGGAAGAGCCAGGTGACGAGGGCGATGACGAGGGTCGCCGCGACGATGATCCAGGCGGTGACCCGCAGGGTCTGGGTGAGGGCGTCGTAGACCGCGCCCGCCGCGTTCCGCGAGAGGTCGGACGGCAGGTCGTCGAGGGTGGCGGCGCGGCCGATCGCCACGGCGGCGAGCAGGGCGGCGGCCCCCAGCGCCATCCCGAGCGCGGTCGCGAGGAGTGCCCGGCGGCGGCGGGCGGCGAGCAGGACACCGGCGACGGCGAGTACGGCCGCCGCCACCGCGGGCCAGACACCGGCCACCTGCAGCGCGTGGAAGCTCCGCCACAGCCAGCCCAGGTCCTCCGACCGCAGGACCGTGACCTCGGTGTGCTTCACCGGGATCTTCGACGCGAACGGCACGCCGTCGTCCTGTAGTTGCTGCTTGATCTGCTGGGTGATGGGGGCGAGGTCGATGGTGACCTCGCCGTTGTCGTCGTGGTTCAGCTCGGACTGCACCGCGTCGTGCGCCGCGCGGTTCGCCGCGTTCCAGGCCGTCTTGAACGCCGCCGTCTCGGTGAACGACCGCACCGCGTCGCGTACGAACGACTCGACCGTGCCCTGCAGCGGGCCCACGTCGATCTCCTTCATCACCGAGCCGGTGACCTCGTCCGCCACCGCCGTGCGCACCGCGGGGTCGGAGGCCAGCGGCGCCATCGTGGCGACGTAGCTGTCCCGGTCGCCGATCTCGAACTTCGCCCACGCGGAGAGCGCGCTGACCGGGACGAGGAGGCAGGCGAGGACGAGGAGCACGGCGGAGAGCACTGCGGACAGTGCGGCGGGGAGCGCGGCGGGGAGCGGGGTTCGGGGGCGGGAGGACGTACGAGGGACACGGCGGACGCTGTTCGGCACGAGATCAAGGCAAGGCCCCGGCCCCTCGGCGCGCGACCGGGGCGACTGCATATGGGGCAACGGCGTCGGGCCGGGACGGCGGGTCCAAGTGGAGCGCTGGGCCGAACGGGTGTTTCCTGGATGAGGGGGCGAGGAGGTCGATCATGCGAATCGCTCTGAGCCTGGGGGCGGTGGCCGCCGCGGCCCTGCTGACGGCCGGAACCGCCACCGCAGCTACAGCGGCAACCACAGCCACAGCGGCAACCACAGCCACCGCAGCCACCGCAGCCACCGCAGCCACCGCAGCCACGCACAACGACGACGGCGTCATCTGGGGCACCGTCGTCTCCGGGCCCGACCTGAAGGTCAGGGACGAGCCGAGCACCCACGGCGAGATCCTCGCGAAGCTGCCCTACGGCAGCCAGGACCGCGTGAAATGCGCCGTCTCCGGTACCACCGTGCACGGCGACCCGCACTGGTACTGGCTGGAAGGCGTCCGCGGCTGGGTGAGCGCCGCCTACGTCGATACGGGCGGTCGCCACGTGCCCGCCTGCCCCTCCGCGGACCCGTGCCCGCAGTGGCGCGACCGGGACTGCCACCAGGACCCGTGCGACCACCAGAACCACAACCACAACCAGAACCACAACCACTGACGTAACGCAGCGTCCCCGAGGAAGCCCCTACGGAAGGACCCGTCATGGCACACGCCGCCCCCGTCTACACCGCCCCCGGCTCCCGGGCCACCGGCACGAGCGCCCTCTGGGCGGGCCTCCCCCTGCTCCTGGGCATCGTCTACGGCATCTGGACATCCGGCATCCGGCGCGACGGCGGACCGATCACCACCGGCAACGTCATGTTCGGCGTCGTCACCGGCCTCATCTTTGCCGCCGTCTTCTTCGTCCTGCACCGGGTGGCGCCCACGCTCCCCCGCGAGCTGCGCGCCCTGTCCTGGATGGCGTTCGCGGGGGTCGCGTTCGGCTTCCTCTACAGCCTCACGGGCGCCACCGTGCTGCGGTCGGTGGTGATGGCGCTCGTGGTGTCCGCCGCTGTGTTCGCGGTGACCTTCTACCGCTACTACACAACAGAGTGACTACGCACAGGAGAGTCGTGGTCCCCGACGCCGACGGCGCTCACAGCGTGCCCAGTTCGACCGCGTGGGCCATGGCGCGGTAGCCGGTGTCGTTCGGGTGCAGGTGGTCGCCGCTGTCGTACGCGGGGGCGAGGCGCTCCGGGTCCTTCGGGTCGGCGAGGGCCTTGTCGAAGTCGACGTACGCGTCGTACTCGCCGGACGTGCGCACCCAGTGGTTGAACGCGTCGCTTACGGCCGCCGCGTGCTTGCCGTAGTGGTCGGAGCCGCCGAGCGGGAGCAGTGTGGCGCCGACGACCTTGACGCCCTTGGCGCGGGCCTGCCGTATCAACTCCCGATGCCCGTTGATGAGTTCACGGGCGGAGACGACCGGGGCGGGCTTGTAGGTGGGCTGGTCCGTCTCGCTGAAGCCGATGTCGTTGAGGCCCTCGAGGACGACGACCGTACCGACGCCGGGCAGGTCGAGGGCGTCCCGCTCGAACCGGTTGGCGCTCTTCTCGCCGTACCAGGCCGAGTCATTGAGGACGAGGTTGCCGCCGATTCCGGCGTTGAGGACGGGGCGGCGGTCGCCGGACTCGGCGAGACGCTCGGCGAGGGCGTCGGACCAGCGGCGGTTGCGGTCGGTGGAGGAGGCGAAGCCGTCGGTGGTGGAGTCGCCGAAGAGGGCGATGCCGTCGCGCCGCCGGTCCTCCTTGCCGCCCACGTCCACGCCCGCCAGGTAGTACCAGGACTCCGTCGACTCGCCGAAGGCCCGGCCGCCGGTGTCGCCGGTGTGGTCGCCGTCCGCGCGGTAGCTGGTCGCGAAGGACTGGGCGTGGAAGGTGGCGGGCCCGGTGGTCCCCGCGAGGTGCAGGGTGACGGTGACGGACTCGAAGGCGTCGAGGTCCAACACGGCCGCGTCACTGGACAGTTGGCCGTGGGTGGGGATGGTGACGGCTCGCTTCCCACCAAAGGTGAGCCGCCGCACGGAGCCCATTTGAACGGAGGCTGACGCGCCCTTCGTTGTATGGGTCTTCGTATGGGTCTTTGTACGGGTCTCCGTACGGGCGACGGTGGCGCCCGCGATCCGTAGCGGCGAGGTCCCGTACGCGTTGGAGAGCCGGATGCGTGCTCTGTCGCCGCCTTCGGTGACGCGGACGACCTGGCGCAGGGTCTGGCCGTCGAAGCCCGCCTCCGACCAGTTGGGCTTGAACCCAGTGCTGGGGCGCTGCGGGGAGGCGGCCCAGGCCCCGGTCCAGTCGGCGGCGGCCGTCTTCCCGCCCCCGCGTTTACCGCCCTCATGGCGGTCGGGGGTGGCCTGGGCGCCGGTGACGGCGAGACCGGCGGTCAGGGCGAGGGCGGCGGCGGTGGCGACGAGGGAGGTGCGGGCACGCGACATCATCACGGGTTCCTGTTGGTTGAGAGGGGGCGTCCTGGCTCCTCAAAGATCCGCCGATCGCGACCGCCCATCAACGGCGATCCGTGAAACGATCGACGCGGTCGCGCTTATCGATGCAGGTCACAGTGGGTATGACAGGGAGTACCGGGGGGTATGTGGTGGAGCGGCAAGAGCTGGAGACCTTCTTGACCCTGGCCGAGGAGCTACATTTCGGCCGCACCGCCGAACGCCTGCTTCTCTCCCAGGCCCGGGTCAGTCAGACGCTGAAGAAGCTGGAGCGCAAGATCGGCGCCCCGCTCTTCGAGCGCACCAGCCGGGTAGTGCGGATGTCGCCGCTGGGGCGCCAGTTGTACGAGGATCTGGCGCCGCTGCACCAGGAGATGGACGCGGCGGTGGCCCGTGCGAAATCCGCTGCGCGGGGCGTGGAGGGGGAGTTGCACGTGGGGTTCCTCGGGTCCGGGGCGGGGACCCTCACTGGGCCGATCCTCGACGTGTTCCGGGAGCGGTGTCCTGGGGTGGAGGTGCGGATGCGGGAGACACAGTTCCGGGATCCGCTGGGCGCGTTGCGCTCAGGCGAGGTCGAGCTGCTCTTCACCTGCCTGCCGGTGGAGGAGCCGGACCTCACGGTGGGGCCCGTCGTGATCAACGAACAGCGGGTGCTCGCGGTGCCGTTGCGGCATCCGCTGGCCGGGCGGGTCTCCGTCTCCCTGGAGGAGCTGGCGGGGGAGACGTTCTTCGGTGTGGTGAACGGGGCGCCCGCGTACTGGTGGGACTTTCATGTGCCTCGGGTGACACCGTCGGGGCGGGAGATCGGGCGGGGGCGGGCGGTGGCGACGTTCCAGGAGCTGATGATGCTGGTGGGGACGGGGCAGGGGATCTCTCCGGTCGTCGCCTCGGTCGAGAAGTATTACGCCCGCCCGGACGTCACGTTCGTCCCTCTCCGGGATGTCCCTCCTGCGGAGGTGGCGGTGATCTGTCGATCGGGGGGCGTGAGTGAGCGCGCGGAATCGTTCGTCCGTGCGGTTCGCGAGGCGGTGACGTCAAACGGCGGCCCGGCCCCGTTCTGACCCGGGCCCCCCACGGCCCTGCCGCGCAGTTCCCCGCGCCCCTTAACCGGTCCCCTCACGTCTGTTCTCCGGTGCGGGTGGGTGGTGGCTTGTCGCGCAGTTCCCCGCGCCCCTGATGGGGCGTCCCCGGTGGGGCGCTTTTAGGGGCGCGGGGAACTGCGCGAAACCCCGTTGGGGTCGGGCTGAGCGGGGGAGGGGGGGCGTCGCGGGTAGGTGTTCAGGGGCGCGGGGAACTGCGCAGAGCCTCGGCGCCGCCGGCAGGGTCGGGACGATCCACGGAACCAGCGCGCGGGCCTGCGGCGGAAGGCTCGCGGCCCGGGCGACCTCGGTCAGGGTCCGGCCAGGTCGGAGCGGTCGTTGCACAGCGCCCAGATGACGAAGACGCCGATCGCGATCGAGATGAGCGCCCAGACCGGCGTGTACGGCAGCCACAGGAACTGCGCCACGATCGCCAGCGCCGCGAGCGCGACGCCACTGCCCTTCGCCCAGCTCGCACCCTTGAGGATGCCCCAGCCGACGACGGCCACGAGGATGCCGAGGATCAGGTGGATCCAGCCCCACGTGGTGAGGTTGAACTTGTAGACGTAGTCGCCGATCCGCTCGTAGACGTCGTCCTTCGCGATGCCCGCGATGCCCTCGAAGATGCCGAGGATTCCGTTCACCAGCATCAGCACACCGGCGAACATCGGCCCGCCGGACGCCCAGGGGCTGTCCGCCTTGGCCCCGTGATGATCCGGCTTCCCGTGGTCCGGCTTGCCGGGAGCTGCTGCGCTGCTCATGGCCACACCTCTTGTCTAGCGGTCAGGGATATACAGCGTCCGGCGGCGCTCGCGGGGCGGCGAGTGGGCGTGGGCCGAACGGGTTATGTGATTCAGGCCACCTGTGTGGAGTCGACTGGTTACGCTGGGCTACATGGTAAAAGCGCGGGATCTCGACCCCACTGCGTCGCCCCTCGACTACTACGGCTCCGAACTGCGCCGCCTGCGCGAGGCGGCGGGCCTGAGCCAGCCCCAGTTGGGCTCCTGTGTCTTCGTCACGGGCTCACTCATCGGCCAGATCGAGACGACGAAGAGGGTGCCGACGAGGGACTTCTCGGAACGGGTGGACGCGGCGCTGGGCACGGACGGGGCGTTCTCGCGGTTGGTGGGCCTGGTGTTGCGGAGCCAGTTGCCGACGTGGTTCCAGGCGTACGCGGAGATGGAGGCGCGGGCAACGTACATCTCCACGTTTCAGGCCCAGGTGGTGTACGGGTTGTTGCAGACGGAGGACTACGCCCGTGCCGTACTGAGCACCGGAGTGCCGGAAAGGCTCGACGACTTGGTGGCTGCCCGAATGGAGCGCCAACGAGTACTGGAACGGACGAACCCACCCTTGGCGTTGGTGATCCTCGACGAGGCCGTTCTGCACCGCCCGATCGGTGGGCGCAGCGTCATGCGGAAGCAACTGGGACACTTGCTGGACTTCATGGACAAGCGCTGGACGAGTGTTCAGGTACTGCCCAACTCAGTCGGGGCACATGCCAGTCTGGCCGGTTCGTTCAACCTCTTGCGCTTCGACAACGACCCTGAGCTCGTCTATACGGAGGACCTGATCTCCGGTCACATGACCGCGAACCCCGAAACTGTCCGTGAAGCCGCCCGCCGTTACGCTAACTTGCAGGCCGACGCCCTCTCGGAGGAGGAGTCGGCGGACCTGATCAGCTGCGTGATGGAGGAACGATATGGCGACCAGTCAAGATCTGCCCCACACGCGGTGGCGTAAGTCTTCGTACAGCGGCAACACCGGTGGCGACTGCATAGAGTTCGCCGCCCCCGGCAACGGAACCGTCGCCCTTCGCGACAGCAAGAACCCCGAAGGCCCCACCTTCACCGTCACGGAAGCCGCCTTCAGCCACTTCGTCGCCGCCACCGCTAACGGCGATCCGCACCGATCCTCTCGGTGATCGCCGAGGCCATCCTCCGGATACCCGGCGAACGGACCGGGCAGGGACGGGACTTGGCCGTGGTCGGCGCCAGACAGAAGTGCAGGTAGTCGTCCCCGCTCCGGTGCAACGCCGCCCGCCCCGTACGGCAGTACGCCGAGTGCGACCGTTCGTACGCCGTGCAGGGCAGCGACTCGACCCACGTATAGCGGTCGGACGCGGGAGCGACCGACCGCCCCGCGTCGGCGAGGAGGTCGCCGGACGACGACTTGGCCTGCGCCTCGTAGAGGTCATTCACGCCCCGTACGCGGTCCGGCGTGATCGGATCGGGCCCCTGCAGAACCCACACCACACGCGCCCCACCCGCACCGCCCGCCCCGTGAATCTGCGCCGCAAGCCGCCTCGCGTCGGCCGCGTACCGGTCGTAGTACTTCTCGCGCTGCTTGTCGTACGTGATGCCGTCCATGCAGGGCGTGTAGCCCCACGCGTTGCCCCAGAACTGTAGGACCACGTAGTCGGGGTGCTCGGCGCGTACGAGGGCGGCGGCCTTGTCCTTGTCGGGGACGAGGGAGTCCTCGCCGGTGCCTTCGAGGTAGTCGCAGAGGGTGGTGCCGGAGTAGGGGGCGCTGCGGTAGCGGGCGCCGAGGCGGTCGCGGAGGTGGGCGCCCAGGACGTCCTGATTCTCCATGGCGAGGGAGTCGCCGAGGTAGAGCACCTTGGGGGCGTCGCCCCGGGCGGCGTTCCCCGCGACGCGCTGCCGGGTCGTGGCGGACGGGTCGGGGCCGGAGGGGTCGGAGGGGGCGTCCGGCGCGGAGGGGTCGGGCGGCGCCGCACTGTGCGTAACGTCGTCCGGAAGGTCGGCCGGTGCCGCGTCCCCCGCGCCGGGGTCCCCGCAGGCGCCCAGTGTCAGCACCCCGACGAGTACCCCTACGCTCCACAGATTCCGCATCCGCATTGCGGCAACTCCCGCCCCAGACAGCCGAAATGGCCCCCAGGCAAGCACACCCGCGCGGACGACGGAAGACATCGGCCTGCCAAGTCGGTCCTCGCCGGTGGTGGGACTAGTGACGTGCCGAGGCCCGTCGGAATTGGCGGGCCAGCGCGTGGAAGGACTCCTTCGGCTCCCAGTGCCAGTCGGAAGCCGGGTCGCCGGGCCGTTTCTGGATCGCCTTGGTGATGCTGTAGCTGGCCATGTCGAGGTCGTGACGCGGGTCGTGGGGGCGGTGCGGGGCGTCCGGGGTGACGAACTGGTAGACGAGTGCGGCGTGCAGGTTCATGGACTCGAAGACATCGAAGACGTCCAGGAGATACGCGGCCTGCGTGCGCTCGCTGCGCTTGAGGCCACCGGTGATCTCCGGAGGGTCTTTCGTGTAGTCGACGGCTTCGTGCCAGCCCATACCGCCGTCCTGCGGCGCCCCGGCGTACGTGCAGGAGCCGCACTCGGTGATCGCCACCGGCTTACCGAACCGCTTGTAGGGCGTGAGCTCCCTGACGTACTCGGCCCGACTGCGGTGGTACGCGTAGTAGTTGACGCTGACGACGTCGAAGAGGGACCAGTCGACGTCGTCGTCCTGGGCGGCGCCGTAGGTGAGGGGGCCGTGGAAGGCGGAACGGCCGGTCTTCGCGGCGCGCTCGATGAAGTCGCGCAGCCGCCGGACCATCTTCTCCGGATCGAAGTTGCCCTTCAGGAGGTTCTCGACGCGCTCCACGGCGTTGGCTCCCGGCACGATCCCGGGGACGAACAGCACGAACTCGGCGCCCACGCTGAGGTGGACGTCCGCGCCGTGGCGCCGCATGCGCTCCGCGTGCCGCCCGGTCTCGGCGAGATGGTCGAGGATGTCGCGGTGCGGGACGTCGGCGAGGCGCGGCTGAAGCCAGACGCTCAGGCCGCGCTCGGCGGCCTCGGAGGCGGTAGCGGCGAGCCGGTCGACGCCCGTGCCGAATACGGAGACGGCGTTCGCGTGCAGGTCGTGCCGGATCGCGCGCATGTCACCGCGCATGCGGGCCGCGTCCCAGCCGGTTGTGGCCGACTCCCCGTCCACGACCTCGTAACCGACCCCTCGGTGGGCGACCCCTCGGTGCGCGAGCCCCCGGTGCGCGAGCCCCCGCCGGTCCCCTGCTCCGGCGGGAACCGCGCCCCCTGGGCGTCCCACGGCACCCGCAGCGCCCGCGAGCCCCAGAGCCCCCATGGCCCCTGCTCCCGCCCCCGCCAGGAACCCCGCCCTGCTGATGCCGCCGCCCTGCCGCATGCCGCCACCCTCCCGTCGGTCGCCGCCGGGCCACACGCCCCACGGCATGACCGTCAGCATCGTGCGGGGAGGGGTACGGGCTCATCGGCCTTTGGTCGAGGCGGCGGCGCCTTTGGTATGAACGGGCGCGCAGGCCGACCTACTTAGGTCGGTAGCGGGAGGGGCGGGGAGGGTTGGGGAGGGGCGGGGAGGGTGCGGAGAGAGTGCGGGGACGTCAGGGTCGCCACTCCTCGCACCACAGCTCGTGCAGCTCGTAGGGGAGGGCGAGGGCCTGGAGGTCCAGCAGGGCGGCCAGCTCGCTGAACGGCCAGCCAGGGGAATCGGGGTCGGCTTCCCGGACGGCGGCCTCATTGGCGTGGGCGAGGTCTCGGAGCGTCGAGATCTTCTGGTGCAGGCGGCGGGGGGCGAGGCAGCCGCACCGGACCGGGCCGGGGCCGACGGGCGCACGGCGCACCGCAGAGCAGTCGGCTTCATGGAAGAGGTGCGCGGAAGCCGCCTCCTCGTCCAGGCGGGCGTGCAGGAAGGCGGCCAGGGCCGCGAGGTCGACCGTCGGGGACGAGGTGTCGGGCCGGGGGGCGGCGGGCCGGGGGGCCGTGGGCCGGGCAGCCGCCTCGGGCACGGCCACGGGAGGCGGTGGGGCGGCGCTGCCGCGCCGCAGGTCGGCGCGGGTCTGCGCCGCGCGCAGTCGGATCTGCGCCGACTCGGACTGCATGCGACGAGCCTTGGCGACCGCGTCGGCCGCCGCACGGCGCAGCAGCTCGCATCGCTCGAAGGTGTTCGTGAATCCCCAGGTGTCAGCCGAAGTGAGCACCCTGTCTCCTTGAATCCTGTCTCCTTGCAAGGCCGGGCCCGTCCGCCCCTACTCGGCCGGTGTACCCCGGTGCGGGGGCCGGGCGGAGGTGGTCGGCCGGGGCAGTTCCGCCGTTTCGACCATGTGTTGGGCGACGGAGGCGAGCCGCAGGCTGTGCTGGCGTGCGTGGTGGCGCAGGATGTCGAAGGCCTCGGCGGGGGAGATGCCCTGGCGGGCGGCGAGGAATCCTTTGGCCTGTTCGATGAGGACCCGGCTGTGCAGGGCGTTCTGGAGCTGTTCGTTGACGGTGCCGACCTGCCGTACGGCGCGGGCGTGGAGGAGGCCGAGGGCAGCCGCGTCGGCGAACCCCTGCGCCAGGGCGAGGTCGGCGGCGGGCGGCGGGTGGTCGTCGGTACTGAGCAACAGCACGCTGCCGAGGGCCTCTTGGCGCGAGCGCAGGGGCACGGCGCCCGCGTAGGTGTAGCCACTGGCGTGGGCTCGGGCGGCGAAGTCGCGCCAGGCGACGGGAGCGCCGGCCAGGTGCACGGGGGCGACGGCGGCGCCGGTGCGGTGAGCGTCGGCGGCGGCGCCTTCGCGCACGGCCACGTCCAGCATCGCGGCCCTGGCGCCATCCGTGCCATCCGCGCCACCCGTGCCATCCGCGCCACCCGTGCCACCCACGCCATCCGTGCCGTCGGCTGCTGCCGGGCTGTACAGATCCGCTTCCGGGGAGGGCTGCTGGGAGGACGACGGTGGGCAGGACCGCAGGACGGCGGCATCCGTGATGTCGAGGAGGTCGACGCAGTGAGAGGCCAGCTGCCGCAGAAAGTCGACCTCGTCGAAGTCGTCGCCCAAGGTGTCGGCGAGCTGCACGAACGTCCGGGTGATCTGCTCTTGCCTGCTCATTACCGTCCCCCCCCCCGCTCGGTCGTGTGGTCAGCGGGTGTCGTCAGTGAGCACGCTTCATTCCGGCAGGGTACCCGCCAACCAACCGGAAGGGCCGGGTATCGCCGGGAACGCCCCCTCGACCGCGTCGGGCAGCCGATCAATACCTCTAGCGGGCGACGAACTGCGTGAGGATCGCCTGCACCTCGTAGATGTCGACGCCCTTGGTGAACGTCTTCTGCATCGGCGTCGGATTGCTGGAGATCCAGATCTTGAGCTCCGCGTCGAGATCGAAGTGCCCGGCCGTCTCCACCGCGAAGTGCGTGATGCTGCGGTACGGGATCGAGTGGTACTCGACCTTCTTGCCGGTGATGCCCTGCTTGTCGACCATGATCAGGCGGCGGTCGGTGAACAGCATGGTGTCGCGTATCAGCGTGTACGCGGCGTGCACCTGCTCGCCGTGCCCGAGCAGGCGTGCGTACTCGCTCTGTGCCTTCATCGGGTCGACGGTGTGGGCGTTGCCGAACAGTGCCATGTGGGTCCCCCAGCGGATGTAGTGGTGCAGTGAAAGAACTCCGCATGCGGTGAAATGCGGGTTCTTGCCACTGTATCGGGGCGGGGTGGAGTGGTCGAAGGTTTGTACGAGGGGTGGTGCGGCGCCGATCGGTCGACTCCCATACGGCCTTACGGCAACTGCCCCGGCGCCGACTTCGCCCCCCGCGCGAACTCCGCGTCGAAGGCCGCCTTACCCAGTGCCGCCCTCGCCGCCGCCGTGATCCGGTCGACGTCGCCGCGCTCGGCGGGCGGCAGCGGCGCCCCCACACCGCGCCGGGCCGCGTCCGCCGCGCCGAGCAGGAGAGCGGCCCGGTCAGCCGCCCCGGACACGGCCGCCGCGCCCGCCAGGCCCTCCAGGGAGAGGGCGACGGCGCGGGGCTCGTCGAGTACGCGGGCGGCGTCGAGGCCGAGGAGGTGGTGGGCCTCGGCGCCGGGCCCATCCCCGCGGAGCTCGGCGATGAAGCCCAGCTCGGCGTGGTGCAGATGGTCGCCCGCGGGCGAGGACACGTCGGCGTGGCGGTCGCGGATGCGCAGCAGATGCGTCTCGGCGGCGGCGAGGTCGCCGGAGCGGCGCGCGCCGAGGGCGAGGCCCATCTCCGCGTGGATCTCTCCGTAGCGGTATCCCTGCTGTGCCGCCAACCGCTGTGCGGTGGTGTGTAGTTCGGCCGCGCGCTCCCAGCTCCGGGTGAGCAGTGCGAGCCGCCCGAGCCCGGACAGGCGGGCGGCGACCTCGGCCTGGAGCCCGAGCTCGCGGGCGATGGCGAGGCCCGCCTCCTGACGGCGCGCGGCCTCGACGTAATCGCCCTTGATCTCGGCGAGCACGGCGAGCGGCGTCACGGTCTGCAACTCGCCCCATCGGTCGCCGAGCTCGGCGAAGATCCCGGCCGCGCGCGTCCCGTCGGCGCCGATCGTGTCGAGATCGCCCCGGAGCAGGGCGTGCATGGCGCGCAGGGCGAGCGCGGCGCCGACGCTCCACCGGTCACCGGACTCGGTCCCGGTCCCGGTCTCGGTGGCGAGGCCGAGTACGTGGGCGTTGACCTCTTCGCTGCCACGGGTGTCACCGGCAGCGAAGAGCCCGTAGGCGGTGAGCCAGAGGGTGCGGGGGTGGGCGGGGCCGCATCCGGGCAGGGGCGGTTCGTGCGGGGGCGGCTCGGGTCGTTCTCCGGTCAGCAGCGCGAAGGCGTAGCGCAGCGCGGGGAGCTCGGCCGCTCCGGCCAACGGGCCTGCGTCCGGGCCTGCGTCCGGGCTCGCGTCCGGGCTCGCGTCCGGGCTCGCGTCCGGGCTCGCGTCCGGGCCCGCGTCCGGAGCTGCGTTCGGCCCTCCGTTCGGTTCCGAGTCCGGCTCCGAGTCCGGCCCTCCGTTCGGCCCCGCGCCCAGGTCCGCGCCCAGGTCCGCGCCCAACGTCGCCGTCAGCGCGCGGTGGGCCTCCGTGAGGTGGCCTCGGAGCAGCCACCACCAGGACAGGGCCGTGGCCAGCCGGGTCGCCTCGGCGGGGAACGGGGCGCGCACCGCCTCGTCCAGCGCCCCGCGCAGGTTCGCCGCCTCGGCGTCCAGGCGGCCGAGCCATGTCGCCTGGCCGCCGTCACGCAGCCGGGGTTCGGCCCGTTCGGCGAGGTCCAGGTAGTGGCGCAGGTGGCGTTCGCGGACGCCGGTGAGGTCCTCCATCTCGCGCAGCCGCTCCATGGCGTACGCGGCCACGGACTCCAGGAGGCGGTAGCGCGGCGCGGTCCCCGTGCCCGCCGGGCCCGGCGCCATGACGACCAGGGAACGGTCGACGAGGCGGGTCACCAGGTCCAGGACCTCGTCGCGGGTCACCCCGTCACCCGCACACACCGCTTCCGCCGCCGCCAGCGTGCAGCCGTCGCGGTGCACGGCGAGGCGGCGCAGCACGATGCGCTCGGGCGCGCTCAGCAGTTCCCAGCTCCAGTCGATCATCGCCCGCAACGTCTGCTGACGCGCGGGCGCGCCCCGCTGCCCGGAGGTGAGCAGCCGGAAACGGTCTCCGAGTCGTTCAGCCAACTCCCGTACGCCCAGGGCCCGTACACGCGTAGCGGCGAGTTCCAGGGCGAGCGGGATGCCGTCGAGGCGGCGGCAGATCTCCGCGACGGCCGCCTCGTCCGCGGGGTCGCCGAGCGCGAAACCGGGCGCCGCGGCAGCCGCACGGGCGGCGAACAGGCTGACGGCGTCGGCCGCCGGAAGCGGCTCCACCAGGAACACCGCCTCACCTGTGAGCCCGAGCGGCTCCTGGCTGGTGGCGAGGACCCGTAGGCCGGGCGCGGCACGCAGCAACGCGTCCGTGAGCTCGGCGGCCTGCTCGACGACCTGCTCGCAGTTGTCGAGTACGAGGAGGGTGCGGTGGTCGCGCAGGGCCGCGGCGAGACGTTCGGCGGGGGCGAGGGGCCCGCCGGGGCGGGTCTGCCCCGCCGGGCCGGTGGGCGCGTCGTCCCGGAGCCCGAGTGCGGCGGCGACCGCCAGGGCGAGGTCGGCGACGCCGCTGCCGCCGGGCTGCCCGGCGAGCTCCACGAGCCGGACGCCGTCGGGGAAGGGGGTGGGTGCCTTGGCGGTGGGCGCCTCGGTGGTGGGTGCCTCCGTCTGCCGCGCCTCCGTCTGCCGCGCCGCCGCCTCCACGGCGAGCCGTGTCTTGCCCACACCGCCGGGACCCGTGAGCGTGACGAGGCGTGCGGTGCCGAGGAGGCCGCTGATCTCCGTGACGGCGTGCTCGCGCCCGACGAGGGGAGTGAGCTGGGCGGGGAGGTTGGTGCGGGGTTGAGCGGGGGCGGCGACCGCAGCCGAGGGGGCCGGGGAGGCGGGGACCGGAGAGGTGGAGACCGGGGCGGCGGGGGCCGGAGAGGTGGAGACCGGAGCGATGGGCACCGGGGCGGCGGCGAGGGGAGAGACGGAGGCCGGGGCGCCGGCGAGGGGAGAGGTGGAGGCCGGGGCGGCGGACAGCGTCGGGTCCTGTCGCAGGATCGCCTCCTGCAACGCCACCAGCTCCGGACCGGGGTCGATCCCCAACTCCTCCGCCAGCCGCGCGCGCAGCGCCCCGTACGAGGCGAGCGCCTCACTCGCCCGCCCCGCCCGATACAGCGCACGCAACTGCACGGCCCGCAGCCGTTCCCGCAGCGGATGCCGCGCGACCAGGTCCGCGAGCTCCCCGGTCAGCAAGGTGTGGTCGCCCGCGGCGAGCCGCGCCTCCGCCTGTTCCTCCAGGACGGCGAGCCGCTGCTCCGCGAGCCGGTCGGCCGCGGCCCGTACGAACTCCTCGTCGGCGAGGTCGGCGTAGGCGGGCCCCCGCCACAACGCAAGGGCCCGGGTGAGGAGTTCGGCCAGCTGCCGCGGGTCATTCGCCGCCTCCGCCCGCGCTCCGTCGACCAGCGCGCGGAAACGGTCCGCGTCCACCTCGTCGCCCGCCGCCGGGTCGAGGTGCAGCCGGTAGCCGGGCGCCTGACGCACGACGCGGTCACGGCCGAGTACCCGGCGCAGTTGGGAGACCTTGGCCTGGAGGGCGTTGGCGGGGTTGCCGGGCGGGGTCTCGCCCCAGAGGTCGTCGATGAGCCGGTCGGCGGAGACCGGCCGCCCCTCGTGCACCAGAAGGTCGGCGAGGAGCGCCCTGACCTTCGCCTCGGGAACTTTGACCGGCTCCCCCTCGCCGTCCCACACCGCCAGTGGACCCAGCACCCCGAAACGCATGCGGATCACCGTACACAGCGCCGTACCGGCGTGGCGGGGGCGGCCGTCAGCGGACCGTCAGCGATCCCGAAGCGCCCGCGAGCAGAGTCGTCCCCGTCAGCAGGAAACGCGGGACGGAGGAGGGGCCGATGCCCAAGTACGCAGGCACGAAAGCCGTCGTCATCGGTGGCGTCACCGGTCTCGGCCTGGCCGTCGCGAAGCGGCTCGTCGAGGGCGGCGCGGAGGTCCTGGTGACCGGCGGCCCCGGGGCGGACCTGGACGAGGCGGCGGCGGAGGTGGGCTCCCGCGCCCACGTGATCCGCACGGACTCCGCCGCCCCCGCGGCGCTGGCCTCCGCCGTCTGCGCCCGGCTCGGCAGTGTCGACCTGCTCGTCGTCCACGCGGACGACGGCCTGCCCGCGCTGCCCGCGCCGAGTCTCCTGAGCCTGTTACGGGAGGACGGCGCGGTCGTCCTCACCGGCCCGGCGGCCGACGACCCGGCGGTCAACGTCGCGGCCCCCGTGCTCCGTTGCCACGGTCCTGCCGACGAAACGGCCCGCAAGGTGCTGCGCCTGGCCACGTACGCGCCCTGACCCGCTCCCCCCCCGTAATCCCACGCACACCCGCACCCGCACCCGCACCCGTACTCGTACCCGTGCCCGTACCCGTACCGAAAAGGACCCGGCACCCATGCGCACACCAGCACCCGCACCCGTCCCCACACCCTCACCCACCCGGACAGGCGCCCCACCCAAGTCCCCCGAAAAGCTCCCCCTCCTGGCCCTCCTCGCCCTGGCCACCGCCGTCTTCATCACCAGCCTCACCGAGACGCTGCCCGCGGGTCTGCTGCCCGCGATGAGCGCCGACCTCGGAGTCAGCGAGTCGGCGGCCGGTCAGACCGTCACCGTCTACGCCATCGGCACCGCCCTCACCGCGATACCGCTGACCGCCGCGACAGCCCGCTGGCGGCGCAAGCGGCTGCTCCTCGCGGCGATGGCGGGCTTCGCCGCCGCCAACACCGTCACCGCGGTCTCCGACAACTACGCGCTGACGATGGCCGCACGTTTCGTCGCCGGTGTCGCCGCGGGGCTCGCCTGGGCATTGCTCGCCGGTTACGCCCGCCGCATGGCCCCGGCCCACCTCCAGGGCAAGGCGATCGCCATCGCGATGGCGGGCATCCCGGTCGCCCTGTCGCTCGGTGTCCCGGCCGGTACGTTCCTCGGCAAGGTGCTCAGCTGGCAGGTGGCGTTCCTGGTCATGACCGGCCTCACCGTGGGGCTGCTCGCCTGGATCGCCGCGCTCGTCCCCGACCACCCCGGGCAGGAGCCGGGCGGCGCGAAGACCCCGATGCTGCGCGTCCTGCGTGTGCCCGGCGTGACACCGGTCCTGCTCGTCACCCTGGTCTTCGTCCTGGCGCACACGGTGCTCTACACGTACATCGCGACCTACCTCGACGGGCTCGGCATGGGCGGCTCGACCGACCTCGTGCTCCTCGTCTTCGGCGCCGCGTCCCTGGTCAGCATCTGGGTCGTGGGCGCACTGATCCACCGCAGGCTGCGCGCGCTGACCTTGGCCAGCGTGCTCCTGGTCGGGGTGGCGGCGGCCGTCCTGGCCGTCTTCTCCGACACCCCGGCCCTCGTGTACGTCGCCGTGACGCTGTGGGGCCTTGGCTGGGGCGGTGCGCCCACGCTGCTCCAGACCGCGGCGGGTGACGCGAGTGGTGGCGGCGCGGCGGACGCGGCCCAAGCCATGCTCGTGACCCTGTGGAACGTCGCGATGGCGGGCGGCGGCGTCTTCGGCGGCGTCCTGCTCGGCCTGGTCGGCACCGCGTCCTTCCCCTGGACGATCCTGCTGCTTCTGGCGCCGGTGCTGCTGGTGGTGTTCGCGGCGCGCAGGCACGGCTTCCCGGCGGGGAACCGGCTCTGAGGAACCGGCAGGGAACCGGCTCCGTAGAAAACACCTCTCCTACGAGGAAGGAAGGGGAGGCCGATGATGATCGTGCTGCTCAGCATCGCGGTGCTGGTCGCGGCGGCGGGCCTGGGTGCGGTCGTCTGGGCGGCGCGGGGCGGCCCGCGCTGGGTCCGCGGTGTCGCGAAGGCGACGACCGTGACCGCGGAGGTCGTGGCGTCGGTGGCCAAGTCGAACAGGCGCCGCAACAGAGGCTTCGGCGGCAGCAGCAGTGGAAGCGACGGCGGCGGAGACTCCGGCAGCTGAGGCAGGCCCCCGCCCCGGCCTCACCCCCGCGGCACGGCGTGGAGCGCGAACCCCTCCGTACCCGGTGCCTCCACCCCCGGCAGCAGCCGCATGCCATGGTCGTAGTCGCCGCCGACGAGTGAACGGAACGGGACGGGCTCGTCGGTGAAGAGACGGTCGAGCCGGACCGCCAGGGTGGCCTCCTCCGACGCACCCATCACGTGGAGCCGCCTCGACGTGGTGGCCTGGAACGCCCTCGGCGCAGAACTCCTAGGCGCAGAACTCCTAGGCGCAGAACTCCTAGGCGCAGAACTCCTAGGCGCCGAACTCCTAGGCGCCGAACTCCTCGGCGCAGAACTCCTAGGCGCCGAGCTCCTCGGCGCCGAACTCCTCGGTGGCCTCGCCGACCCGCCCCGCCGCGACCGCAACAACGCCCGCTACCTCTTCCTCGACCCCGCCTCCCACGAGGCCCAGTAGGGCCTACTTGCCGCGGAAGGTGATCCGCCCGGGGGCAGGCGGGTCGACCGGGGAACCCGGCTTCGAGTGGTTCTCCAGGTACTGGACCAGCGCGTCGAGGTCGGTCAGCTCGCCGGTGTCACGGGCGGTCCCCTTCGTGAAGGTGCCGAATCCGTTGCCTCCGCTGGCGAGGAACTCGTTGACGGTCACGCGGTACTTCGCGGCGGCCCGTACCCGCTCGCCCTTCACCTCGACGGTGTCCGTCAGGAGCCGGGCGCCGCCGGTGCGGCTCATGTCGACGGAGTACCTGAGGGCCGAGGAGAGCTGCAGGAAGCGCGGGTCGTCGGCGTTGGCGCCGGTGAACTGCTCCTTCAGGACGGCGATCAGCTGCTCACCGGTGAGCGTCATCGTGGTCAGGGTGGTCGCGAAGGGCTGGGTGCGGTACGCGTCGGCGTAGGTGACCTTTCCGTCACCCTTGTGCACGAGGTCGGCGCGCATGCCTCCGGGGTTGAGGAGGGCCAGGTCGGCCCGGTGGCCGCGGGTGGCCTCCGTCTGCGCGTCGGTGAGCAGACTGCCGAGCGGCGTCTCCTTCTTCGTCGAACCGCGGCCCGGCAGATCGGCGGAGATGTAGCCGACGGTCCGGTCGGCGACCTCCGAGGAGCGCTCGCGCCAGGTCTCGACGAGTCGGTTCATCTCGTGCTCTTTCGGGGTGCTTACGGGTACGACGTGGTTCTTCGCGCGCACCGTCCGGCGGACCACGTCCCCGCCGCTGTCCAGGCGGAAACGCAGATCGGTGAAGGAACGGCCGAAGGAGTCGGCCTGCGTCACCGAGCGGGGTTGCCCGGCCGGATCGGTGACCGTGCACTCGTACGCGTCGTGCGAGTGGCCGCTGACGACGATGTCCACCGGGGCCGGAGCCTTCTCGGCGATGCCCTTGATGCGGCCGCGCAGCCGGGACGCGGGCCCGTCGGCGTCGCAGTCGCCCTTGCCCGCCACACCGTTGGCGGCCTCGCCCTCGTGGATGAGCAGCACCTGGGCGTCGACGCCCTGCCGCGTCAGCTCCTTCGAGTACCGCTTGATGGCGGGGAGTTCGTCGTGGAACTCCACATCGCGGACCTGCGAGGCGTTGATCGCCGCGGGCGCGTTCCTGGTGACGAGGCCGATGAACCCGATCCGCTGACCGCTGGGCAACCGCTGCACTACGTACGGCCGCAGCAGGGGCTCGGTGCTGCCCTTACGGGTCACATTGGCGGCGAGATACGGGAAGTCGGCACCGTCGTAGTCACCGCCGGGCGCGCAGCCGTCGTCGGGGTGGCAGCCTCCGCGGTCCATGCGCCGCAGCTCCTGCGGCCCCTCGTCGAACTCGTGGTTGCCGACCGAGCTGACGCCGAGCCCGAGCTGTTCGAGGGCCTCGACGGTCGGCTCGTCGTGGAAGAGCGCGGAGAGCAGCGGACTGCCGCCGATCATGTCGCCGGCCGCGACGGTGAGCGAGTTCTGCTCCCCGGCGCGGGCCTTCTGCACCAGGGTCGCCAGCTGAGGCACCCCACCCGCCTGCACCGCGCCCCCGCCGCCGCGCTGCACTCGCCCTGCGGGCCCTTCTACGGGGTCCAGATTGCCGTGCAGATCGTTGAGCGCGATCAGTTGCACGGGCACGTCGGCGGCCCCGCCCCTGGCCCGCGCCGCACCGGCGGCGCCGGGCGCAC
The DNA here is from genome assembly GCF_040646035.1 of Streptomyces sp. NPDC046465. Classification (NCBI taxonomy): domain Bacteria; kingdom Bacillati; phylum Actinomycetota; class Actinomycetes; order Kitasatosporales; family Streptomycetaceae; genus Streptomyces; species Streptomyces sp. NPDC046465. Next base: position 40,761 of record NZ_JBEYZK010000032.1, read on the forward strand.
ACAGCGCAAGCACCACGACAACGGCCGCGCAGCCGAGCGCGACACGCGCGAAGAGCGAGATCGGCATCGGCCGAGGGCCAGGGCCGGGGCCAGGGCCAGGGCCAGAGACAGAGGGATGAACGGAAGCCCGATGGGCGGGTGCAGTCACGCAAGGAAGTTATGCAGTAACGGTCCGTGCCCACCCTCGGACACGCCCACAAGATCGGATTGTCACTCCGGCGGCACCTGAGCGGCACCTGAGCGGCACCTGAGCGGCGCCTCGGCGGCGCCTCGGGGAGCGGCGTATTGCCGCCAGCGCCAAGGGCACCGGCCCCGAGGCGCGATCAGGGCTACCCTCCCGGGCTACCCTCCCCGACCCTGCCCCCACCCGAGGCGCGGGCGGAGGCGGAGAGCCGGGTGCCTGGCCAGGCGATCAGCGCAGCCGCAGCGCCTCCCGCACCGTCCTGAACAGGTCGGTCTGGTTGGTGACGCCCTGGACGCGGTACGCCTGCGGGCCCTGCGCCGCGATCCGTACCTGCGTGCCGGTGTGCTCCTGGGAGGCGCCCGGGGTGTTCGTCGAGTAGTTGACCTTCAGCTGCTGGCCCTCGTCGGTGACCAGCGTGGAGGACAGGCCGGGCGGCTGCGCGTCCAGGGGCACGATCTGGCTGGTGTGCGCGTGGTCGGCGGTGGTGACGACCAGGGTGTCGGGGTGCTTGGCGGCGTAATCGCGGGCGACCTTCACGGCGCGGTCGAACGCGGCGGTCTCACCGATCTGACCGCAGGGGTCGGCGGCGTGGTCCTGCTTGTCGATGGAGGCGCCCTCGACCTGCAAGAAGAACCCCTGCTTGCCGCCCTTGCCCCCCTTTCCGCCCTTGCCGCCCTTTCCGCTCCTCTGCTTCGCCTCGAGGAGCTTGATGGCCTTGGTGGCCTGGTCGTCGAGGGCGGGGGTACCGGCCGGGCGGCCCGGGTTGGAGGTGGTGCAGCGCTGCGGGTCCGTACCGCCCTTGGCGGCGGCCTTGCCGGTCCACTCGACGGGTACGTTGCCGGGCGCGAAGAGCCCGAGGACGGGCTTGCCCTTCGCGACGGACTTGACAGCCCGCAACTCCCGGTCGTTCGTGACGATTTGATACCCGAGCTTCTTCGCCTGCTCGGCGACGGTGAGGCCCTTGTACTTGCCGTCGGTGACCTTCTGGTCGAAGCGCTGCTTGCCGCCGCCGAGGAGGACGTCGACCTTGTGGTTCACGCTCTGCTCGGCGATGGAGCCGGGACCGCCCTTGGCGAGGGTGTCCGTCGGGCACTTGGCCATGTCCGCGGGCCCCTGGCAGCTGCGGTCGGTGGCGTGCGAGGCGAGGACGGCGGGGGTGGCGTCCGTGAGCTCGGCGGTGGTGACGGAGCCGGTCGCGTACCCCTTCTTCTGGGCGAGTTCGAGGATCGTGGGTACGGCCTTGTCGCTGCCCGGCGTCTTCGAGATGCGCCCGTTGACGGTCTTCACGCCGGTGGCCCAGCCGGAACCGCTGGCAGCGGAGTCGGTGACGTAGTCGGGGGAGCCGTCCTTGTGCACGGAGTACGTCGTATAGGCGCCGGTCAGCGGGAACTTGTCCATGTTGAGCCGACCGTTGGCGCCCACCGTGTAGTCCCGGGCGAGAGTGATCTCGGAGTCACCCATGCCGTCCCCGATGAGCAGGATGACGTTCTTCGCCTTCCCACCCTGGATCGCCCGCCGGGCCTGACCCTCGGTGTCGGATGCGCCGGCCGTGGCGGTGACGGTCACGGCCACGGCGGAGGCGGCGACCACGGCAGCGGTGGCAGTCAGGCGACGACGGGACAGACGCGGTCTGGCCATGCGGAACTCCTCAAAACGTCCTTGTACGGTGCAGCCACCTCACCAGCGCCACATGAACCGCACGGGACGTACCGATGCCTTCTTGATGTCGCGGGAGCGACGTCAAACAGGCTCGGGGGCAACACCGGCCGCGAACCGGGCGATCGCCTCCCGCAGCGGCCCGGCCGCGTCCTTCGGTGCGGCCCGGGTGTCCAGGCCCAGCACCTCGATGAGACCCAGGCACCCTCGCGGGCCCGCGATCCGCAGCAGACGCCGGGAGTGACCGTCCGGCGAGGGGTGGACCACCAAGGCGAGTGGAGCGTCCGGTTCGGTGTATCCGGCGATGTAGGTGAGGAGCTGATGCCGGTCGGCGGGGGAGACGTTCTTCTCCACGTACCCCTTGTACTTCGCGTCCACGACCAGGTAGCGCGTCGCGGCGGTCTCACCGGCTTCCGGCGGGAAGGCCAGCAGCACATCCGGCTTGAACGGCCGGGTCCTGTCGTTGATGCCACCGGAAGTCCTGATCGCCCCCTCGTTCAGCCACGCCCTTCTGCCGCCCAGGTCCGCGGCCGCTTCGACGGCCATCCGTCGGACGACGTTCTCCCACAGGACGTTGAGGTTGAGCAGCAGACTCTTCGCCCCGAAACCGTGCGGCTCCAGCAGGTCGGTCACCCCACCGCCGCCGAGCACCATGCGGGCCCAGGCGTGCGCGGCCCGGTAGTGGCTGTTGAGCCTGGTGTACTGGGCGCGTGTGAGGAGAGGGAGCGCGTCGAGCGGCCGCTGCAGGGGCGGGAAGTGTGCGGCGGCGTGGAGCAGTTGTTTGGTCTGCGTCACGTCCGTGCACTGCTGGGCGGCGACCGTCAGGGCGGCTCCGCACACCTGGTTCTCCCAGCCGCCGTCCTCGTACTCGAAGGTCTGGACATGGAGCCGGTCGACCGCGCCGTAACAGCGGGTCGCCTGCGCCTCGACGTCGAGGCGCCCCCGCAGGGCTGTGTCCACGCGGTTCCGGCGTACGTAATCCCTGCGCAGGCCGCGCCGCAGCAACAGGCGGCACTCATGCAGCAGGGCGGCGGGTACGAGTCCCGCATACCCATCCCGCCCGATGGGCCAGTTCCGCAGCGTCTCGTCTGGCTCGCGGCGGTCGTTGGCGTAACAGAGCCAGTCGATCAGCCGGGTGCCCTCGATCTGGAACTTGGGCTGCAACACCAGTCGTATCCGGTCGAGCTGCAACACGCCGGTGGTCGACATCGCCTTGAGGACGTAGCCGGTGCGGCCCTCGGTCAGAGTGATTATTTCGATCGTGCGGAGTCTGTCGAGGTCGTCCCCGTACAGCTTGGAGCGCGGGACGAGGACGGACTCGTGCTCCCTGAGGATCACTTCGTGACGCCCGGAGGCGTCGCGCCCCACTCGGCCCCTCCCCGACCCGGAAGCACCCGCCCGCGTCACCCGTGGACTCCGAAGTCCGCGCCCCCGGCCGCCGCGTCAGGTGCCACGAACTCGTCGGCCAGCATTTTGGGCAGATCTCGTGGGTTGGTCTGCACGACCCGTCCGGTGCGGTCGTTCACCAGCGTGCCCAGCACGTCCTTCAGCAGCTCGGATTGGCCCATACAGTAGTCAGCGATCAACGGCACGATCTCGTGGTGGAAAGCGTTGGAGAGCTGCTCGACAGTGACGAGGGGCCGGTCGCCGGCGAGCAGACAGGCCTGGCCGAGCAGATGGTCCGGTCCGAAGGCGTTGTCGAGCTTGGCATTGAGGCCCTGCAGGAAGTCGGCGAGCCCGAGCCCTTCCACCTCACCGTCGAGAACGTCCAGGTCCGGCGGTACGTCGACGAAGGCGAACCTGCGCCGGATTGCGGCATCGATGTGCCCCACGCTCCGGTCGGCGGAATTCATGGTGCCGATGATGCGGACGTTCGCCGGGACGGTCTGCTGCCGCCCACTGGTGGGCAGAGTGACGGATACGGCGTCCCGCTTGTCGAGTTCCAGCAGAGTGATCAATTCGCCGAGGATTCTGGGCAGATCACCTCGGTTGATCTCATCCACGACGATCAGGAAGACATCATCGGGGGCCTTCATGGCCGCTGCGCACACCCGGCGGAACAGCCCGTCCGTCATCTTCAGGTTGAGCCCGGCCCCGTCCGCCGCCGCGTCCGGCTTGAAGCCTTCCACGAAGTCTTCGTACCCGTAGGACGGATGGAAGGTCACCAGGGTGAGACGGGCCGCCGTGGCCCCCTCGGGGACCCTGGACAACCCGGCGAGGACCTGTGCGCGTTCCTCCGGTGGGGCCTCGATCCGGTCGCGCTGCCCAGCCATCGCGAGCGCGACGCTGAGCGCCAGCCGTGTCTTGCCGGTGCCGGGCGGCCCTTGCAGCACGACCTGCCCCTTGTGGTCGAGCAGGGCGCACACTTTGGCCACCAGGTCGGGGAGTTCGATGTCGGAGTCGACGAGGGCGCCGGTGCCGCCTGCCGCCTTACGGGGCTCGGCGGCTCCTGCGGTGCCCTGGGACTCGGCAACTCCGGCAGCGGCCTTGACGTCGGCGAGGATCGCTCCGCGTCCGTCCCGGATCTCCCGCCACAGGGCGGCAGGGACCTTGGCGAGCGTCTGCTGCCAGGCGTGCCGTGGTGCGTCCAGAGTCTGGGCGTACGAGGTGTCCCAGTCGACACTGACGGTGTGCTGGTATCCGTCCAGATCCAGCTCGTAGGAGTAGCCGTCGGCGACGGTGCCCACAGCCAGCACTTTGGACTTGCCCTGGTTGGCGACGATCAGGTCACCGGGCTCCAGATCACGGAAGGCGAGCAGCTGCCGGGCGAGCCGCAGGTTCCCGCCGGTGCTGCGCGGCCAGTGGTGGTCCAGTGCTTCTTTGAGCTCTTGGTCGCTCTCGTACTGGCCGAGGCTCTGGACCTCGTCCCAGGCGATCCGGATGCGCCGATTGGCAAGACAGTCTTCCCAGAGCGCGGCGCGCTCGCCGGGCGCGACCTTCCAGATCGCCCGGTCCCTCGGCCGCGGATCGTGGAAGGTGTACAGGAACTGCATGACCTCGTGCAGCTGCCATGACCTGAACTCCGGTACTTCCCGAATGAGTTCGAGCAGTTCCCGATTGGCTCGCCAGGTTCGCACGCCGGAGGAGTGCTGGTGTGGGCGGCCGCCCAGGAGCGCGGTGAAGTGACGCACGTGCGAGGCAGAGAAGATCGGCAGGAACTGTCCGGGACAGTAGATCGTCAGGGCCTTGGTGGTCAGTGCCTGACCGTACGAGAGCGAATCCAACTCATCGATGAGCCCGTACGACCTGTCAGCGGCTGCCTGGAAGGCGGTCACGAACTCGGCGCGTACTTCGGCCCAGGCCTCACGCACTCCGTACCCGCGCAGCGAGCTCGGCACGATCCGCCACTCGCCCGTCCGGTGCTGGTACACGATGTGCTTGGCAGCGCTGCCACCCCGGATACTGCCGATGGTGCTGGTGCCGTACTCCAGCAGACGGCAGAACGAGTAGTGGGATGCGCCATGGGATGCCGGCCCCAGCGCATACCGTTCCAGCGGCAGCTCGGCCCAGCTGTCCAGCGGGAATTGTGTCAGTACCCGTTGCCGTTCTGTCTCCGCCCGGACGGCGTCCCGCGCGGCCGTATCACGATCGAAGCTCGCTATACGCCCCGCGAGGCCGTCCCAGAAGTCCCCACCCTCAACCATGCGGGCATTGTTGCGTATGGGGCGCTGCGGGGCGTTCGGTCTGCGATTGCAGTGGCGGTATCCCCCTTGCGGCCTTAGCGCCTGGCCTGGCCTCGCCCTCGCCGCTGACCTTGGCCGCCGGGCGGCGTGCCGGGTCGGGCGTACCCCGGCACACCGCCCATCTGGCGTGCGCGCCCCGACGCCCTCCCCCGTTCGTTCTGGGGCGCAGTGGCGGACACTGGCGGCGGTCCCCCGACCGCGCCGCCGCATACGAGTGTTCCCGATGCCTCACCCGTCGTCCTTGACCATGAGCGCACTCCCGTTGACCGCCAGCGCACTCCCGTCGCCCAGCAGCGTGCGTGCGCGGGCCTCGCTGGGCGTGAGCCCGTACGCGGCGCGGAAGGCGCGGGTGAAGACGGCGGGCTGGCTGAAACCCCAGCGCGCGGCGATCGCGCCGACGGGCACGGTGGCCAGGTCCGGGTTGGCCAGCGCCCGGCGGCAGCGCTCCAGGCGCAGTTGCCGTATCCAGGAGGAGACCGTCAGGCCTTGCTCTTGGAAGAGCCGGTGCAGATAGCGGGTGGAGATGTGGTGCGCGGCGGCGATGCTGTCGGGACTCAGCGCGGGGTCGCCCAGATGCCGCCGGACGTGACTCTGCACCCGCAGCAGCAGAGTCCGGCTACGGCTCTCGGGAGGCAACTCCTGCTTCTGGTCGAGGCGTTGTGCGGCCATGTGCCCCACCAGGTCGACCAGCGTGTGGGAGAGCCGGTCCGAAGCGGCGCTCGTCCCCCCGAACTGCCCGACATCGTCCATCACTTGCCGCATGAAGTGGGCGAGCAGGCCCCCGAACCCCTCGCTGCCGGACAGCGGCACGGCGACGAGGGAGGCGAGCCGGTCGGGCGGGAACGGCAGCAGACGCAGGGGCAGCGTGGCCACGATGCTCCGGGTGGCGGCGCCGCTGTCGTCTCCCCGCCGCATCCACCCCTCGAAGGGCGACGACGAGTCGTACAGGAGGATGTTGCCCGCCCCGAACCGCACGTTCCGCCCGGCTTGTTCGAAGCCGCTGAGCCCCTGCAACGTGAGGGAGACCTGCAGACTGCCGGGATCGCCCTTACGAATGTGCCGGGCCGTGCGGCGCACTTCGGATGACGGATACGACATGGTGGTCAACGTCGCCGCGCCCAGGTCCACGTGGTCGACCGCCACGGGAAAATCTTCGGTGTAGTCGCTGCGCAGCGTGGTCGCGATCGGCGAGACGGACTTCAGCCCGTGCCACCAGTCGAACCGTTCCTCCGGGGGTACGGCCTCGCTGGACAGGCTCGCTCGGATCATCCTGACCCCTCTTCTTCACCCGCTCGTACGTCCCCCCTCGCTGAGTGACGCTAGCGGAGATCGGCCAGGTGTTCGGAGGCGTCCGACGACTCTCGGATACGTGGTGGGGCGGGTGGGCGCCGGTGGACACGATGGGTCACTGGGAATGGGGGGCGGGGGTTGCGCTACGGGGGCACAGTGCGTACGTACTGGCTCCCATTGGGCCCCCGTTGAGCCACCGTCAGGCGCCCGTTCAGCATGAGCAACACGCACCGTATTGGCTGGAACTGTGCGGTGCTGCGCGCCTGTTACCGGCTGATGGGGTCCACCGTGACGGTCGTTGAGGGAGACCGGCAGAGTCTTGGAGTGGGTCTCGTTGGGCGGGGTGACGACGAGGGTGGTGATCTTCAGGCCGGAGCCGCCGGTGTCGTTGCGCGGGTAGTGCAGGGTGAAGCGCAGCTTGCGGCTAGCGGCTTCCGGCACGGTCGTTCGCGATGTTGCGAATCTTCCGTCTGCTGCCTGACTCGGCGAGCAGGGCGAGCACCGCCGGGGACGTCGACACCCTGGCGAGGAGGCGTTGCATCCAGTCCGTGACCTCTGCCAACTCGACCGGTGTCGGCACGTGACCGTCCTCGATGGACAGATAGAACAGCCAGTCGTGGATACGTCGGCGGATGAACTCGCGGTACCCCTCCGTCGTGAGCTGGACGATCTCCGGCAGGAGCCCGGCCGACCACTGCCGGAACTCGGCAGGACCGGTCGCCTTCATCGCGACCGCGTCCACGAGAGCTACCACCGCCGTCTTGGACCCCATCTCGTGGGGGTCCCGCAGGATCGTGGCCACGATCGCGCGGTCCCGGTCCCGGTCGCGGTCGCGGATCGGCGAAGCAGCGGTCACCGCGATGACACGTTGGTACGCGGCCCCTCGAACGTGCTCGTCCGCAACGGCTTCATCGACATCCACGTCGAGGATGCCAGACCCCGCCAGCAATGCGGCCACGTCGGAATGCAAAGTCATCGCGTCATCTCTTCTCACAGGGCAGCTCTATGTCATCGAGGTAGGTCTCCTTGAAGAGGCTGGGCTTCTTCCCGAAGGCGGCCCACGGCGCACCGGACGCATCCTTGGAGGAGACCTCGATACCGACGCGCGACGACCCACAGCCCGCAGCCCGAAGAAGAGCCCGGCGGCCACGAAGCAGAGGCAGGCGATCTACACGGAAGGCCCTAGTAGCGGGTGTCGCCGTCGCCGTCGCCGACAGGCACCAGCGACAGCCGAAGGGCGTCCACAGCCGCTAGGGCGAACGGCCTCCCAGGCCGGGGCCCCAGTGAGTGGGGCGTGCGCTTGCATGAGCCGCCAAGACGGATTGGTCATCAGTCTTCTTATGGATACGGATACGGATACGGAGCGATGCGCCTCCAGGGCGACGCGTGCGGCGTACGCCGCGAGCGGCCCGGGCAGCGGTCGCGAAGTCTGCCGTGTCCGACACCTCGGCCATGACCGAGACTCCTACCGTGCCTAACACCTCCGCCGAGCCCGAGGACCCGGCTCCTCCACCGGCGCCGGAGGGCACCTGACCGGAGCGGGCGCCGAACCGTCAGAGCGGGTTGAGCCGCGCCTTCAGCAGGCAGAACTCATTGCCCTCGGGGTCGACGAGGACGTGCCACTGCTCCTCACCGGTCTGACCGATGTCGGCCGGCCGGGCCCCGAGCGCCAGGAGGCGTTCGAGCTCGGCGTCCTGATCGCGGTCGGTGGGGTTGACGTCGATGTGCAGCCGGGTCTTGCCCGGCTCCGGCTTGTCCCGGCGGCTGAGGATGATCGTCGGCTGAGCGCCGCCGAACCCTTCGCGCGGCCCGATCTCGAAGCAGTCGTCCCCTTCGCGATCGAGCACCACGAAGTCCAGGACCTCGCACCAGAACCGCGCAAGCACCTCGGGTTCGCGGCAACCGAGCACGAGCTCACTGATACGACACGCCATTGACGAGACCTACTCTCAGCCGGAGAACTGCCAGGAACTGCCGGAAATGCCGGGGCGCCCGCGCACGGAGCCGCAGGGCCGCCCGCAGCGCGAACACGCCCGCGACCGTACCGGGCGGCCCGCACAGACGCGAAAGGTTATTCGGCCCCAGGCCCCAGGCCCCAGACCTCAGTCGGTGGTCGTCGGCTCGGCGTCCTCGGCGTCCTCGGCGTCCTTGACGTCCTCGGCGTCCTTGACGTCCTCGGCGTCCTCGGCGTTCTCTGCGGCGCGGCGATACTTCGCGTTGATCTGCTGCGCTTCCTCGAGCTGGTCTTCGAGGATGACGATCCGGCAGGCGGCCTCGACCGGGGTGCCCTGGTCGACGAGCTCACGTGCGCGGGCCGCGATCCTCAGTTGGTAGCGGGAGTAGCGGCGGTGGCCGCCCTCGGAGCGCAGGGGTGTGATCAACCGCGCTTCGCCGATGGCGCGCAGAAATCCGGGAGTGGCGCCGATCATCTCTGCGGCTCGGCCCATCGTGTACGCGGGGTAGTCGTCGTCGTCGAGACGGCCCGGCAGATCGTCTGCTGTCATCTCACCTCTCTGTGGAACGCGTTGGGGGCACAGCATGGAGGGGCCCTGGTGCCGTACGGCACCAGGGCCCCGAAGGAACTGCAACCATCTGCCGACCCTAATACTGCGTCGGCCTTCTGTGTCCGCACGACCGTCCTCTGTACCGACGGGAGTGCGCGGATCGCGGATGCGTGACCGGAGACCACCTCGCTATCGATGTCCTGCGGTACCCGGGCTCAGTGTTTACGCCCGGGCGATCCTGATGGCGCTCGATTCCTCCGTTCTTCCCTCTGAGCACGTGGCTCGCTTACAGAATTTCCTACTGCACTGCTTGGTACTGCCTACTTGTACTGCCTACTTGTACTGCTCTGTACTGCTCGATACCGCGTACTACTCGTGGCGGCCCCTGATCACTGCGGGCCACCCGGTCCGGCGGTCAGCCCCGTCGCCGTCACACAACAACTCTGGCTTCGACACTCCACCGCCGCACCGTTGTGCGGGTACTGCTGCCCGGCAGTTCGTGTCTACCGGGCCCTGCTCGATCTCCGTACAACAGAAACCATAGCCACGCGGGGCGCGTATGTCTACTCCGGTGAAGACAGATTTTCGCGCGCTGGTCGATGAGGTATTCGACCGCGCTGGTCTAGGGATGTCCGCGAAGCACCAGAACGCCCCTCGATCGGCAGGTGGGCCCCGGGTACGCAAAGAGGGCCCGACCGGCAAACACCGGTCGGGCCCTCATGGCTGTTCTGTTCCGGGATCGGCTCACGCCTGCCCCGTGGATCTGCTGCCCTCAGTGGACGAGCGCGAGCCCTTCTGACTGCTCGCTGCTGCTGCCGCCGCTGCCGCAGCTACCGTTGCTGCCGCCGCCACCGTCGCTGATGTCCCGCAGGCGGATCCGGTCCGTGTACACGGAGCTGTCACGAACGGCGCTGAGCCGGTTCCAGGTGACCAGGTCGGTGCGCTTGCCGTCCTCGTTGCAGACGAGCAGGTGATCGACGCGGGCACCGGCCATGACGCACAGGGCGACCTCGACCGTCATGTCGGCCCAGACCTGCGGCCCGGATTCCACCAGGGTGTCGTCCGGCGCCATGGGCGCGGGGCCGGTGCTCGTCGAGCGGACCGGTATCGGAACCAGCGTCAAAGGTGCCTCCTGCAGAGATGGGTCAGCTTCCTGATCAGGCGTGATCGCGAAAGCCCTAGGCCGCCGTGCCCGAAGAGAACTGCTGCGGTGCCGACGCGCGCCGCGTCGCGGAGGCGGGGCGGCGACGGCCGCGCGAAGTGCCACCGCGCTTGGGGCGTTCGACCACCGGCGCGGTAATGACGACCGGGACCCCCGAGGGAGCCTGGGCGCCGGTGATGCGGTGCAGCTCCGGCTCGCCGGAGCGGACCTGCGTGATCTGCGGGCGGATCCCGGCGTCCGACATGAGGCGGACCATGCCGCGACGCTGGCTCGGGGTGACCAGCGTGACGACGCTCCCGGACTCACCGGCGCGGGCGGTACGGCCGCCGCGGTGCAGGTAGTCCTTGTGGTCGGTCGGCGGGTCGACGTTGACGACGAGGTCGAGGTTGTCCACGTGGATGCCGCGGGCGGCGACATTCGTGGCGACGAGCACGGTGACGTGCCCGGACTTGAACTGCGTCAGGGTGCGGTTGCGCTGGGGCTGGGACTTCCCGCCGTGCAGCGCGGCGGCCCGCACTCCGCTGTTGAGCAGGTCCTGGGTGAGCCGGTCGACGGCGTGCTTGGTGTCCAGGAACATGATCACGCGGCCGTCGCGGGCGGCGATCTCGGTGGTGGCCGTGTGCTTGTCGGCGCCGTGGACGTGCAGCACGTGGTGCTCCATCGTCGTGACCGCGCCGGCCGAGGGATCGACCGAGTGGACGACGGGGTCCGTCAGGTAGCGGCGCACCAGCAGGTCGACGTTGCGGTCCAGGGTGGCGGAGAAGAGCATCCGCTGCCCCTCGGGCCGCACCTGGTCGAGGAGCGCGGTGACCTGCGGCATGAACCCCATGTCCGCCATCTGGTCGGCCTCGTCCAGGACGGTGATGCCCACCTGGTTCAGGCGGCAGTCGCCGCGGTCGATGAGGTCCTTGAGCCGGCCGGGGGTCGCGACGACGACCTCGGCCCCGCCGCGCAGCGCGTTGGCCTGTCGGCCGATCGACATGCCGCCCACGACCGTGGTCAGGCGAAGGCGCACGGAACGGGCGTACGGGGTGAGTGCGTCGGTCACCTGCTGCGCGAGCTCGCGCGTGGGGACGAGGATCAGACCCAGCGGCTGGCGGGGCTCGGCGCGCTGCCCGGCCGTCCGGGAGAGCAGGGCGAGACCGAAGGCGAGCGTCTTGCCGGAGCCGGTCCGCCCGCGGCCGAGGACGTCACGGCCCGCGAGGGAGTTCGGCAGCGTCGCGCCCTGGATCGGGAAGGGAACGGCCACACCCTGCCTGCCGAGCTCGGTGAGGAGCGGCGTCGGCATGCCGAGGTCGGCGAAGTCCTCCACGGCGGGAAGAGCCGGGGTGACGGTCTTGGGGAGGGCGAACTCCCCCTGCGGAGCAGCGGGTCGACGGCCGGAACCACCGGAACCACCGGAACGGCGCGGTGCCGACGACCCGAAACGGCCACCGCCACTCCGCCCGGCGTCGGCGTTGCCACTGCGGGTGCGGGCGTAACGGTCGTTCGTACGTGTGCGGTTCATGCGGGAACCTTCCTCGATACGGCACATATCAAGGAATTCCCGCAGCGGCGAGCGCGCAGAGAATCACGAGAATGGACCGAAGCTGAAAAATAAAGCGAAAACAAAACCAAAACCAGAAACAAAACCAGAAGAGAAAACAAAGGCGCAAGTGAAAGGGTGCGCGAGGGCGTCGAATCCGGAGCGTCGACGGCGGAGCTCATCCGAGTCACCCGCACCGCAGCTGAATGCACTCCGAAATCACTCCGAAATCACTCCGGAATCACTCCGGAATCACTCCGGAATCACTCCGGAATCACTCCGGAATCACTCCGAAATCACTCCGGAATCGGCATCAGCCGGAATCACTCCAGGATCACTGCGAGAAATGCATATGCATGCAGCTGGGGCCCGCACCCCGAAGGATGCGGGCCCCAGCTGCAAGTGCGCGTGAGCGTCAGGCGGGAACGATGTTCTCGGCCGTCGGGCCCTTCTGGCCCTGCGCGATGTCGAAGTTGACCTTCTGGCCTTCGAGCAGCTCACGGAAGCCCTGGGCGGCGATGTTCGAGTAGTGGGCGAACACGTCGGGGCCGCCACCGTCCTGCTCGATGAAGCCGAAGCCCTTTTCCGAGTTGAACCACTTCACGGTGCCTGTAGCCATGTCTATCTCCTCTGGGGCAGTACATCGGCATCCGCACTGTGCGGACACCGTGTCGCCGCGATGATCACCCCGCCGGAAATGACCGGTAATGCAAAAAGTGCGCCCGTCACCACATTCGATCGGGGGCACTTGAAGTTTCGGGAACCACAACTGCAACTGTGAACACAGTAACACGTCAAGGTCGGCCGCGTATCGCCAATAATTCCACTCCGCCCGTTACGCCAAAAAGCCTTCCCGCTCGGCTCGCTAAACTCTCTCTTCGCGAACGCAGAAAAATTATCACTGCCGAACGACGCGTCTCGCTGCGGTGCTTCAGGACGGAACCTGTCCGCATCGCGTTCTACGGTCGCTACCGGGTCGCTGATGGGGCGGCCTACCGGAACGATGACAGCAGGTAGCCGCTCCTTACCGTGGCCTACCTGCCGTACATGCAAGGAGAAGGAGGAGGAGTACACCATGGGCATGTCCGAGGCCGCCGAACGCGCCGACAGCTTCGTCCCGCATCGCTTCACCGAGCGGCTGGTGGACCTGGGCGAGATCCGCATGAACTACGTGGCCGAGGGCGACCGGGACGCCCCGGCGCTGCTGCTGGTCCCCGCGCAGGGCGAGTCCTGGTGGGGCTACGAGGAAGCGATCGGCCTGCTCAGTGCGGAGTTCCGGGTATTCGCGATCGACCTGCGCGGCCAGGGCCGCTCCACCTGGACCCCGGGCCGCTACAACCTCAATACCTGGGGCGCCGACGTCGAACGCTTCATCGACCTGGTCATCCAGCGCCCCACCGTCGTGGCCGGGAACTCCTCCGGCGGTCTCATCACCGCCTACGTGGCCGCGTATGCCAAGCCCGGCCTGGTGCGCGGCGCGATCCTGGAGGATCCGCCGCTGTTCTCCTCCCAGTCCGCCCCGCCGTACGGGCCGGGCATGATGCAGACCCTCGGCCCGATCTTCGCGCTCTGGGCCAAGTGGCTCGGCCCGCAGTGGTCCATCGGCGACTGGACGGGCATGGTCGAGGCCGCGCCTCATGAGCTTCCGGCCTTCCTGCACCCGGGGATCGGCTTCATGATGGGCGAGGGCGACCCCGAAGCCGGTGCCTCTCCCACACCGGTGCAGCACTTGAGGGAGTACGACCCGGAGTGGGCTCAGGCATGGGTCACCGGCACCGCCAACGCCGACGTCGACCACGCCACGATGCTCGCCCAGATCAAGGCCCCGGTGCTGCTCACCCACCACTTCCACATGACCGACCCGGACACGGGCCAACTCATGGGAGCGATGACCGACATCCAGGCCGGCCAGGCCCGCCGCCTGCTGGAGTCCACCGAGCAGCCGGTGACCTTCACCCCACTGGACGCCCCGCACACCATGCACGAGCCGATGCCACAGCAGTACGCCGACGTCATCACCGCCTGGACCAAAACCCTGCCCTGACCACGACGAGCGTCCCGCCGACGACCCAACTCCCCGCCAGGAACGGCACAGAGCACAAAGCAAAAGGCCCAGGTCGTCCGACCTGGGCCTCAACTATGAAGAGCTATGAACGGGTGACGAGAATCGGACCGCACTCTCAGCTTGGGAAGCTACGGGGCTTGGGTGGCCTCGTGCCCTCTGACCTGCGCCGATTCATTGTGCTTGCTGCAGATATAGCGGTCCGATGAAACCGCTATTTACCGTGGTTGTGTGCCCAAAGGGCATGCTGTGGCACGAAAACGGCCAACAGGGTGCTGTGGATTCGGGGACAGCATCAGCCGCCGAGCACTCACTGGATGCAAGATCGGCCACCGTGGTTTGCGGGTCGTGCCGCGGTGCTCCTGGTTGCCCGGCAGCAAGCGGGATCGTGCTCTCTCCAGTCCAGCACCGGGACCGCTTCCAAGTGGCAGTCGCGATATCTGTCCCGTTCTCGGCGGAGCGTGGTCGGGCACATTCGCCCCATGGCGGGGTGGCAGATGCGATGACCTGTGCGCGTGCACTGAGCCCGACCATAACGTGACCGTCTGTGCCGCACTGGTGTTGAGGTGGAGCGTCATCCGCCACGCAGGCGACCACCAGTCTGGCGGGGGCGCGACCGGGCCGTGAGCCGAAGGCTGCAAAGCGCGTCTCCATCGTCGGCGGCGCTCTTGAGGTCTTCAGTCCTCGGGCGGAGCCTCAAGCTCCTGGAGTCGTTCACCGATGTCGTCGGCCCATGATTGTGCCCACCGGCGCAGTTCAGTGATCGCCGGCTCGTCAAGCCCGTAGGCGGCAAATTCCGTGTCGTCGATCCAGTCGGCTCCGCCCAACCGTGCTTGAAGCTCGCGCAGGTCGAAGGAGTCGCGTGCGTGGCGACGTCCGAGCTCTTCCAGCCCGATGCGGCTCCAGCGGTCCGCTGCGGCCTGCACGTCGACCAGATCTCTAGCGAGTCCCCGGTCGGCCAGCGCCCGGACTTTGGTGCCGACGACATCCTCCAGGGACAGCGCCAGCCCGTGCTCGGTGTGTACAGGGGGCCGCCAAAGTGTCTCTTTGAGGACGTCGACCTCGCACTCCTCACTGCTGGCGGGGTCGGTGACGATGAGTCGCGCCGAGAGCGGATCGGTCTCCAGTGCTCTCACGCGCCATCCACGCTCTTCCAAGCCACTGCGCAGGGCAGTGGCAATATCCTCCATGCGCTCCGGGTTCTCGGTCGCGACATCAAGATCCTGGCTGAGCCGGTTGACCAACCCATGTGCTTGGACCGCATAGCCCCCGGTAAGAGCCAGAGGGTAGACACCGCCCACGTCGAGGACATCCGCAAGCAAGCGGCGGTGCAGATCCGTGAGGTTCACGCAGCGGCCCGAACTTTCTGAGCCAGTTCGTCGAAGGAGCTCTCCCACACCTCACGGACATCACGGCTGACCAGTGTGCGCAGTGTGGGCCACAGGCTGACGAGAAGGTCTTCATTGAGGAACCGGACCAGATCGTCGTGCAGCCCCTCGGCC
Organism: Streptomyces sp. NPDC046465; assembly: GCF_040646035.1. NCBI lineage: Bacteria > Bacillati > Actinomycetota > Actinomycetes > Kitasatosporales > Streptomycetaceae > Streptomyces > Streptomyces sp. NPDC046465. The sequence continues at coordinate 56,329 of NZ_JBEYZK010000032.1, forward strand.
AGAACGATCCGGTAGTAGCTCATCCGCAGCCGCGGCTGATCGAGATCGAACGTGGTCAGCCCCGACCACGCCAGATGCAGAGGCAGGGTCACTGTGCCGTGCTGAGGGCCGACGAGCTCGGAGAGCGAGGCAGGCGCACGCCGCGCGAACTTGGCACGGCGAAGATCGGAGAGACCGGGCTGTGTTGCCATACGTCGATTATCCAGGAAGAGCCCGTGGTGAGCTCTGTGATCTGCGGACTGGCGCAAGCTCTGAGTAGGTACCCCATGAACAAGTGGGTCTCTGCTTGCTTGTCCTGTCTGCAGCCGGCCAGCTCTGAGCTGAGACGGTGTGAGTCCGCTGGTCAGGCGCGCGGAGGGCGCGGCGTTGGCGGTCGGCAGGCTGTGTGAGTCCCGCCTGGTTCCGCTCTGCCAACGAGGCGGCGCGTGGGCCCAGCGTGGTTCCGGAATGGTCAGAGCGCCCTGATGGTCCCCACTGCCGCAGGTCGCCAAGGGCTCGATTTGCTCGTCGCTTGATCATGTGCTGGTGAGAAGAAGAGGAAACAGGAAACTTCTGGTCACCCCTACGTGGAAGGCATGTTGCATGCCACACTTTCAACGGCTCCTGATTCATCAAGGTGTGCAACAGGTATGTACAACTCCCCGAAGGAGGTGCTGATGGAGATTCCTTTAGGCTTCGGCGCGGAGCTGCGTCGGCTGCGAGAGGCCGCAAAGAAGACCCTGGAGGCAGTTTCCAAGGAGGTGAACTACAGCAAAGGTCACCTCTGCAAGGTGGAACGAGGAGACAAGAAGCCGTCTCAGGTCCTGGCACGTCGCTGTGACGCTTTTTTCGAGACCGGTGGGCGTCTTGAGGGCATGCTGGATACGCCGGACTCCGCCGATGCCGGCCGAGTTCAAGGTCGCAGGGAAGTGCTCGCCACCGGCGTCGGCTCCCTGGTAGCCGCCGCCATGGGTGCAGAGCAAAGCGGGGGCCCCCGGGCGGGCCAAGCGACACTGCTGCCGACTTCCCTCTTCCACGATCAACTGCAGCAGATGCGGATGTTGGGCCAGACCAGTGCTCCGACCGCGCTTCTTGTGCCGCTCGGTACCCAGGTCACCACCATCACCAGCATGGCGTCCCAATCCTCGGGCGCCACTCGGCTCGAGTTGCTGGTCATCGCCGCCCGCTTTGCAGAGTACGCCGGGTGGATGGCCCAGGAGGCGGGACATGTCACGGGCGCCCTGGACTGGACGGCGCAAGCGGTGGAACTTGCCCAGGCTGGCGGCGACACGAACCTGGCTGACTACGCCTTGGTTCGACGGGCCCTCATCGCCCTCTACGACAACGACGCCCGAGAGACGGTCGCACTGGTCCAGCGGGCGCGACGCAATGGTGTACCGCCACGGATCCGTGGGCTGGCGACCCAACGAGCCGCGCAAGGTCATGCGCTGGCAGGTGATGAGAGGGCGTGCCTGAGTGAACTGGACCGGGCACGCTCGCTCTTGGCCCATGACGATGCAGTGAACGACGGCCCTGTCCTCGGACCGACACATCTCGCCGACCCTGTTTCCATGGTGACGGGATGGTGCCTGCACGACCTGGGCCGACACCGGCAAGCCGCCGAGATCCTGGACCGTGAGTGTCTGCGCATCCCGCCTCAAGCAGTGCGCACCCGCGTCCGTTACGGCCTTCGCCGAGCTCTGGCTCACTCCGCCTCGGGGGAGATCGAGCACGCCTGCAACGCGGCGCGGGAGTTGCTGACGCTCGCCGACCTCGCACCTTCGGCCACGATGCGGGCGGATGTCCGGCAACTCGATCGTGAACTGGGACGATTCCGCTCTCACCCCGCCGTTCGTGAGCTGCGACCAAGCCTGGCACACACCATGGCTGACCACTGATCACAGCTTTCCCCGACGTGTGGCGCACGGACTCTGTACCGCTGTGCCCCTTCGCATGTGATCACCGTGCTGCCGTGAAGCGGCACACCCACGTCACCCATCGGCGGCTCAGCCTCCACTTTCAGAGGGGACAGCTCCATGCCTGTGATCTTCGTGAACTATCGCACTGACGATGAAGAGGGCACTGCAACGCTCGTGGAGAGAGAGCTTTCCCGGCGGTTCGGGGACGAGAAGGTCTTTCGGGCCAGCAAGTCGATCAACCCGGGAAGCAGGTTCCCGCAGGAAATCCTCACCGCCGTACGGCGCTGCGGCGTGCTGCTGGCCGTCATCGGCCCTCGCTGGCTGGCAGCCCGGTCCGCTGACGGATACCCCGCCCTCGCGAACCCGGAGGACTGGATCCGGCGGGAGATCCTCGAAGCGTTCGACACCGGTGCCCGCGTCATTCCTGTTCTCGTGGGCAAGGTGAACAGGCTCAGCCGAAAAGAACTCCCTCCAGAACTCGAAGAGTTGGCCGACTGTCAGTATCGGCGGCTCAACCACCGAAACGCGGAGTCCGATCTGTCCCGTCTGGCTGAGGACCTTGTGCGTATTGTTCCCGAGCTGTCTTACGCTGCCTCCGACGGCGCACAGGAGCAGTTCTTCCGCCGGGGCGATCCGAGGAAGAAGAGCGAAGCTCACAAGGCAGCACCGCGGAAGGTGGTCCACCACCGCCAGCGGGGTGGCATTGGAAACGTCAAGGGCGATTTCACAGGCACGTTCGTCAGTGAACCGCAAGGTCCCGTCCACACGGGGAGCGGTGACCTCTACCAAGTGGGCGAACAGCATCTCGGCCCGCAGTTCTCCGGCGAGGGGATGCAGCTGGGATACCTGGGCGACAACCACGGCACGGTGAACCAGGAACGTGAGCGGGGAGGCACCTGCCGCTCGGACGGCGAGCGGTGACCGGGAACCGCACGAGAGTAAGTGATCCGCAGGCAGGTGTTCACACTGGCAGCGGCAACCAGATCAACTTTGTCACCTGGATGCTGGGCGCCAACGAGCACCTGCTCAGAGCGGGTACCGCTCGTCTGACCCTCGTCCGTGAGCAACGACGTCGGCTCGTCGGCTGCTTCGTGCCACCCCGGCACTACGGGCGGGCCGTCGAACGGCTGGAACCACGCGGCTCGGTGGTCCTGCTCGACGGCCCTCCCGGCCTGGGAAGGCGGGCTGCCGCGACCATGCTGCTGGAAGAGGCCCCGGCTGCAGTGAGGCCCGTCGAGGAACTGCCGCCGACCGGGGAGGAGGGCCCCTTCGAGGTCTCGGCCGACGACCGCTATCTGCTGGACCTGTCGAGCGTCACCGATGGCGAATACCGCGCGGCAGAGCGCACCTTGGTCCAATACCGATCGGTCGTCGAGCAGGGCGATGCCCGCATGGTTGTCATCCTCCCGGCCGGTCTGGGCTGGATGCTTCACGAGGACCTGTCATCGCTCGTGGTGACGCTGGGGCGTCCTCGCGGCCGTCATGTCCTCGGCCGACACCTACGCGCCTGGAACGTCCCTTTCGACGCGGGCGACCTGGACACCGAGGAGCTGCGCCATCTCTTTGACAGCGCGCCCATGCGGGAACTTGCGCGGCTGGCCGAGCTGGTTGCCGAGGCGCGCGACTCTCAGCGGTACGGCTCGACATTCCTGACGTGGTGCGCCGAAGCCGTGGCTGCCGCCACGAACTGGTCCGACGACGTGGCACGCCAACTGCGGAACCACCGCGGGGCGCACGAGCGGGCACTGTTGCTGGCAGCTGCCATGGTCAGCGGCGCCCCGGCAGAGGCGGCCCTGAAAGGTGCGCAACTGCTGCTCGACGTGCTGCGGCACGAGCCCGACGGCCCGATCGGCCTCGCACGGGCCGACCTCGGCGAACAGTTGATGGACCTCGGCATCGAACGCAATGACGACGGACAGATCGTGTTTGCGCGGCTTGAGTACGACAGCGCCGTAAGAAGGCATTTCTGGACGAACTTTCCAGATCTGAGGCTTGCATTCCGGGACTGGGTGGCGCGTTGCGTCGACATACCCGATCTCACCGCCGATGGCCGTATGAAGCTGATCGCGAGATTCGCGGAGCAGGCTATGGCAACTGGATGCCCGGGTCATGTGTGCAGTCTCGTTGAGGCGTGGACACGGCAGCAGGACGGACGGTTCCGGGCCGAGGCGGCGGCCGTACTCGAACTCGGCCTCAGCCACGAGCGGTACGGCTCGTACTTCCGTTCCCGTGTGTACTACTGGGCGATCGGCCGGATCTCTTCGGAACTGGCACATGTCTTGACGGACGTGTGTCGGCAGGTCATCGCGGCTACCCACCCCGAGCAGGCAGCGGTCCGGCTCCGGCATTTAACGCTTCGCCACACGGGAAAGGAGCGCGATGCGGCCCGCACCGCGCTGTTGGAACTGGCGCGTGCCGACCGGCGTGTGTTTCGACGACTGACCGACCGGATCATCAGCCTTCCCCTGGCAGATGGCGCCGACGAACTCCTTCTCGATCTGCTGGATCCTGTCCCTCTGCGCATTGCCCCGCCCTACAAGGAGTTCGCGCTCGGATGGCGTGCGCTGCTGATGACGAGAACGGCGGCGGAATGGACTCCGCTGCTGCACCGCTGGCTGGACGCCCTGTCGCGGGGAACCCTCGATCACCGCATCGTCGGTTCTCTGATCGTGGCCGCCGCAGGCGACTACGGGGCGCTGAACCGTCTCTACGTTGCCGTCTGCCAATGGTGGTTGCCAGGGCTGCCGACCGCTCCCGGCGCGGCGCACATCCCGCCTGAGACGCGACAGCGCGTCGGCGAGTTGTTCTGCCGCGAGGTCGACGTACTGCTCGGCATGAGTGCCGCACACTCCGCCGCCGAAGCGCCGGAGAGAGGAGAAAGGCCATGATGTCCCGCCACACGCAACGTCTGCTGCCCGCCGCTTTCATCGTCGTCATGCTCGGCATCGCGGCGCTGCTCGGTTGGCCCACGTGGATGTGGTTTCCCCTGACGGCACTTGTGGCCGGTGCGCTGCTGCTCGGCATGTATGTAGGAAACGGCCGCGGCAGAGCATCCACCGATGAGGAAGAAACCCAGGACGGCACGGAGTTGCCCGTTGAGCCACCGTACCTGGAGATACCGGTCGTCGACGTGCCGGTCTCCAGCAGCCTGGACGAGTATCCGTTTGTCTTCTCCGCCATGGTCCGATGGCGGACCCGAACGGACCCGCTGGCCACCTCGCACGGTAACCCTGGTGCCCTGGCCGTGGCTTCGGTTCTGTGGCGCGTTGAGCACTACACGGCGACTGAGCATCCCAGGCGCGCTGACTCCCTCTGCCACCGGCTGGAGGGCCTGCTCGGACAGCCGGTTCACGAAGAGTCGGGTGTGGTGACGGCCTACGCCACCGAGGTGCGCCTGCACCTGCGTGGCGAGGACCGGCAGCATCTGGGGGAGTTGGAGGAGCACAGGAGGAGCATCGGGTCATGGGAACGGCAACGAGAGCACGAGCGCAGCCGTCGTGAGTACCTGGGTGAGGACGTTCTGCGGTCTCCGGGTAGCGCCATCGTGTGGTGGCTGTCCCGCCATGAGGACGAGATCCAACGTGCTACGGACCTCATAGGCCCGTTGTCCTGCCTGTCAGCTGCCGCGAACGACCAACAGATCCCCGATGGGTTCCGTCATATCGTCGGAAGGCAGGCGTCACGGGCCGCTGACTCATCGCCGGGCAGCTTCGAACTCCTCGACGATGCCGATACGGCCATGACTCACCTGGGTCAGAACGAACGGGCGTCGACCGAGCATCCGGAGATGAGGCATGAACGCGTCTCCGCCTTGCTGGACGAAATGGGCTTCACCCCTGGGTCCGACGAGCGGGCCGCGTTCGTCTACCGCATCGCCCACATGATGTCGGCATCCGGACGACCCCAGGCCGCGGAACGCCTCCAGAACTCCCTCGTCGACGAGATCGACCCCCACGACGGTGACGAGGACGAACAGGTGCAGGGCAGGAGTCGGTCCGAACTCGAAGAGCCCCACGCATCGAAGCCCACAGCCTCCCCTGTCCAACAGGAGCGTCAGTGGTGGGCTGCTGATCAAGCCCCGGACGGGGCCGGGCGGACGAGGCCGACGGAGGGTCCACCCCCGGATGTGGCAGCTCCCACGCCCATGGATTCGTACAGTCCGCCGTGGTCCGACGCCGACGAGAGGAAGCCGTGATGTCTGTCCTTCCCTTCACTGATGTGTTCGCCTGCCTGGCTCACTGGGTGGAGACATCCTGCTCCGACGATCGCCTCTGCCTCCACGACGGGAGATGCGCTGAGGCGCCGGCGGGCACCTGCCTGCCACTAAGTGCCCTGCAGGCCGCGATGCGATACGAGGAACGCGACAGCGCTAGGCGAGCTCAGCAGTGGAAGGCCATCGCACAGCACTTGGGCCATGAGGCGGGACAGGGCCTGGAAGGGCGGTGGACCGTCATTGCTTTGTGGCTTCTCACCCCCCGGTTGAAGGCCGCGGTACGGACGGTCGTCACCCGGACCGGCGCCGAGCGCAGTGATGTCAGTGCGGAGGTGCTGGCGGGGGCGATCCAGGGTATGGCGACGGTTCGGGCGGCCAACCCCGACCGGATTGAGGATCACCTCCTCGACGAGGCGTACGCCGCCGGTCGGAAAACAGGCCGCCGGGCCCCGAACGAGGTGCCGGAGCCAGAAGTCGGGATTGGCCTCTCCACCTCGGACTTCCAGATGGCAACTCAGATCCCTATCGACGGCCATGTGGTGCGAGTGGGGCCCATGTCGATGGCACTTGCTCAGAGGGCAGAGGGCGAGCGTCTGGGAGCGTTGGCCCAGCGCCTCGGCTTGCTCGAGCACGTCCGTGAGGTGCGCCGATCACGGAGCGCCGGTCTGACCCAGAAGCGGGGCTCCGGCCGGTGCCGAACCGGGCAGGACCAGCGGAGTCTCTTTGAGATCGGCGAGGACGTATGAAACGCCACCGAGACGAGTCTGTTCCCTTCTCCGCCCTCTTCGGGCTGCCGACAGAAGTCGGGATGAGGGCCGCAGCAAAGGCACTGAACCTCAGCCTGAGTAAGGCATACAAAATGGCAAAGTACGGCGACTTCCCCTGTCGGCTACGTAGGAGGGGCCGAATCTACGTCGTGACACTCCACGACTTGATGCGGGGCCTCGGCATTCAGGACGTCTGCGTGCGCTATGACGACGTCGAAGCGGGAGCACGTCTCGCCGACGGACAAAGCGACTGCTAGAGATCATTCACTCTCAACCGGAGCGTTCGCACGGTGCGGCGGGTCGTGGCACGGGAGCAGGAGAACCAGGCTTCTGACATGGATCTGGCACGCGGCGACTGAGCGGAAGCGCGCAGCAAAAAGGCCCGGGTCGATGACCTGGGCCTTCTTCGTGGAGCGGGTGACGAGAATCGAACTCGCACTCTCAGCTTGGGAAGCTGATGTTCTACCACTAAACTACACCCGCGAAAGACGCCGCCAGAAGCGGTGTCGTAACTTCGCACACCCTACCTCATCGTGTCCTCGTTACGGGCCCCGGGCGCTCTCGTCGCGGGGTCCGAGTGCTGTCCGGGGGGTGGATGCGCCGTGCGTCGGGAGGGAGTTGGGGCGTACCGTGGGTTGTGGTCGTGCCGCCTGGAGAGGCGTCCCTTTCATACCGTAATGTGGCCTTTCGTCGTCGGCTCGGAGGCGAGCGAGAGACGAGTGAGTACGGGTATGTACGAGCTCACCTACGACTGGGGAAGGGACCCGAGGACTTGATGGAGCGCACCGTCGTCCGATGTGCCGAAGGGCACGTCTTCAGCACCACTTCGTTTCCGATGCAGCAGGCGGACCGGCTCGGTCCCAGTCGGCTCATCCGCTGTCCGCGCTGTGCCCGGCTCCGGCACGCCGTGCCCGTGTCCCTGTCGGAGCGGTAGCAGAGGGCAGCAGAGGGCAGCGGAAGCAGCAGAGGTAGCGGCGGTAGCCGCAGCAACGAGGCGCGCGGGTTCCGGCCGATTGGGGTGGGCCCGCGCGCTCTGCGTATCCTCGGTGCGTGCTTCTCTCAGACAAGGACATCCGGGCCGAGATCGACTCCGGACGGGTGCGGGTCGATCCGTACGACGAATCCATGGTGCAGCCCTCGAGCATCGACGTGCGGCTGGACCGCTACTTCCGGGTGTTCGAGAATCACCGCTACCCCCACATCGACCCTTCCATCGAGCAGGCCGACCTGACGCGGCTCGTGGAGCCCGAGGGCGACGAGCCGTTCATCCTGCACCCGGGTGAGTTCGTGCTCGCGTCGACGTACGAGGTCATCAGCCTGCCCGATGACCTCGCGAGCCGGCTCGAAGGGAAGTCCAGCCTCGGGCGGCTCGGGCTCGTCACGCACTCCACCGCCGGGTTCATCGACCCCGGGTTCAGCGGGCACGTGACCCTTGAGCTGTCGAACCTCGCGACGCTGCCGATCAAGCTCTGGCCCGGGATGAAGATCGGGCAGCTGTGTCTGTTCCGGCTCACCTCGTCCGCCGAGGCGCCCTACGGGTCGGAGCGGTACGGGTCGCGTTATCAGGGACAGCGGGGCCCCACCGCCTCCCGTTCCTTCCTCAATTTCCATCGGACACAGGTGTGAGCAGCGGTATGAGTGACGTGCGCGAGAACCTTACGTACGAGAAGTTCGGCGGTGCTGTGCGCGAGCTCGCGCAGACGATCGCCGACGACGGGTACCAGCCCGACGTGATCATCTCCATCGCCCGGGGTGGCGTCTTCGTCGCGGGCGGGCTCGCGTACGCACTCGACTGCAAGAACATCCACCTCGTGAACGTGGAGTTCTACACGGGCGTGGGGACCACGCTCGAAATGCCGGTCATGCTCGCGCCCGTGCCCAACGCCATCGACTTCACCGCCAAGAAGGTGCTCATCGCCGATGACGTCGCCGACACCGGGAAGACGCTGAAGCTTGTGCACGACTTCTGCCTCGATCACGTGGCCGAGGTCCGGTCCGCCGTGATCTATGAGAAGTCGCACTCGCTCGTGAAGTGCGAGTACGTGTGGAAGCGCACCGATGAGTGGATCAACTTCCCGTGGAGCGTCGAGCCGCCCGTCGTGCGGCGCGAGGGTCAGGTTCTCGACGCCTGAGTCGATCAATAGAAGGGGCCCGGCGGACAAGTCCGCCGGGCCCCTTCTCGTGTGCGTGTGCGTATGCGTGTGCGTATGCGTCGCGCTAGAACGTGCCCAGCTTGATGATCGACAGGATCGCCAGGAGCTGGATCGTCGACGCGCCGAGCGCCTTCGGCCACGGCAGGTCGTGGGACTTGGCGACCATCGTCGTGAGCAGCGCGCCCGCCGCGAGCCAGGTCAACCAGCCGAGCAGTTGGACGAACGGCTGGCCGCCGCCGAGGAACATCGCCACGACCACGCGCGGCGCGTCCGTGAGCGACATGATCAGCATCGAGAGGCCGACCGTCGGCTGCCAGGCGCCGTCGCCGCCGAGCTGGCGGGCGAGGGTGTGCGTGACCACGCCCAGGATGAACGCGCTGATGGTGATCGCGACGCCGGTGGTCAGGACGTACGGGACCGCCGACGACAGCGTGGCGTTGATCGCGTCCTGGCGGGCGTCCTCGAAGCCGAAGATCGCGAGCGCGCCGTAGAGGAACGTGACGATGAGGGCCGGGGCCCACGTCGCGTAGTCCCGCATCTGGAGGAAGGTGGGGCCCGGACGCAGCACGATGCCGCGCAGCAGGTCCTTCCAGTGCAGACGGGGCCCCACGGGCGGGGCGGCCGCCTGCCCGGCGCGGTAAGTGTCGCCCTGGGTGTAGGGGTCCTCGCCGATGGAGAAGGCCTGGGTGTGCCCCGGGTTGTTGGCCGCGTACGGGTCGTACCCGCCCTGGGCCTGGCCGTGGTCGTCGGGGCCACCGAAGTACTCCGGCTCGCCGTGGTTGCCGTGGTTGCCACCCGCCTGCGGCCACTGCTGGCCGCCGGAGCCACCACCGCCGTACGGCCGGCCGCCGTGCGGGGCGCCGCCACCGGGGGCGCCGCCTCCGCCGTACTGCGGGCCGCCCCCGCCGTACTGCTGCTGCGGGTTCGACGGCGCGGGCGGGTAGCCGTACGGCTGTTGCGGGCCCTGCGGGGCCTGCGGCCTGCCCTGGGGGGCCTGCTGCCTGCCTTGCGGGGCCTGCTGTCCGTACGGCTGCTGCCGCGGTTGTTGTTGGGGTCGCGGGGCGCGGTTGTCCCGGCCGCGTCCGATCCTGAATCCAGCCACGAATCGAACGTACCTGGTCTGAAGGGCCCGGGGCGTCCCTCCTCGGGAGGAGAGAGGCTTTGCCGCTGAGCTGTGACAACCCTTAGGGGGTCCCGGAGGGGGACCCTGAGGAGACCCGAGGAGACCCTGAGGGGTTCGCCCCCCCTGGGCCCCCTGCGCCCCGCGTCAGTCCGCGAAGTTCACGCCCAGGCGGGCCGTGCCCGCCGCCGAGATGCCGACCGTTGACGTGTAGACGCCCGCCGGAGCGGCGAACGTGCCGTCCGCCTTGCTGGTCAGCGGGTAGAAGGCGCCGTTCGCACCGTTCTCGCCGAACGCGCCGACCGTGACGTCGCCCCGCCCGTCGCCGTTCAGGTCGTCCACGTGGACGTCCGAGCCGAAGAAGTCGTTCTTCTCATTGGAGTTGGGGACGCCCGGCGTGTTCTGGTCGAGGAGGACCGCGCCCCGCGGGGACAGGCCCGAACCGTCCGCCGCGCCGTAGATGACGGTGACCGCGCCCGCGTCCACGACGCCGTCGAGGTTCTCGCCCGCGGAGCCCACGACCAGGTCGAGGTGGCCGTCGCCGTTGATGTCGCCGAGGTCGAGATCGGTGCCGAACGAGTCGCCCTTCTCGCCGGAGCCCGGTACGCCCGCGCTGTCCTGCGTGAAGATCTGGGTGTCGCCGTACGGGCCGGTGGCGGAGCCGTGCACGACGTACACCGAGCCGCCCTTGTTGGCGCCCGCGATGCCGTCGTCCCACTGGAGGCCGATGACGATGTCGCCGAATCCGTCGCCGTCGGTGTCGCCGACGTCGGTGATGGTGCCGCCGGGCAGCCGCTGCTGGCGGGAGGTCTTGAGGCCGTCGGCGGTGCCGGGCACCCACAGGTTGGCGTTGTACTCGTCGGCCGTGGAGAAGCCGTCGACGATGAGGTCTTCCCTGCCGTCGCCGTTCACGTCGCCCGAGTGCAGGTTGAAGGGGCCCGCGCCGTCGCCGCTCAGGATGGCGGGCTTGATCGTGTAGTGGCTGCTGCCGGTGCCCCTGGTACGGGAGATCTTGCCGTTCAGGATGTCGATGGTGCTCGCGCCCGACCGGGCGCCGATGGCGAGGTCGGTGGTGCCGTCGCCGTCGAAGTCACCGGCTTCGAGGGGCGAGCCGAAGTAGTCGTGGCCGCTCGGGCGGGGGTCCTTGACCGTCGTACCGCCGGAGAGGCCGCCCGCGGAGCCCCACAGGATCTGTACGGTGCCGCCGTCCTTGTCGCTGCCGACGTCCTCGCCGGGTGCGCCTACCGCGAGGTCGTCGTAGCCGTCGCGGTCGAAGTCGCCGTACGCGGTGTCGGAGCCGAAGCCGTCGCCCTTCTCGGCGGAGCCGGGGACGCCCGCGCTGTCCTGGCTGAAGGTCTTGTGGCGCAGGGCCGGACCGCCGTACGTGATGACGACCTGGCCCGCCGAGTCCTTTCCGGCGACGTGGGCGCCGGGCGCGGAGGTGGCGAGGTCGGCGACGCCGTCGCCGTTGAAGTCCGCCTCGTGCGACGGCAGCGGGTCGGCGGGCGCGGCCGACGCCGTGGCTGCGGTGACGGTGAGCAGTCCACCGGCGAGAGCGGCGGCGGCGACCGTCGTCGCGACGAGGCGGCCGCGTCTGGAACGGGCGGTGAAGGGTTCGGTGCGCTCGTGCTTGACCATGCGGTTCTCCTGCGGAGTGCGGTGCGGGTCGGTTCGGTTCGGTGGGGAGACCGTTGGAGGGGAGCAAGGGTTGTATGGGGCAGGGGAGTTGGGGTGTGGCGGCCGGACTGGCTGGGGTATCCAGCCCGTCCGGCGTTTGAGGACGAACTCGGCGGAGCCGGTGATCAGACGGTGCGCTGAGGGGTGGGGGCGCCGCACACATGGGCGGCGCCCCGAAAGGTGACGGCGCCCGACTACCGCCCGACTACCGCCCGAGAACGGCCCCGTAGCTCCGCGCCCCCGCGAGCCCGAGCTTGCCCGGCGTCACCGAGGTGACCGGCGGCTTCGGGCCGGTCTTCGCGGACGGGGAGTACCAGACGCCGCCCTTCGAGCCGTCCTCGCCGGGCGTGCCCACCGCGACGTCCGGGAGGCCGTCACCGTTGTAGTCGCCGGTCGCGACGGCCGCGCCGAAGCGGTCGCCCGCCTCCGCCGTGCCCGCCACGCCCGCGGAGTTCTGGGTGTAGGCGGGGCCCGAGAAGTCCTGGCCGATGCCGGACGAGGAGAGGACCCAGTAGCCGCCCGCGTCCTTGACGGTGCCGACGGCCTCCGTGTCGGCGCCGGTGATCAGCTCGTCGGTTCCGTTTCCGTCGAGGTCGCCGGTCGCGAGGCGCGCGCCGAAGTTGTCGCCCGCCTCGGCGATGCCGCCGACTCCCGGGTTGCTCTGGGCGGTGCAGGAAGCGCCGCCGTCGCCGAGCTTGCCGCCGTTCTTGCCGTACACGACGGCTATCGCGCCGCCGAGGATGTCCTCGCAGTAGGTGCCCTCGGCCTCCGGGTTGGGCCGCATGTTGCCGACGGCGAGGTCCGCGGTGCCGTCCCCGTCGAAGTCGCCGGTGGCGAGCGCCGTGTCGCTGCTGTCGGCGCTGGACCAGGTCTCCTTCCAGGCGCCGTCCGAGCCGCGGCTCTGCACGGTCGTACCGCTGATCTCCATGCCGTGGTACGAGATCGCGAGGTCGTCGCCGCCGTCGTTGTCGAAGTCACCCGCGGCCAGGGCCGACGCGCCCGCGAAGTGCCAGCCCGTGACCCGGGAGACCTTGGAGGGCGAGCCCGCGGTGAAGGGGCCCGGCCGCACCACGACCGCGTTGGTCTCGTCGAAGTGAGAGTTGAGGGCGATGTCGATGTCGCCGTCCTTGTCGAAGTCGCCGGTGGCGAGCAGTGAGCCGTAGCTTGCGCTGTCGATGTCGCCGTTGGCGGCGGTGAAGCCGCCCTTGAAGCCGCTCGCGGAGCCCCACACGACCGCGACGGTCCCGGCGCTCAGGCCGACGGTGGTGTCCTCGTCGGGCGCGCCGACGACCAGGTCGCTGTAGCCGTCGCCGTTCATGTCGTTCGACTCGACGGTGTGGCCGAACCCGTCGCCCGCTTCCGGGGTGCCGGGGACGCCGGCCGTGGCCTGGCTGACGGTGGTCGAACCGTGCTTGCCGAGGCCCGACTTGCCGCCCCAGACGACGTTGACGTATCCGGCCTTGGCCTTGCCGTTCACGGTCGCGTCCGGCACGCCGACGGCGAGGTCAACGTAGCCGTCGCCGTTGTAGTCGGCGCGGATCTTCGAGGGGGCGGGGGCGGAGGCAGGGGCGGCTGCGGGGGTGGCCGCGGTCGCGTTGCCCGCGGTCAGGCCGGTGACGCCGAGGGCGGTGGCGGCGCAGAGGGCACCTGCCGCGAGGAGCTTGTTGCGGGCGTACGTGGACATGGCGGGGTCTCCAACTGTTCTGTTCTGGGTGGTCGAGCGAGTGAAAGCGAAGGGACGGTGCGCGGTGCGGTGCGGTGCGGTGCGGTCCGGCGCCTGGTTCAGCGCGGAGTGCGGCCGAAGCCGACACCCGCCCCGCCGACCCCGAAGTCCTCGCCGGTCGCACCGGCGGCCAGATTTCTTACGCGCACGTGGAGCTCCCGGAAGTGGGTACGGCTGGGCTTCCGGGGGGTGTGACTCGTGGGGCGTACGAAGGGTTGCCCATGGGGGATGGTGGGGTTAACGGGACAGCGGGGTCGGCGGGACAGCAGAGTCAGCCGTCAGCCGTCAGCCGTCAGCCGTCAGCCGTCAGCCGTCAGCCGTCAGCCGTCGCTCAGAGCGAGAAACTCCTCTGTGGAGAAGGTCAGCTGCGACTTGCGCGCCACCAGGTCGCCGCCTGCCAGTCCCCGATGGACGGCAACCGTGTCCCGGCTGCCCCCGTTGCCCTCGCTGCCTCCGCTGTACGTCCGTACGACCAGGTCAGCCCGCTTGTCGCCGTCGAAGTCCGCGACTTGCAGCACCTGCGTGGTGCCCTTCGCGGTGTCCTTCGCGGAAGGCGCGATGACCGCCGAGGCATTGGCGTCGAACCCCGCCGTACGCCCCCGCAGGACCCGCACCTCACCCGCGCCGCCGCCGCTCCCGCTGCCCCCACCGCTCAGGACCAGCTCGCTCAGCCCGTCCCCGTCCAGGTCACCCGCGTCGACCGCCATGTCCTTGGCCTCCAGGGAGCCGCGCGGGGTGCCCGGCACCTCGTAACGGAGGGCGACGCCCTTCGGCGACGCGATGGCGGCGTCCATTCCCTTGCCCCTGCCGAACCGGCCGAACGCGACGTCGTTGCCCGCGGGGAAGAGCACGCCCGTTGCGCCGGGCCCCTTCGGCCCGCCGAGGACGAGCGCGCTGACGGCGGTGCCCGACGCGTCCGCGGCCTTGCGTACGAGGACGTCGTCGTAGCCGTCGTCGTCGACGTCCGTGGCGCGGCCCGACGCGAGGTTGTTGCCGGGGCCTGTGACGGGCTTGCCCGCGGCACGCGGGGCGCCAGTGCGCTTGAACGGGCCGCGCAGGAACGTGAGTCGGGCCCCGCTCGCGTGCAGTACGAGGTCGTCCGCGCCGTCCCCGTCGAAGTCCCCGCACACCGGCTGGTCCGGCCAGTCATTGCCGAATCGAGCCTGCGCGGGCACCCGCAGCTTCACGGCCTTGCCCGTCAGGCCCTTGGGCGAGCCGAAGAGGATCTGCAGCGGTACGGGGGGCGGGCCCTGCCCGTCGTACGGCGGGTCAGTGGAGACGATCAGATCGGTGAACCCGTCCTCGTCCAGGTCGCAGGAGGCCTCGGACTCGAACGCCGCGGGCAGCTCACCCTTCGTACGGGCCCCGTTGGCGTGCGCGCTCAGCAGTTGCCGGGCGCCGGGGACGAGGCCGTCCTTACCCCCGTAGACGATGCCGATACCGGCGTCGTCGCCGTGGCCGCGGTGGACGAGGTCGTCCAGTACGAGGTCCCGGGCGCCGTCACCGTTGAAGTCGTCGTCGACCTTGCTGCCCTTGCCTGCCGGGACGGGCCGCTGCGTGGAGCCTTCACCGGCGGTGCTGACGGGCCGGTCTTTCTT
This sequence comes from Streptomyces sp. NPDC046465, assembly GCF_040646035.1. Lineage (NCBI taxonomy): Bacteria > Bacillati > Actinomycetota > Actinomycetes > Kitasatosporales > Streptomycetaceae > Streptomyces > Streptomyces sp. NPDC046465. The sequence continues at coordinate 71,478 of NZ_JBEYZK010000032.1, forward strand.
GCCCCCGCCCCCGCCGCCGTCGTCGTGGCCGCCGCAGCCGCCGAGGACGAGCGCGCAGCCGAGGGCGGCGGCGGTCGCCGCGCCCACGCGCCGCCGCACGCCGCGGCTTCCGCCCCGTATCCCGGCACTCCGCATGCCCCTCACCCGCCCCGACTGCCTCTCCCGACAACAACCAGCCCATGATGCGCTGGTTCCTCGTGCGGGATAAGGAGGGTGGGGTCCCGTTTGCATCACGTCGGGGAGGGGCGGCGCCCCCGCCCGGGTACCCGGACAACCACGATCGCCGCCTGAGACCATCGAGGCATGGGCAAGCATTCCCGTCCCGGACCACCCAACCAGCCGTCCCGCGCGGTCCCGGCGATCGCGGCCGACGACCCGCTCGCCGCGTACGACAAGCGCCGACGCCCGCCGATGGACATCTGGCGCAAGCATCGGCCGTTGCACGGCGGCGGCAGCCACGTGCAGCCCGATCAAGCGCGGGCCCTGATCGCGTGGAACGGCTTCGCCTACGAGATGGCAGGCGCGGCCCCGGACCTGGCCGCCGCACAGCAGTGGGTGACCGAAGCCCCGGGCGCCGAGAGCGCAGACGAGTAGACGTCGGTGCGGGCGCCGTCGCTGCCGTCCCCGCCACCGGAGAACGTGGGCTTCTGCCAATGGTGCACCGGTCGTAGCCCTCTTGTGGCCGACGGGCGGAGTGCGGGGATCAGCGCACGTGCCCGCCTCGTGGTCATGATGACTGGATCTTGGCGAGGAGGGCGGCCAGCGTGTGTCCGCTGAGGGCAACTATGCGGTTCGGGTCGTCGCTTTCGCGGAGCAGGGTGGTGTTGCCGGTGCGGGCCAGCTCGACGCATTCGTTGCCTTCTCCGCCACCGGAGAACGTGGCTTTCTGCCATAGGAGCATCGCACGGTCCTTCGCTCAGTGGGGCAGCGCAAGTGCCAGCCTCATGGTCACGAGTGTTGGAGCTTTTCGACCAGCGAGGCCAAGGCCCTTGGGCTGAGCGCGAGTATGTGGTCGGGCTCGTCGCTCTCGCGGAGCATGAGGCAGCTACCTTCGAGGGCGAGTTCGACGCATTCGTTGCCGTCGCCCGGTCCCGAGAAAGACGACTTCTGCCATGGGGCCACTTCTACAGTTCCTTCGCAAGGCGGTGGATGAGGTCCCGTGATGCAACGGGTTCAAGGGACGCTGCTTCCACCTTACGGAAGAGTGTTCGCATGGCTAGTAGCTGAGCGGACGCGTCGAGGAACACCGAACCGTACGGTGCGTCCCGCTGGACGGTGTCCAACGTCGGCACGGCGCCACCAACGTAGAGCATCATTGAACTCGCCCCGGCGAACCCGTCGACATCGAAGGGGACTACTCGCACCGTCACGTGGGCTTGCTCCGACTCAGTCAACAGCGACAGGAGTTGGGACCGGGCTACGTGTCGGTCTGCGACACGCGTCCGCAGGACGAATTCGTGCAGTACTGCCTCGAATGGCGTCGACCTACCGTCCGCCAGAGTCAGTTTGCGTTGCATGCGGTGGGCCAGCCTTGAGTCCAGCTCGCTCGTGGGGAGTTCAGGTACCCGGTATGAGAGAACGGCCCGGGCGTAGTCCTCGGTCTGGAGCAGACCCGGAACGTGGGCGGTGCCGATCACCTGCATGTAGCGAGCGTGGTGCTCCAGCTCCGCGAGGTCCGCGAACACGTGCGGCAGTACCTCCCGGTACTCCTCCCACCAACCCCGCGTCCGATCGGTCGCCATCGTCACCAGTGCGTCGACCAACTCGCCGTCGGTGCAGGAGTAGTGGCTCGCCAGACGACGTACACGCGCCTCACTGACGCCTGTTACTCCGGACTCGATCTGGCTCATCGTCACGGGAACGGCACCGAGCAGCCGGGCGGCTTCTCGTGCCGTCAGCCCGGCGGACTCCCGCATTTTGCGCAGCTCACGACCGAGCCGTGCCTGTCGAGCCGTGGGCTGCTTACGCGGCACACGAACCTCCCTCTGCCCAACATGGGGTGTTTGTGCGGCGGTTGGTCACTCCGATGGGTGACCAGATTACGGCAACGGGTTGCGCGAGACTAACCTTAGTCTCTACCGTCGGTGACGCATCGGACACACGCCGCGACCCCGGACCCCCGGAAGCGCCCCGCCCCGCCCTGCCATGGCGGGCGCGACACTGCCACCGCCGAACGGTCGTCGCGAACCCCCAACTCCCCTCCCGCACAACGGAGTGCGCCATGCCCGAAAGTAAAGCTGACCACCCGGCCTCGACCCCGGCCTCGACCCCGTCCCCCTGGGCGTACAGCCTCACCGTCCCCAACGACCCCCGGTCCGTCACCGTGAGCCGTCAGGCGCTCCGGCTGATCCTGCGCGCGCACGGGCTGCCGCACCTCGCCGATGCCGCCGAACTCCTCGCGACCGAGCTGGTCGCCAACGCCGTGCAGCACACCGCAGGGCCCGCCTCCCTGCGCCTGTACTGCGCGGGGGCCACCCTCCGCATCGCCGTGTGGGACACCGATCCCACGCCACCCTGCCCGGGTCCCGCCTCCGTGTCGGACGAGGCGGGCAGAGGGCTCGGTCTCGTACGGGAGTGTTCCGACGGGTGGGGGTGGTGCGCGCCCGGCCCCACTCGCGGCCCGCAGGGCAAGTTCGTGTGGTGCGAGCTGCTTGCGGCGGTCGTCTGACGGGGGCGGCACCCCGGCGGGTCACCGTGTCTCGGGCGACCCCGTCGCAGTCGTCGGCTCCGTCGAAGTCATCGGCTCCGTCGAATTCGTCGGCTCCGTGTAAAGAACATCCCGTGCCTGCTCCGCCGCGCGAACAATGCCCTCCGAGACGAAGTCGACGAAACGGGCGATTCCTTCGAGGCGGGCGGCGGCCCGCGTGTCGGGCCCCAGGATGCCGACGCCCTGCCGAGCCGTCTCGACCAACTGGGCGTGCGCCCGAGCGCTGGCGATCATCGACTGGTACCAGACGTCGTTGTCGACCACGTACCGCTCGCGGCGGCGTTCGTCGCGTTCCCGGCGGATCAGGCCCTGGCTGTCGAGGAAAGCGACGGCCTTGGAGACGGACGCCGGGCTGATCTGGAGACGCTGGACGAGTTCGGCCGCGGTGAGGCTGCCCGCTTCGGTGGTGAAGAGGGCCACCAGTACGCGCGCGGTCATCTTCGGCAGGCCCGACTGCATGAAGACGGTGGCGAGCGTCTCCTCGTACTCCCGGACCGCCTCGTCGTCCCGCCCGTCACGTCCGTCGCCCCCGGCGCGTTCGCCCGTCCGCGCAGGCGTCCGCGCGCCCCCCGACGCGGTCTGCCTGCGCCGGCGGGCGCGCTGTTCCGTGGCGCGGTGGGCCAGGTCAGAGCGGTAGCCGGTGGGGCCGCCGTTGCGCATCACCTCGCGCGTGATCGTCGAGGTGGGGCGGTCCAGGCGGCGGGCGATCTCCGCGTACGCGAGGTCGTCGGCCAGGCCGAGCGCGATCTGCTGGCGCTCCTGCTGGGTGAGTCTGCCGCCCGGCATCGCTGCCTCCTTCGTGGTCTTCGGTGAGTCCAGGTCTTCGGTGAGTCCTGGTCTGCGATGGGGCCAGCATAGCGTTCGATTCCAAGTCATTGCAACGCAACGAGCCCTGGTTGTTGCGTTAGATTCACATCCGTTGCAACGAAATAGCGCATCTGAGCTGCGGTGACAGGATTTCAGCGCAACGAATGCGTTGCCGAAGTGGTGAACGCAACGTAGCTTTTCGCTCATCGGAAACAGCAACAACACGGCAGCCAAGGAGCACACCATGCAGAAGTTCGACACCCCCGCCCCCATCTCCGCCGTCCTCGACATCCCCGCGGGCCGCCTCCAGCTCATCGCCGCCGACCGTGCCGACGCCACCGTCGAGGTCCGGCCCGCCAACGCCGCGAGCGGCAAGGACGTCAAGGCCGCCGAGCGGATCTCGGTCGAGTACGTCGAGGGCGTCCTGCGCATCGAGGCTGCGGCGCCCGAGAACCGGCTGCTCGGCAGCTCCGGCTCCGTCGAGGTGACCGTGCAACTGCCCGCCGGTTCCCACGTAGACGCGAAGACGGCCGCCGGTGAACTCCGCGGCGTCGGACGCCTCGGCGACGTCACCTACGAGGGCGCGCAGGGCTCGGCCAAGCTCGACGAGGCCGCGAGCGCCCGCCTCGACCTGATGGCCGGTGACGTCACGGTCGGCCGCCTCAACGGCCCCGCGGAGATCCGCACCATGAAGGGCGACATCCGGATCGCCGAGGCCGTGCGCGGCTCGGTCGAACTGCGCACCGAGGCCGGGGAGATCACCGTCGGCACCGCCCGCGGAGTCTCCGCCTCGCTCGACGCGGGCACCGCGTACGGCCGGGTCCACAACGCGCTCAACAACACCGAGGGCGCCGACGCCGGTCTGGCGATCCGCGCGACCACCGCCTACGGCGACATCACCGCCCGCAGTCTCTGACCGCCACCTCACCAACCGCCTCACCGACCGCCTCCAGAGGGAGCAGATCCACCATGACCGACGACCTGGCCATCGCGGCGCACGGGCTGCGGAAGTCCTACGGCGAGAAGACCGTCCTGGACGGCATCGACCTGGAAGTCCCGCAGGGCACGATC
>NZ_JBEYZK010000033.1:0-75487 GCF_040646035.1 Streptomyces sp. NPDC046465
GCCGGGAAGTCCTCGATGGGGGTCCCCCCGGGCCCTTGAGGCCTGGGGGAGGAGCTACTAGGGCTTTTCGGCAACGCGGCGAGCGTGCGTGCCAGACGACGCCCGCCCGGCCGGGGATATGACACAGGCTCTGCGCCTTCACACCGTACGTACGTAGAGGGGCTCGCCCGGCGGCGTCGCCTCGGCCGGCAGGAGTGCCAGGTCGAGGCCGCGCACCAGGCGGGCCCTCAGTGTTTCGTCGGCGGCGATCCGCCGGGCCACGCGCTGGGCGGCCTCGGCCGGGTCCGCGGCCGGGTCGAGGACCAGGGCGAGGGTGCCGTCCGCGTGGCCGGGGCCCAGGTGGGCGCGGAGCACGGCGGGCTCGGCGGCGACGGCCGCGCGCACCGCTCCGGTGACGGCGGGGTCGGCCAGCGGGTCGGCGCTGGCGCGCCCCTCGGCGAGGGCGAGCAGGGCGGAGCGGCCGAGTTCGTAGGGGACGGGGCCCGCAAGGTCCAGGACGATGGTGTCGGCCTGTTCGTGGGCGGCGGCCTGCAGCGCCTGGTGCAGCGGCACGGCGACGGGGCGGGCCGCCGGGTCCCACAGGGCGAGGGCCTCGATGGAGGTGAAGGCGGGCAGCGCCTTGCGGTCACCGGCCTTGAGGGTGGGCACCGCCATGTCACTGGTCTTCTCACGGCGAAGCCCGTTCTCGTCCTCCTCCACCTCGCCGAGCACGGCGACGACGGGGACGAGGAGCCGGGCGCCTGCCAGGGCTTCGAGGACGGGGCCGTGGGCCGTGCGGTCCGCGGACCAGGCGGTGAGGGCCTCGGCCAGCCGGGGGTCGGCCGTCCCGTCGTCGTCGGAGAAGCCGGGGTCGGGAATGTTCTTGTTCGCCATGTTCGCCATGTTCGCCACGGTGTCGACCCTACAGAGCGGGTCCCGCGCCCCGACCGGGCACCCGGGGCGCTCCCGACCTGGTCCGCCAGAGGTGGACGGCCGCCGCGAGCAGCGCGATGCCGAGGCCGCCCGCGACCGGGCCCACCCAGCCCGCGGGGCCGCCGTCGCCCTGTGCCGGGTCCGGGCCCCGGCCGAAGTACTGCGCGCCGTGGGCCGTCGTGGGGGGCTTCTCGGGCTTGAGCCTGTCGCCGCGGGCGAGTGCGGCGGCGGGGTCGATCAGACCGAAGCCCCGGGAGTCGTCGCGGCCGCCGGAGGGGGCGTCGCGGGCGGTGCGCTCCAGGAGCTGCTTGATCTGGGCGGGCGTGAGCGACGGGTGGGCGGCGCGGATCAGGGCGACGGCGCCCGAGACGAAGGCGGAGGCGGCGCTGGTGCCCCAGCCCTCGTAGTACTTGTGGTCGGGGTCCGCGATGATGATGTCGTCGCCGGGGGCCGCGACGGTGGCGTACCAGCGCCGGGTGGAGAAGGCGGCGCGGGCGCCGTTCTCGTCGACGGCCGTCACGGCGATCACCCCGGGGTAGGCGGCGGGGTAGGAGACGTGGTCGCCGCGCTTGCCGCCGTTGCCCGCGGAGGCGACGACGGCGACGCCCTTCTTCAGGGCGTACTGCACGGCGGCGTCCTCGGCCGGTTCGGGGTGGGCGGACTTGGAGTCGTCGCCGAGCGAGAGGTTGATGACGTCCGCGCCGTGGTCGGCGGCCCAGCGGATGCCGTCGGCGAGGGCGTTGCCACGGGTGTTGCGGGCCTTCTTGCGGGCGGGGTCGCCGTCCTCCAGGATCACGCGGACCGGCAGGATCTTCGCCCCGGGCGCGATGCCGAGCACGCCGTCGGCGCGGCCCCCGCCGTGTCCGTGGCCCGCGATGATGCCGGCCATGGCGGTGCCGTGCCGGGCCCAGGGCCGGTCGCCGCGGCCCGCGCCGAAGCCGACCATGTCCTCGCCGTCGAGGACGCTGCCCGCCAGGTCCGGGTGCTCGTCGTCGATGCCGGTGTCCAGGACGGCGACGGTGATGCCCTCGCCCTTGGTGGTCTGCCAGGCCTGGCTGGTGTGCATGGCGTCGAGGCCCCACTGCTGGGCGCGGATGCCGTCGTCGGCGTACGCGGTGGCCGGGGCGAGCGCCAGGGCGGTGGCCACGGTGGCGACGAGCGCCCGACGGGTGCTCATGACTTCTTCTCCGCGGCCGCGATGGTCTTGCGCAGGCCCCGCTCGACGCGGTCTCCGATGCCCTTCGCCTCGTGGCCGAGGCCGGACTGGGCGGGTGCCGACGTGGTGTTGGTGCCCATGGCCTCGGTGGCGGGCTCGGGGTCCGTGACGACGCGGCCGTCGGCGAACCCCGAGACGGCGTACGCGACGACGGGTGCGTCCGGGAGCACGGACATGGTCCAGGTGGCCCGTTGGGTGTCACCGAAGCCCTCGGCGGCGGTGCCCTTGGCGGCGTACGGCCGGGGCATCAGGTCGGGGCGCCGGTCGAGCCCCTCCTCCGTGAAACGGTTCCGCAGTGTCTGCATGCCGTCGGCGTCCGCCTTGGTGAACAGCAGGCCCACGGTGGTGACATGGCTGCGGGTGGCGTCCGTGTACGTGGCGCGCAGCAGCCGCAGACAGCCGACCGGTGCGAGCGCCTTCCGAAGCAACGGGTCGAAGGCGTCCTTGCAGTTGCTGTCGGGTGCGACGGCGATCCGGGTCCAGGCACGGTCGGCGCCGCCCGGACCCGCGCCCTCGCCCTCCAGCGCGGGAGGGAAGAGCCGGTCGACGGGGACGCTGTGCCAGAGCCCGCCGGTGACGGTGTACGCGCTGCGCGTCGCGCCGCCCGCGGCGGACTCCCCGGTCAGCCAACTCCCGGTCACCGCTCCGCCGATGAGGCCGAGCCCGAGGACGACACAGGCCACGGCTGCGGCCGCGCGGGGGCGCGCCCAGGCGCCGACGGGACGCAGCCGGGTGGTGCTGTCGTCGTACATCGCGGGCCGCGCGAAGAAGACGAAGGGCCGTCCGGCGCCGGGCCCCGGCGTCAGATCGACGGCTCCGGTCGCGCGACGGGCGGCGGTCGTACGGGGCGCGGCCGCGACGAGCGGAGCCCGGTCCTCGGGCGGCACCGGCGGGGTGTCGGGCAGGCGTGCGGAGGCCGGGGGCGGCGGGGCCGCGGCGCGGGCCTCTTCGAAGGGGGCGAGGAGGTCCTGGATGCGGGCCGCCTGGCCCGGGTCCTCGTCGCCGTCGAGGGGTGCGGGCCGCGGCCTGTCGAGCACCCAGTCCCGGTCGACCGGCGGCCGGACGTCGGGGAAGCGGGCGGACGGCGCGGGCGGCGGCTCGGCGGCCTCGTCGGACGGGTCCGCGGAGGCGTCGTCCGCGGAGGGCTGTGCCGCGCGGGGCCGGTCCGTGGGGGCCGGCGGGGATGCGGGGCGGGGAGGAGGCGTGGTGGGGCGTGGGGGGATGGGGCTGCGAGGCGCCTCCGTGCTCATGCTCCCCCGATTCCTCGCGCTCCGGCCGGCCGGAGCGCGAGGCCGGCGAGGTTCTGTGCACACCGCTCGGTCGGGCTCCGTGCGCGTCACTCTACGGGCTGCCGCCGGACGTACGGGAACTCAGTCCGCACCCCCGGGCGATCTGCCCGGATCGTCCCCCTACCCTCCGGTAATCGTGTCTGGCAGGCTTCGGCCATGACAGCCCACCCCGCCCCCGGCCACCGCCCTTCACCGCGGCGTCACGCGCCGCGGAGCGCAGCAGACCGGGCCCGTTACGACCGGGCCACCGCGCACCTGGACGCTCCCGTCGCCATCGTCGACCTGGACGCCTTCGACGCGAACGCCGACGATCTCGTGCACCGGGCCGCGGGCAAGCCGATCCGGGTCGCGAGCAAGTCCGTGCGCTGTCGTGCCCTTCTCGAACGCGTCCTCACCCGGGACGGTTTCGCGGGGATCATGTCGTTCACGCTCGCCGAGTCGCTGTGGCTCGCCCGGTCCGGCTTCGACGACGTGCTGCTCGCCTATCCCTCGGCGGACCGCGCCTCCTTCGCGCGACTGGCCGCCGATCCGAAGCTCGCTGCCGCGGTGACCGTGATGGTCGACGACCCGGCGCAGCTGCGCCTCATCGACGAGGCCAGGGACGGCGGGACCGAGGAGGTGCGGGTCTGCCTGGAGTTGGATACGTCCTTCCGGGTCCTTGCCGGGCGCGTGCGCGTGGGCGCGCTCCGTTCGCCGCTGCACTCCCCCGTGCAGGTCGCCGCGCTGGCCCGCGCCGTCGTGCGGCGGCCCGGCTTCCGGCTCGTGGGCGTCATGGCGTACGAGGGTCATGTCGCGGGCGTGGGCGACGCGGTCGAGGGGCGCCCGGCGCGCTCGCGGGCGATCCGGATGATGCAGGCCGCGGCCCGCAAGGAGCTGGCCGCGCGCCGGGGGGAGACCATCGCCGCCGTGCGGGCGGTCGCGCCGGACCTGGAGTTCGTGAACGGCGGCGGCACCGGCAGCGTGCAGCACACCGCGGCCGAGCGTGCGGTCACCGAGATCGCCGCGGGGTCGGGGCTCTTCGTGCCGCGGCTCTTCGACAACTACACGTCGTTCAGCGGGCGTCCTGCCGCGCTGTTCGCCCAGCCCGTGGTGCGGCGGCCCGGTGCGGGGACGGTGACGGTGCTCGGCGGCGGGTATCCGGCGTCGGGCGTCGCGGGCGCCGACCGCTCGCCGGAGCCGTACCTCCCCGAGGGGCTGCGGTACGACCCGCAGGAAGGGGCGGGCGAGGTGCAGACTCCGCTGCACGGCCCGGCGGCGGACGATCTGCTGATCGGCGACAAGGTGTGGTTCCGGCACGCCAAGGCGGGTGAGCTGTGCGAGCGGTTCGAGACACTGCATCTCGTCGAGGGCGACAAGGTGACGGCGAGCGTCCCGACGTACCGGGGCGAGGGCCAGACCTTCCTGTGATCACGCCCCCTGCGGGCCTGCTCTCAGGGGGTCGCGCCGACGTCGTCGCCGACGCCGCCGCCCGTACCGCTGTCGTCGACCGAGCGGATGCCTTCGGTGATCTCGTCCATGACGGAGACCCGCGGGTCGCCGTCCCCGGCGCCGACGGCGAAGCGGACGATGACCATCGACTCCGATCCGACGCTCGACTTGAACGCGAGCGACTGGACGTACCCGCCGGAGCCCTTGGCGGTGTGCACGCGCCACCGCACGTAGTAGCCGGTGCGGCCCGCGACCGCGACCTGGCCCTCGCCGAGCTTCTCGTGGCCGGTGATGCCGCCGTAGGGCTCGTTGTCCAGCTTGTCGTGGTCGTAGGTCTCGTCCGCGGCGTCCTTGATGTCGCCCTGGGCGAGCGTCTTGGGGTCCGTCTCGTCCGTGCCCGTCACGGTGCTCGATGTGACGGTGCCCGCGCGGCAGAGGCCGGAGTCACCCGGGCAGTCGATGATGTCCGGGGTCTGGACGGTCGCGCCGCCGCCGATGTAGCCGTCGCCCTTCACCCAGCCGTCGGGGACGGGGAGCGTGATGCCGTTGAGGTCGTCGACGAGGGTGTCCGGGTCGGGGTCGGCGGACGGGGACGCCGACTTCGACTCCGTCCCGGTGGGCGCCGGATCGCTGTTCACCGACGCGCTCGGCGCCGGCGCGCCGCCGGTCGGGTCGCCGTCGTCCTTGGTCAGGACGACGGCGCCGGTGACGATCGCGCCGACGAGGACGACCCCGGCGGCGGCGAGCGCGACGGCCTTGCCCCGGCCGCCGCCGGAGGCGGCCGGGGCGATCACGGCCGTGGTGTCGGCGGCCGGGCCGAAGCCCTGCCCGTCCTGCGGCACTTGGGCGTACTCGGGGGTCCGCCGGTGCTCGGTCCAGGCGGTCCCGTCCCACCAGCGTTCGACCGCCGGCGCCGACGGGTCCGGGTACCAGCCGGGAGGAGTCGACATGCTCATCCCGGCACTCTAAGTCGTGCCGCGAGGACTCAGTACACCGAGTCCCGCTGGTCGGCGACCACGGAGCCGTCCGCGCGCCGGACGGGACCCTTGTCCCCGTTGTGCTCGTTGTACGCGCTCGTCGAGCAGGGGTAGAGGTCGGGCTTCTGCTTGAGCGGCTCGATGAACATGGGGTTCACGACCCAGCGGCCGTCCGCGTCGTCGTACGCACGGCACATGACCTCGTTCTTGTTGCGGTTGAGCACGAGGTGCGCGCCGGTCGCGTCGCCGACGAACGTCACGTCGGTGTCGGCGTCGCCGCCGCCGAGCGCGATGCGGTCGCCCCGGTCCTGCTTGTCCCAGGCCTGCTTGCCCTTGATCCCGAAGATCTCCTGGTTGATCCAGCAGCGCTTCCCGTCGATGTACGGGATGGCCTCGCCCTTGTTCACGGGGACGCCGCCGCAGCCCTGGTTCCAGGTGGTGATGCGGCCCTTGCGGTCCAGGACGGAGCGGATGGCGACGGTGTGCTTGCGGTCGATGCCCACGCTCTTCGACCAGACCTCGGTGACCGGCTCCGAGCCCGCCGAGACGATGTAGACGTCGAAGCCTGCCTTCTTGAGGGTGCGGATCAGGTCACGCTGCTGGTCGTAGTAGCGGACGTACCCGGGGATCTCGTGGGTGCCGACGGTCTGGGTGGCGCCGATCGGGGCGGCGAGCGCCTCCTTGCGGGCCTTCGCCGCGTACGACTCCAGCTCGGGAACGGTGTGCCCGGCGAAGATCTGCGGCACCCAGGCGTACTGCGGGACGGTGTGGCGGTGGTCCCACGTCCCGGCGAAGGCGGCCTTGCCGCTCATCGTCTTCCCGTCCTCGCGGACCTCGAAGATCTCGTCCGCGCAGGCCTTGTTCGTGGAGGTGCGCAGCGGCTTGCCGACCGGGACCTTTGTGCCGCAGGCCTTGGTGAGCGCGCGGTGTGCGTCGTCGGTCATCCACTTGCTGGTGGACTTCCAGCTCTTGGGGCGCAGGATCTTGTCGTGGCGCAGGGACCAGGCGATGGTCGCGTCGGTGACGTCGTTCTTCGTGACGGTGTTGTCCCAGTCGAAGGCGGCGACCGGGCGCTTCTTGCCGTGTCCGAGGTGCGGGTGGGAGCAACTGCCGCGCTCGTCGATCATCTGCTGCAGGTGGGCGCGGTTGTCGCCGTACCAGGTCAGCTTCTTGGACAGCTGGGGGCAGTGCCCCGCGGCGGTACGGGGGTTCGCGGGCGTGGCGGCGGCCGCGGGGAGAGCTGCCGGCACGGCCGCCAGGGTGGCGGCCGCGGCCAGGGTCAGCGCCAAAATGTTTCTGTTACGCATGCGAGTGGACCGTACATCAGTCCTACGGCGCTGACGATGGTGTCGACTTCCCGTACACCGTGTCCCGCTGATCGGGGATCACGGAGCCGTCCGTACGGCGCACCGGCGCCGGGGCGCCGTCCCGTCGGGTGTACCCCGTGGTGGCGCAGGGGTAGGGGTCGGCCTTCTTGCCCTTGGGCTCGATGAACATGGGGTTGACCAGCCAGCGGCCGTCGCCGTTCTCGTAGGCGCGGCACATCAGTTCGTTCTTGTTGCGGTTCAGGACGAGCCGCAGGCCGGTGGCGTCGCGCAGGAAGGAGACGTCCGTGTCGGAGTCGCCCGCCGCGAACACCTGGCGCTTCCCGGCCGGTTGCACCATCTCGGCGGCGGCGCCGCGCACGCCGAGGATCTCCTTGTTGATCCAGCAGCGCTTGCCGTCGATGTACGTGATCATCGAGTCGTCGCCGTCCCTGACGGTGCCGCAGCCCTTGAGGTGCGCGGTCTGCCTGCCGTGTGCGGTGACGTTGCGGATGCCGAGGGTGTGCCGGGCGTCGATGCCCACGGCCTTCGCCCACACCTCGGCGACGGGCTCGGGCGACGCCGAGACGATGTGGACGTCGAAGCCTGCTTTCTTGAGGGTGCGGATCAGGTCGCGCTGCTGGTCGTAGTAGCGGACCCAGCCGGTGACCCGCTCCGTGCCGACCCGCTGTTCGGCGCCGACGGGCGCGGCGAGGTTCTCCTTGCGGGCGGCGGCCGCGAACTGTTCGACCTGGCGGGTGGTCCAGCCGCGGGTGAGCTGGGCGAGCCAGGCGTACTGCGGTTCCATGCGGCGCCGGTCGAAGCCCGCGAAGGCCGTCTTCCCCGAGGTCGTGGTCCCCTCGCTGTAGACGGAGAGGATCTCGTCGGCGCAGGCGGTGTCGCGGTGGGTGGGCAGGGTGGTGCCGGTGGCGGGGCAGGCCTTCGCCAGGGCCCTGGCCGCCGGGCCGGTCAGATAGCGGCTCGTGGTGTGCCAGTCGCCGCGCTCGGGCGTGCGTATCTTGGCGTTGCGCAGCAGCCAGAACATGGTGGCGTCGCCGATGTCGTTCTTGATGACGGTGTTGTCCCAGTCGAAGGTGGCGACGGGCTTGGCGGCGCCCCGGCCTTCGCCGCATCTGCCGTACTGGTCCAGCATGCGCTGGAGCCGCGCCTTGTTCTTGCCGTACCAGCCTTCGGAGACGGTCAGCGTGGGGCACTTCTCGGCCTTCGGCCGGGCGTGCTGCGTTGCTTCTGCGGTGGCCTGGACGCCGAGGAGGCCGGTTCCCGCGACGGCGAGCACGGCGGCTGCGGCGGTGCAGCGGCGTTTGAAGTTCATGTACACACTCCCGTGTCTACGCAGGTCAGCCGGGCGTCGTGCGACGCCCGGCTGACGGGGTGGTGGCTGGAGGGTGAACTGCGAGGGCTGGACTACAGGGGCTGAACTACAGCGGCGTGACGTACGCCCCCGTGAGCCCGCCGTCGACGAGGAAGTCCGTGGCGTTCACGAACGAGGAGTCGTCGCTGGCCAGGAAGGCCACCGCGGACGCCATCTCCTCGGCCTCCGCGAAGCGGCCCACCGGAATGTGCACGAGGCGGCGCGCGGCCCGCTCGGGGTCCTTGGCGAACAGCTCCTGGAGGAGCGGGGTGTTGACCGGGCCCGGGCAGAGCGCGTTGACGCGGATGCCCTCGCGGGCGAACTGCACGCCCAGCTCACGGGACATGGCGAGGACGCCGCCCTTGGACGCAGTGTACGAGATCTGCGACGTGGCCGCACCCATCCTCGCCACGAACGAGGCGGTGTTGATGATCGAGCCCTTGCCCTGCCGCCGCATATAGGGGAGGGCCGCCTTGCAGCACAGGTACACGGAGGTGAGGTTGACGTCCTGGACGCGCTTCCAGGCTTCGAGGCCCGTGTCCAGGATGGAGTCGTCGTCGGGCGGCGAGATGCCCGCGTTGTTGAAGGCGATGTCGACCGAGCCGTAGGTGTCGTACGCGGTCTTGAAGAGCGCCTCGACCTGGTCGGCGTCGGTGACGTCGACCTTCACGAAGGTCCCGCCGACCTCGTCGGCCGCGGCCTTGCCCGCCCTCTCGTCGATGTCCCCGCAGACGACATGGGCGCCTTCGGAGGCGAGGCGGCGCGCGGTGGCGAGGCCGATGCCGCTGCCTGCGCCGGTGATGACGGCGGTGCGGCCGACGAGGCGGCGGCAGCCATGGGTCTGGGGGGCGCCCCCAGGGGATGCGAGAGTCTCTTCGGTCATGGGTGCTCAGGCCTCCGTGCTGATGAAGACGTTCTTGGTTTCCGTGAATGCGGCGAGCGCGTCCGGGCCGAGTTCACGGCCGAGTCCGGACTGCTTGTAACCGCCGAAGGGGGTCCAATAGCGCACGCTGGAGTGCGAGTTGACGGACAGGTTGCCCGCGGCCACCGCGCCGGAGACGCGCAGGGCACGCCCCACGTCCCGCGTCCAGATGGACCCGGAGAGGCCGTACTCGGTCGCGTTGGCGAGGCGGATCGCGTCGGCCTCGTCGTCGAAGGGCAGGACGACGGCGACCGGCCCGAAGACCTCCTCGGTCGCCACCGGCGACGTCGGGGCGGCATCGGTGAGGAGCGTCGGCGGGAACCAGAAGCCGGGCCCCTCGGGGGCGGTGCCGTGGATTCCGTCGCCGGCCGGGACGTACGAACGCACCCGCTCCAGCTGGGACCTGGAGATGAGCGGGCCCATCTGGGTCTTCTCGTCGGACGGGTCGCCGACGACGACCGATTCGATTGCGGGCCTGACGATCTCCAGGAAGCGGTCGTAGACGGAGCGCTGCACCAGGATGCGGGTGCGGGCGCAGCAGTCCTGGCCGGAGTTGTCGAGGTACGACATGGGGGTGGCGAGGGCGGCGGCCTCCACGTCGGCGTCGGCGAAGACGATGTTCGGGCTCTTGCCGCCGAGTTCGAGGGTCACGCGCTTCACGCGGTCGGCGCATGTGGCCATGATCTGCTTGCCGACCCGGGTGGAGCCGGTGAACACGATCTTGGCGACGCCGGGGTGTTCGACGAGGGCGGCGCCCGCGACGTCGCCCTTGCCGGGCAGCACCTGGAAGAGGCCTTCGGGAAGGCCTGCCTCCAGGGCGAGTTCGGCGAGGCGGAGCGCGGTGAGCGGGGTCGTCTCCGCGGGCTTGAGGACCACCGCGTTGCCGGCCGCGAGGGCGGGGGCGGTGCCCCAGGCGGCGATCGGCATCGGGAAGTTCCAGGGGGCGATGACGCCCACCACCCCGAGGGGTTCGAGAATCGTCACGTTCAGGCCCCCGGGCACCGGGATCTGACGGCCGCTCAGCCGCTCCACTCCCCCGGCCGCGAAGTCCAGGAGATCGCGGACGTTGCCCGCCTCCCAGCGCGCGTTGCCGATGACGTGACCGGCCTCGCGCACCTCCAACCGGGCGAGTTCTTCGAGGTGTTCGTCGACGACCGCCGCGAAGCGGCGCAGCAGGCGCGCGCGGTCGGCGGGGGCGGCGGCCGCCCACTTGGCCTGTGCCGATGTCGCACGCGCGACGGCGGCGTCGACGTCCTGCGCGGTGGCGGCGGGGACGGTCGCGATGATTTCTTCGGTCGCCGGGTTCAATACCTCTAGCAAGGGTGCCTCACATGCGTTCGAAGGAGCGGCGGAGCTCCCAGTCGGTCACCGCGGAGTCGAAGGCGTCCAGCTCGACCCGCGCCATATTGCGGTAGTGGGCGACCACCTCGTCACCGAAGGCGGCCTTGGCGATGGGGCTGTTCTCCCAGAGCTCGGCGGCTTCCCGCAGCGTCGTGGGGACGTGCGCGTAGTCGCCGCTGTAGGCGTTGCCGGTGCACTCTTCGGGGAGTTCGAGCTTCTGCTCCACCCCGTACAGGCCCGCGGCGACGAGCCCCGCGACGGCCAGGTGCGGGTTGACGTCGCCCCCGGGGAGCCGGTTCTCGAAGCGGAGCGAGCGGCCGTGGCCGACGACGCGGAGTGCGCAGGTGCGGTTGTCGTAGCCCCAGGCGGCGGCGGTCGGCGCGAAGGAGCCCGGCCTGAACCGCTTGTAGGAATTGATGTGGGGCGCGTAGAGCAGGGAGAAGTCGCGCAGCGCCGCGAGCTGACCGGCGAGGAAGTGCCGCATGACGGGTGACATGCCTCCCGGGTCGTCCGGGGAGCCCGCCATGACGTTGGTGCCGTCGGCGTCCTGGAGCGAGAGGTGGATGTGGCAGGAGTTGCCCTCGCGCTCGTTGAACTTGGCCATGAAGGTGAGCGAGACACCTTCCTGGGACGCGATCTCCTTGGCGCCGGTCTTGTAGATGGCGTGCTGGTCGCAGGTGACCAGGGCTTCGTCGTACTTGAATACGATCTCGTGCTGGCCCGGGTTGCACTCGCCCTTGGCCGACTCGACGACGAGCCCGGCGGCCGCCATGTCGTTGCGGATGCGGCGCAGGAGCGGCTCGATGCGGCCGGTGCCGAGGACCGAGTAGTCGATGTTGTACTGGTTGGCCGGGGTGAGGTCCTTGTACCCGGCGTCCCACGCCTGTTCGTAGGTGTCCTTGAAGACGATGAATTCGAGCTCCGTGCCGACGTGCGCGGTGAAGCCGAGCTCGGCGAGGCGGTCCAGCTGGCGGCGCAGGATCTGGCGGGGCGCCGCGACCACGGGTGAGGAATCGCTCCAGGCCAGGTCCGCGATGAGCATCGCGGTGCCCTCGTTCCAGGGGACGCGGCGCAGGGTGGAGAGGTCGGCGTGCATGGCGAAGTCGCCGTAGCCGCGGTCCCAGGAGGACATCGCATATCCGTCGACGGTGTTCATCTCCGGGTCGACGGCGAGGAGGTAGTTGCAGCCCTCCGTACCGTGTTCCAGGACCTCGTCGAGGAAGAAGCGGGCGGCGAACCGCTTGCCCTGGAGCCGCCCCTGCATATCGGGAAAGGCCAGGACGACAGTGTCGATCTCGCCGCTCGCCACGAGGGCGGTGAGCTCCTCGACGGCGAGCGGGGGTGTGCGGTCTGCCACGGGAAAAGCCTCCTTGGGTCAGCCGGGAGCCATAAGGTATTGCGGAGAACCTTTGCTTGGGAAGGGGGTACGGGCATGTCGCACACGGAAGAGGACACCAACGGAGGTGTCCCGCCCGGGACGGAGGACGACCGGCTGACGCCGGTCCTGCGTCCGGTGCGGGCGGGCAACGGCTTCGAGGAGGCCTTGGAGCAGATCCTCCAGGTGGTCCGCCTCGGCCTGGTCCCCGGCGGCGAACGCCTGCCGTCGGAACGGGAGTTGGCCGACCGCCTCGGCATCAGCCGGGTCACGCTGCGCGAGGTCCTGAAGGTGCTGCAGGACCAGGGCCTCGTCGAGTCGCGGCGCGGGCGGTACGGCGGCACCTTCGTGCGGCCGCGCCCCGCGGCGCCGGGCGAGGGCGAGCTGCGCCGCCGCATCAAGGACGTCGACGTCGAGGACGCGCTGCGGTTCCGCGAGGTCCTCGAAGTCGGCGCGGCCGGGCTCTGCGCGGCCCACGGCCTGACCGGCGAGCAGGCGGACCGGCTGCGCGCGGCGCTCGACCGGACCCACGACGCGCCCCTCGCGGAGTACCGCAGGCTGGACACGCTCCTCCACCTCACGCTCGCCGAGCTGTGCGGGTCGCCGTCGCTCACCGCGCAGTACGCGGCGGTCCGCGCGACCGTCAACGACCTCCTGGACTGCATCCCGCTGCTCGTACGGAACCTGGAGCACTCGCAGCGCCAGCACACCGCGCTGGTCGAGGCGGTGCTCGACGGGGACGCGGACGGCGCGCGGGAGATGATGCGCGAGCACTGCGCGGGAACGGCGGCCCTGCTGCGGGGCTTTCTGACGTGAGGCCGCGGGCCTCGGCGCGTGAGGCGCTGTTAACCGCCGGGTAACGCAGGGGGCTTGATTTCTCCCACCCGGCACGGCAAAGGTATGGATCCGTTCCATTGCGTGTCCTGCAGCATTCGAGCAGATCCATGTGCCGCCACATAGGAGCCGTGCCATGACCGTGGAGTCCTCCAAGCCGAGCCCCGCCGAACCGGCGGACGACTATCTGGAGCGCCGGACGCTGCGCAGGGGCAGCGCGGGCTGGCTCCTTCTCACCGGACTCGGCGTCGCCTATGTCGTCTCGGGCGACTACTCCGGCTGGAACTTCGGCCTCGCGGAGGGCGGCTTCGGTGGCCTCGCCATCGCCATGGGGCTGATGGGCGTGATGTACGCGTGCATGGTCTTCTCGCTGGCCGAGCTCTCGTCCGTGCTGCCCACGGCGGGCGGCGGCTACGGCTTCGCGCGCCGGGCGCTCGGGCCCTGGGGCGGCTTCCTGACCGGCACGGCCATCCTCATCGAGTACATCCTCGCGCCCGCCGCGATCTCCATCTTCATCGGCGACTACGTCGAATCGCTGGGCCTTTTCGGCCTCACCTCGGGCTGGCCGGTCTATCTGGCCTGCTTCGCCGTGTTCATCGGCATCCACCTCTGGGGCGTCGGCGAGGCGCTGCGCTTCAGCTTCGTCGTGACCGGCATCGCGGTGGCGGCGCTGCTCGTCTTCGCGGTCGGCGCGTTCATGGACTTCGACGCGTCGAAGCTGAACGACATCCCGGTGGACACCGGCGCCTTCGGCGCCAACTCCTGGCTCCCCATGGGGTTGTTGGGCATCTGGGCCGCGTTCCCGTTCGGCATGTGGTTCTTCCTCGGCGTCGAGGGCGTGCCGCTGGCCGCCGAGGAGACGAAGGACCCGGCGCGCACGCTGCCCCGCGCGATCCGCTGGTCGATGGCCATCCTCGCCGCCCTCGCGCTCCTCACCTTCTTCGCGTCGGCCGGGGCGCGCGGCGCGAACGCGATCCAGGGTGCGGGCAACCCGCTGGTCGAGGCGCTCCAGCCGGACGGCGAGGCGACGGGGCTCAGCCGCGTCATCAACTACGCGGGCCTCGCGGGCCTGGTGGCCTCCTTCTTCTCGCTCATCTACGCGGGCTCGCGCCAGCTCTTCGCGCTCTCCCGGGCCGGGTACCTCCCCCGCTTCCTCTCCCTCACCAGCAGCCGCAAGGCCCCCTACCTGGGCCTGCTCGTCCCGGGCGCGATCGGCTTCGGCCTGGCGGCGGCGACCGGTGACGGCGCCCGCATGCTGAACGTCGCGGTCTTCGGTGCGACCATCTCGTACGCCCTGATGTCGCTCTCGCACATCGTCCTTCGCCGCCGCGAGCCGAATCTGGAGCGGCCCTACCGCACGCCCGGCGGCATCCTCACCTCGTCGGTGGCACTGGTCCTGGCCTGCGCCGCGCTGGTCGCGACGTTCCTGGTGGACGTGACGGCGGCGCTGATCGCGCTCGCGGTGTACGTGGTCGCCATCGGCTACTTCGGCCTGTACAGCCGCAAGCATCTGGTGGCGCGCGCACCGGAGGAGGAGTTCGCGGCACTCGCGGCCGCCGAGGCAGAGTTGGAACGCGACTGAGGCACCACGCCGAAACACCGCACTGAAACACCACGCTGAAGGAGAACGGTGAGGGAGAACGCAGTGAGCGGCAGGCCGCTGATCGGGGTCAGCACCTATCTGGAGTCCCGGGCGAGCTGGGGCGTGTGGGAGCTGCCCGCCGCGCTGCTGCCCGCGGGCTACCCCCGGCTCGTCCAGGCGGCGGGCGGCCTCGCCTCGATGCTGCCGCCGGACGATCCCGGGTACGCGCGCTCCGTCGTCGACCGGCTCGACGGGGTGGTCGTCGCGGGCGGCCCCGACGTCGAGCCCGCGCGGTACGGCGCGGATCCCGAGGAGCTCACCGGGCCGCCCGCGCGGGAGCGGGACGCCTGGGAACTCGCCCTGATCGAGGCGGCGTTGGCGTCCGGCACACCGCTGCTCGGCATCTGCCGCGGCATGCAGCTGATGAACGTGGCGCTCGGCGGGACGCTGGTCCAGCACATGGAGGGGCACAGAGAGCAGATCGGTGTGTTCGGCACGCACGCGGTGGAGCCGGTCCCCGGCACGCTCTACGAGTCCATCGTGCCGGACGCGGCCACGGAGGTGCCGACCTACCACCACCAGGCGGTGGACCGCATCGGCCGGGACCTCGTGCCCTCGGCGTACGCGGCGGACGGCACCGTCGAGGCGCTCGAACTGCCCGGCCCCGCCTGGGCGCTCGGCGTGCAGTGGCACCCGGAGATGGGCGAGGACACGCGCGTCATGGCAGCGCTGGTCCGCGCCGCGTCGCGAGCCGCGTCCTGAGCCACGCCACGGCGGCCGCGCCCTGGGCGGCCTGGAAGGCGCGCAGGGTCGGCAGTCCGGGCGGGGCGGGCCGCAGCGACTGCCGTACGAAGTACCCGGCGAGGCCGGCCAGCGTCGCCGTCACACCCAGCGGGTCGGCCTCCGCGCCCACCCGCTGGGCGGTGAACACCTCCTCCGGCTCCGGGCCGCCCTGGGCCCGCACGCACGGCAGCATGAGGAGCAGGTCGAACCAGGGCGCGGCACGCAGGGCGTGCGGCCAGTCGACGAAGACGACCCGGTCGCCGTCGGCCGTGAGCAGCATGTTGTCGGCGCGCAGATCGCCGTGGGCGAGAGTGTCGCCCGACGCGGACTCGCCCCAGGGCGCGGCGAGTCCGGCGAGCGCGGGCAGGTTGCGGCGGACCCAGGGATCGAGCCGCCCGGCCGCCTCCGCCCCCTCCTCGATCAGCCGCTCCCACCCCCGGAAGATGCCCGCACACGCCTCGACGGCGGTGGGGGCGGCCACCGGCGCGGGCGTGAGGTCCCGCGAGAGGGCGTCCACCGCTGCCAGCACCCGCGCGAACTCATCGGCGCGCCAGGGCACTTGCGGCTGGCGCCCTGCGATGTCCTCGAAGGCGAGGGCGACCCAGGTCCCGTCGTCGTAGGAGGCCAGGAACCGGGGTACGGGCACGGCGGCCGGCAGGGCGGCGGAGTTGCGGGCCTCGGTGCGGTGCAGGCGGGGGCTGCCGGGGTTGGCCTCGGCGCTCACGGCCTTGACGAACGCCCGCCGGCCGTCGTCGAGCCGCACCCGGGCGGCGACACCGGGCGAGAACCCGCCGCGCTGCGTCACCGCCTCGACCACGGCCGCGCCGAGCTCGCTCTCCAGCCCTTCGCGGACGTGCGCGGGAAGCTGCCACCACGGGGTGCGGACGCCGGTCGCCGGGGGCGCGGTCACGTTCATGCACCCATGGTGGGCGCGGGTCCGGGGGTGACGCCAGACATTTTCCGCGCCCCGGCGCATCTGCCACAGGCGTCGCCCCGCTGCCCCGCTCCCCCGCGCCGACTGCCGCTGGACGCGGCCGCCTCACGTGCGCCGCGTCAGCGCCAGCAGATCCCGCCCCGGCCCCGCGGGGCGGTGTCCCGTCGGCCAGACCGCCCGCAGCTCCCTGCGCAGCCGCACGTCCGCCAGCGGGATCTCCACAAGGCGCCGGGCCGCGAGCTCCTCGCCCACCGCGAGCTCGCTGAGGACCGAGGGCCCCGCCCCGCTGACCGCCGACGCCTTCACCGCCGTCGTGGACGACAGCTCGATGAGCGGCCGGGCGAGCCCGCCGAGCGCCGCTTCGAGAACCTGGCGGGTGCCCGACCCCTCCTCGCGCAGGATCAGCGGCGTCGCCGCCAACTCGGCCGCCCCGAGCGGCTTCCTGCGCCGTGCCCACGGGTGCCCGGGGGCCGCCACGACGACCAGCCTGTCGTACGCGACGACCACGTCGTCGAGCCCGCCCGGCACGGTGAGGCCCTCGACGAAGCCGAGGTCCGCCTCCCCGGCAAGCAACCGGGTCGCGACGGCCGCGGAGTTGCCCGCGAGCAGCGACACCGCCGTGTCAGGGCGCTGGGTCCGCAGGGCGATCAGCCAGCCCGGCAGCAGATACTCGGCGATCGTCATGCTCGCCGCGACCCGCAGCCGCGAGTCCCGCCGCACGCGCAGCGCCTGCGCCCCGACGTCGAAGGCCTCGGCCGCCTCCACGATCCGGCCCGCCCAGTCGGTGACCAGGGCGCCCGCGTCCGTGAGGCGGGAGCCGCGGGGCGAGCGGTCGACGAGCGCGACGCCGAGCTGCCGCTCCATGGCGCGCACCCGGCTGCTCGCCGCGGGCTGGGTGATGCCCAGCTCCCGGGCGGCCCGCCCGAGGCTGCCGAGCCGGGCCACCGCGAGCAGCAGCTGCAGCGCGCCGAGGTCGGGCACCCGGTGGGCGAGCGGGGCCTCGGGGACGCTCGGGTAGGCGGACGGCTCAGGGGGCGCTGGGCGGGCGGAGGACGCGGGAGACTCAAGAGGCTCAGGGGACGCAGGGGACGTACTCATAAAGCCAGCTTATGCCCCCATAGAAGCGCGCTGTCTGGTGGCGGCCCCCCGCCCCGTACGACCGTGGACGCATGGTCACCACCGCTCAGCCCACCGCCTCCGCGGGCATCCCCCGCACGGCCGCGGGCACCCGCCTCGGCGCGGTCCGCCACCTCGGCCCGAACTGGTACGCCTCCGTCATGGGCACCGCCATCATCGCCAACGCCGGCGCGACCCTGCCGCACGGATTCCCGGGACTGCGCACGGGCTGCACGGTCGTGTGGGCGCTGTCCTTCGTGCTGCTCGCCGTCCTGCTCACCGCCCGCGCCGCGCACTGGGTCCACCACCGCGATCAGGCCCGCGCGCACCTCCTTGACCCGACGATGGCGCCGTTCTACGGGTGTCTGCCGATGGCGCTGCTCGCGGTCGGTGGCGGCACTCTCATCGTCGGCAAGGACTGGATCGGCACGGGCGCCGCCGTCGCGGTCGACACCGTGCTGTTCTCCGTCGGCACGGCCATCGGGCTCACGGCCGCCGTGGCCATTCCCTACCTGATGGTCGTCCGCCACCGCATCGCCGCCGACCAGGCCTCGCCCGTGTGGCTGCTGCCCGTGGTCGCCCCCATGGTGTCGGCGGCCGTCGGCCCGCTGCTCATCCCCCACCTGCCCGCGGGCCAGGCCCAGCAGACGATGCTCTACGGCTGCTTCGCGATGTTCGGCCTGAGCCTGCTCACCACCCTGGTGATGCTGCCGGTGATCTTCGCCCGCCTGGTGACAGCGGGCCCGCTGCCCCTGGCGCTCACCCCCACCCTCTTCCTGGTCCTCGGCCCGCTCGGCCAGTCGACGACCGCCGCCGACAAGTTCGCCGACTTCGCCCCGGGCATCGCGCACGCCCCGCTCGACCGGGGCTTCCTCGCCCTCGCCGTGCTCTTCGGCGTCCCCGTCATGGGCTTCGCCCTGATGTGGCTGGCGCTCGCCGCGGCCATGGTGGTGCGCGCCCGGCGCCGCGGCATGGGTTTCGCGATGACCTGGTGGGCGTTCACCTTCCCCGTCGGCACCTGCGTGACGGGCGCCGAGGGCCTGGGCAAGCACACCGGGCTCGCGGTGTTCGACTGGCTCGCGGTCGCCCTCTTCGTCCTCCTCGGGACCGCCTGGGCCGTGGCGCTCGCGCACACCCTGCGCGGGGTCGTCGACGGAAGGCTCCTCGCGGCACCGGCACCGGCCCCCTCTACGCTGCGGGCATGACGATCACCTACGAATGGCGCGGCGCCTTCGACGACCCGGCCGTCAACGCCCTGCACGCACAGGCGTTCGAGCACGCCCCGCTGCCCATCGGCTGGCACGCGCAGCTGCACCGGCACAGTCTCGGCTGGGTCTGTGCCCGCGCGGAGGGCGGGCTGGTCGGGTTCGTCAACGTCGCCTGGGACGGCGGGGTCCACGCCTTCGTCCTCGACACGGTGGTCGCTCAGGACCTGCGCGGCACCGGGATCGGCGCCGAGCTCGTGGCCGCCGCCGTCCGCGGGGCGCGCGCGGCGGACTGCGAGTGGCTGCACGTCGACTTCGACGAGCACCTGCGCCCCTTCTACTTCGAGGCCTGCGGCTTCCGGCCCACGGACGCCGGGCTCATCGCGCTGCGCTGAGCGCCGCGCCGAGCACGGCGGGAGCCTCGGCGAGCGAGGGGCCGTACCAGGTGAGGTGGCGGCCGCTGACCAGGGCGGTCGGCAGGTGGGCGGGGAACGCCTCGGGACCGTCGTCGCGCGTGAAGCGGTACGGCTCGTCCGGCAGCACCACCAGGTCGAGCTCCGCCGCGCACAGCTCCTCGACCGGCACCCGCGGATAGCGCTCGGCGTGAGCGGCGTACGCGTTGGCGACACCGAGGCGGGCGAGGAGGTCGCCCGCGAACGTGTCACGGCCGACGACCATCCACGGCCGCCGCCAGATGGGCACCGCGGCCCGCAGCGGGACCGGCGGCACGGGCAGCTCCCGCCACGCCGCCTCGGCCTCCGCCAGCCACCCGGGCCGCCGCCCCGCACCGCACGCCGCGAGGACCCGGGTCAGCTCTTGGAAGGCCTGGGGCAGCGTCCGCACCTCGGTCACCAGGACCTCGATGCCCGCCACGCGCAGCGCCGCCAGGTCGGGGGCGCGGTTCTCCTCCTCGTTGGCGACGACCAGGTCGGGGGCGAGGGCGACGATGCGGGGCACGTCGGGGTTCTTCGTGCCGCCCACCCGGGTCACATCGAGGTCCGCCGGATGGCTGCACCAGTCGGTCGCCCCGACCAGCGCGCCCGGCACGGTGACGGCGACGGCCTCGGTCAGCGAGGGCACCAGGGAGACGACCCGCAGCGGGCCGCGTACGAGCGGCACGTCAGCGCCCCTTGTCGTCCACGGCTTCGATGTGGTCCCCGACGGCGACCACCAGGACCCGGGTGTCCGGCACGGTGGCCCGCCAGCGGTGCCTGACCCCGCCCGTGAGGAACAGGGTGTCGCCGCGTCCGAGGCGGTAGGCGCGGCCCTCGGCCTCCATCTCCACGGCGCCCTCGACGACGTACATCAACTCGTCGTTGCGGTGCTGGAATTCGCGGCCCTCGTCGTGGTCCCCGATGAATTCGAGGGCGTGCAGCTGGTGATGGCCGCGGGCCAGTTCGCGTACGCGTGCGTCGGGGGTGGAGCCGTCCAGGTCCGTGTCGTCGTCGGCGCGCACCACCTCGACGGTGCGGGCCGGGTCGGCGGCGGCGAGGAGCTCCACGTCGGTGGTGCACAGGGCGTCGGCGACCCGCTGCAGGGAGCGCATGCTGGGCCGGGCGCGTTCGTTCTCGATCTGGCTGAGGAACGGCACGGAGAGACCGCTGCGCTCGGCGACGACGGCCAGGGTGAGCTCCAGCTGCCGACGGCGGCGCCGCACGGCCGAGCCCACCCGGAGGGTCTCCTTGTGCTCGTCCATCGCCTCGGCTCCCTTCAGCGCATCGGCCCGCTCTCCACCCTGAGGGGTCCTCTGCACCCTACGCATGTTCGCCAAACGGTTTTGCCCCATTGCCCCGACCGCCCGCTACAGCTCATGCCAGTAGAGCAGTTGCCCGGACTCCCCGGGGGCCGAACCCTCGCTCGGCACGAACAGGCTGACGAGCAGGGCGGGTTGGCCCCGCGGGTCGGTGAGCAGGGTCGCCGAGGGGTTGGCGAAGGCGTGGCTGCCGCCGTGCGTGCGGATGCCGAGGCGGTCCGCGCGGCCACTCGAGGGGTCGTACGCGTACGTGCCCCAGCTGCCGAAGTCGCCCGGCCGCCCCTGGCCCTCGACGAGCACCACGCGCTGCCCGCCGAGCTCCACGGGTGCCCGGTCTCCTATGTTGCCGCCGTTGCCCAGGCTCCGCACGGCGCGGTCCAGGCGGCGGTCGGGCTCGGCGCGCCAGTGCCGGAAGCCGGTGAGGGTCGCGCGCAGCTGGCGGTCGGTCTCGCAGCCCGCCCGGTAGTGCCCGGTGAGGTGGATCGTGGCGCCGCGCACGGCGGTGATGCTCGGGGTGCCCTCGGCGCAGTGCGAGAGGGTCAGGGGTGCGTCGAAGGCGCGGCGGGCGCGTCCGTCGAGAAGTGCGGCCAGGTTCGCGTACGCCCGCACGGCGATGTGGTTGCGGGGGTCCTTCTCGTAGGCGAGGACGTAGCCGCCCCGGCCGTCGTGCGCGAGCGAGGCCTGGTGGGTGCCGGGCCCGAAGTCGTGGCGGCGGTGCCAGTGGCGCAGGTCGTTTGAGGTCGCGACGGCGGCGTGGAAGCGGCCGTCGGGAAGAAGCGTGTGGTAGACGGCGAGGTACGTGCCGTCCTGGGCCTGCGCGATCTGCGCGGCGTCCATGGTGCGGCCGGTGTGGTCCCGCGCGTCGTAGCGGTGGCCGTCGGCGGCGGTCACGTCCTCGGCGAGCGCGGCCAGGCGCGCGGTGCCCGCGGAGGCGGGGGCGGCGTCGGCGCGCGCGAGCTGCGCGACGAGCAGGGCGGCGGCCAGGGCCAGCGCGAGGGCGACGACGAGGAGGGTGGTCCTGGGCTGCCTTGCGGTCACGGATGCGGTCTCACGTTCGAATGTTCGAGAAGGGGCCCGTCCGAGGTTAGGGAGTCGGCGGCCCCACCAGGAACGCCGGAAGGGGTGGGCTTCGCCACAAGGCGAGGCCCACCCCTTCAAGCACTGCTGATGCAAGCACTGCTGACCGGTGGAGCTACTTCGTGGAGGTCATCTTCTCCTCGAAGCCCGGGTTCTTCTTCAGCCAGGTGTCGACGGCCTCGGGCTCGTTGTTCTTGCCCGCCTTGTTGATCTCGTTCTCCAGTCCTGCCAGTTCCTTCTCGCTCATCTTGAAGTTCTTGAGCCACTTCGTGAGCTGCGGGTACTGGTCGGGGAAGTCCTTGCTGGAGAGCGAGCGGATCGTATTGCCCTTGCCGAAGCCGCCCTTGGGGTCCTTCAGCTTGGTGAGGCCGTACTCGCTGTACGCCCAGTGCGGCGACCAGAGCAGGACCGCGATCGGCTCCTTCTTGGAGTACGCGGCCTTCAGCTCGGAGAGCATCGCGGGGGTCGAGCCCGCGGCGATCTCGTACTCGTCCTCAAGGCCGTAGCCCGGCAGGACCTTGTCCTTGAGCGCCTGCATCACGCCGGTGCCCGGCTCGATGCCGATGATCTTGCCCTTGAACTTGTCGCCCTTGCCCTTGAGGTCCTCGAGCGACTTCACGTCCTTGACGTAGTCCGGGACGGCGACCTCGAGGGACGTCGGGCTGTACCAGGAACCGAGGTCCTTGAGGTTGGCCTTGTTCTTGTCCCAGTACGTCTTCTGCGCGGTGGGCAGCCAGGCGTCGAGGTTGAGGTCGAGGTCGCCCTGCGCGAGACCGGTGTAGGCCGGGCCGACGTCCGCCGGGGTCAGCTCCATCTTGTAGCCGCGCTTCTCCAGGACGCGCTTCCACAGGTTGGTGACGGCGACGTTCTCGTCCCAGGCGAAGTACGCGGCCTTCAGCGGACGCTTCTTCTCCTCGCCGCCCGAGTTCTCGGGCAGCGGGGCCAGCTTGTCGACGACCTTCGGGTTCTTCTTCAGCCAGGCACGGACGGCGTCCTGCTGCTTGCCCTTGCCCGCCTTGTTGATCTCCGCCTCAAGGCTGGTGAGCTGCTTCTCGTCCAGCTTGAAGTTCTTCAGCCACTTGCCGACCTCGGGGTTCTCCTTCGAGAAGCCCTTGCGCGCCAGCGTGTGCACGCCGTCGCCCTTGCCCCAGGCACCCTTCGGGTCCTTGAGCTTCTTCAGGTCGAAGTCGTTGTACGCCCAGTGCGGGGACCAGAGCGGAACAACGATCGGCTCCTTCTTGGCGTACGCGGCCTTCAGCTCCGACAGCATCGCCGTGGTGGAGCCGTCGACGACCTTGTACTCCTTGTCGAGGCCGTACGCCTTGAGGACCTTGCTCTTCAGGAGCTGCATCTCGCCGGCGCTCGGCTCGATGCCGACGATCTTGCCGCCGAACTTGCCGCCCTTGCCCTTGAGGTCCGCCAGCGAGTCGACGTCCTTCATGTACGAAGGGACGGTCAGCTCAAGGGAGGTCGGGCCGTACCAGGCACCGATGTCCTCCAGCTTGTCGCCGTACTTCTTCCAGTACGTGGCGTGCGTCGTCGGCAGCCACGCGTCGGTCTGGAAGTCGACGTCGCCCTGGGCGACCGACGTGTACAGCGGACCGGCGTCCAGCAGGCTGGCGTTCACCTTGAAGCCGCGCTGCTCCAGGATCTCCTTCCAGAGGAAGGTGGAGGCGATGCCCTCGTCCCAGTTGATGTAGCCGATGTTGATCTGCTTGCCCTGGCCGACGTTCTTGCTGTCGGCCACCGACTCGGACTTGGTGCCGCCGAAGATGCCCATGCCGCCCGCGACGAGCGCGAGGGCGACGACACCGGCCATCGCGACGACGGGCCGGGGGCGGTAGTTCCACACGTTCAGGCCCCGCGCGGCCCGCAGCTTGGCGAGCGCGCGGCGGCCGAGCGGCGAGACCTGGCTGCCCAGGCCGCTGGTGACGCGGTCCAGGTAGATGGCGAGGATGACGATGGAGACGCCCGCCTCCGCGCCGAGACCGACGTCGAGCTGGCCGATGGCCGCGTTGACGTCGGCGCCGAGGCCCGGGGTGCCGACCATGCCGGTCAGGGCCGCCATGGAGAGGCCGAGCATGATGACCTGGTTGACACCGGCCATGATCGTCGGCAGTGCGAGGGGCAGCTGGACGCGGAAGAGGGTGTTGCGGGGCGTGGTGCCGAACGCGTCGGCCGCCTCGACCAGTTCCTTGTCGACCTGCCGGATGCCGAGCTCGGTCATGCGCACGCCGGGGGCGAGCGCGAAGACGATCGTGGCGACGATGCCCGCGGGGGCGCCCATCCGGAAGAACAGCAGGGCCGGGATGAGGTAGATCATCGCGGGCAGCGTCTGCATGAAGTCCAGGACGGGCCGGACTATGCCGCTGACCGTCTTGGAGCGCGCCGCCCAGATGCCCACGGGCACGGCGATCACGAGCGCCACGAACGTCGAGACGAGCACCAGGGACAACGTCATCATCGCGTTGTCCCACAGCTCCAGGGACACGATGAACGCGAAGCCCACGAAGGCGAGGACACCGCCGAGCAGCCCGCGCAGCCAGAACGCGATGACGGCGAGGATGCCCGCCATCAGCAGCGGCTCGGGCCCGGAGAGGACGTCGTAGACGCCGTCCCACATGTTCTGGAAGAGGGTCTTGATGAACGAGAACAGCCAGTCCATATGGGTTCTCGACCATTCGACCGCGTCATTGACCCAGTCGCCGAAGGGAATCCTAGGCACCGCTGCTCACCTTGCCCACGTTCTTGCCGCCCTTGTCCTGCGCGGGTACGGAGGCGGAGGTCGCGTCCTGCGGCTCCGCCGCCGTCTCCGAGTGCATCGACTCGCCGAGCACGGCGAGCAGCCTGGCCCGCGGCACGACGCCGACGAGCTTGCCTTCGGCGTCGGTCACGGCGACCGGCACCTCGCTCGTCGAGCAGGGCGTGAACAGCTCGATGATGGGGGTGTCCTCGGTGACCGTGGCGGGGGCGTCGGCCCGCACGTAGTCCTCGTCCGGCTCGGCCATGATCGCGCCCGCGGTGAGCACCCGGGACCGGTCGACGTCCTGCGTGAACGAGGCCACGTAGTCGTTGGCCGGGGTGACCAGGATGTCCTGCGAGGTGCCGATCTGGACGATGCGGCCGTCGCGCATGACGGCGATCTGGTCGCCCAGGCGCATGGCCTCGTTGAGATCGTGGGTGATGAAGACGATGGTCTTCTTCAGCCGCTTCTGGAGCACCAGGAGCTGGTCCTGCATGTCGCGGCGGATCAGCGGGTCGAGCGCGCTGAACGACTCGTCCATGAGGAGCATGTCGGCGTCGGTGGCGAGCGCGCGGGCCAGGCCCACGCGCTGCTGCATGCCGCCGGACAGCTCGTCGGGCCAGGACTTCTCCCAGCCCTTCAGACCCGCGAGCTCCAGCGCCTCGGTGGCGCGCTTCTCGCGCTCGACGCGCGGCACGCCCTGCACCTCGAGGCCGTAACCGGCGTTCTCGAGGACGCTGCGGTGCGGGAAGAGCGCGAAGTGCTGGAAGACCATGCTGATCTTCTTGGAGCGCACCTCCCGCATCTCGCGGGCGCTCAGCTCGGTCAGGTCCTGACCGTCGAAGCGCACGTGACCGGCCGTCGGCTCCGACAGCCCGTTGAGCATGCGCAGCAACGTGGACTTGCCGGATCCGGAGAGACCCATGACGACGAAGATCTGGCCCGGCTCGACCTCGAAGGAAGCATCGATCACGGCAGCGGTGGTGCCGTCGGCGCGCAGCTCCTCTCGGTCGGCTCCGTGGCGGAGTTTCTCCACCGCGTCATCGGGTCGTCTGCCGAACACTTTGTACAAGTGCTCGGCCTGCAGCCTGGACACATACACCTCTCGGGTTGAACCAAGACGGCCCGCCTCCCCCGCCGGCGGGCCGTGGAGCGGCATGGGGTCTGCCCACTTACCGGTCGAAAAGTTGAATCCTCGACGGGGTTCGCTCCGGGTGCGCCCCTGCCCGCACTTACCCGAACCAAACCAAGGAGTGGCCCAGGTCACATCCGTTGCATGCTCGTCCTGCCGTCGTCACCATGCGCAACGCGCGCCCGCCGCCCTCCCCTGGGCCGCGGCGCCATGCGCAGCACGTTCGCACTGTCGGTGCCGTGCGGCATGATGCCGATGTGACTCAGCGAACACGACGGCTCATGCTTCTCGACACGGCCTCCCTCTACTTCCGGGCCTACTTCGGGGTCCCGGAATCCATGAAGGCCCCGGACGGCACCCCGGTCAACGCCGTGCGCGGGCTGCTCGACTTCATCACCCGCCTCGTCCTCGATCATCGCCCGGACGACCTGGTCGCGTGCATGGACGCCGACTGGCGCCCGCACTGGCGCGTCGAGCTCATCCCCTCCTACAAGGCGCACCGCGTCGCCGAGGAGACCAGGACGGGCCCGGACGCCGAGGAGATCCCGGACACGCTGTCGCCGCAGGTGCCGATCATCGAGGCCGTCCTCGACGCGCTCGGCATCGCACGCGTGGGCGTCGAGGCGTACGAGGCCGACGACGTGATCGGCACCTTCGCCGCCCGCGCCACGGGCCCGGTCGACATCGTCACCGGCGACCGCGACCTCTACCAGCTGGTCGACGACGAGCGCGGCATCCGCGTCCTCTATCCCCTGAAGGGCGTCGGCACGCTCCAGATGACGGACGAGGCGTGGCTGCGCGAGAAGTACGGCGTGGCCGGGCCGGGCTATGTGGACCTGGCGCTGCTGCGCGGCGACCCGAGCGACGGCCTGCCGGGCGTGCCCGGCATCGGAGAGAAGACGGCGGCCAAGCTCCTCGACGCGTTCGGCGACCTGGCCGGGATCATGGCCGCGGTCGACGACCCGAAGTCGAAGCTCACCCCGTCGCAGCGCAAGCGGCTCGACGAGTCCCGCGCGTATGTGGCGGTCGCGCCGAAGGTCGTACGGGTGGCGGGCGACGTGCCCCTGCCCGACGTCGACGTCGCACTGCCCCGCGAACCGCTCGATCCCGCCACCCTCGACGAGCTGGCGGCCCAGTGGGGCCTGGGCGGCTCGCTGACGCGGCTGCTCGCCGTACTGCACCCCTGAGGTGTTAACTTAGGCAAGCCTAAGCAATCGTGGATCAGGGGAGGCCGTCGCCATGGCAGAACGTCCGGCACGCAAAGCACCGAAGGCCCATGTGGCGCGGGTCGTGCGCACCGAGCGGCTCACCCCGCACATGCAGCGCGTGATCCTCGGCGGTGCGGGCCTCGCCGAGTTCACCACGGCCGGGTGCACCGATCATTACGTGAAGCTCCTCTTCGACGCCGAGGGCGTCACCTACCCCGAGCCGTTCGACCTTCAGCGCATCCGCGAGGAGTTCCCGCGCGAGCAGTGGCCGGTGACCCGGACGTACACGGTGCGCTGGTGGGACGCCGAGACCCGTGAGCTGGCCCTGGACTTCGTGATCCACGGCGACGAGGGCCTCGCGGGGCCGTGGGCGCGGACCGTCGAGGCGGGCGCCACGGTGCGCTTCCAGGGTCCGGGCGGGGCGTACGCCCCGGACGCGGACGCCGACTGGCACCTGCTCGCGGGCGACGAGAGCGCCCTGCCGGCCATCGCCGCGGCGGCCGAGGCGCTCCCCAGGGGCGCCGTCGCGCACATCTTCGTCGAGGTCGAGGGCGCCAAGGAGGAGCAGAAGATCGCGACGGACGCGGAGGTCGTCTGGCTGCACCGCGGCGACCGCCCGGTCGGCGAACTCCTGGTCGAGGCCGTGCGCTCCCTGGAGTTCCCCGCGGGCGAACCGCAGGCCTTCGTGCACGGCGAGGCGGGCTTCGTGAAGGAGCTGCGCCGCTATCTGCGCGTGGAGCGCGAGATCCCGCGCGAGCGGCTCTCCATCTCCGGCTACTGGCGCCTCGGTCACAACGAGGACGGCTGGCAGGCGTCCAAGCGGGAGTGGAACGCGCAGGTGGAGGCGGAGCAGGAGAAGACCGCCTGACACCGGTCCTGCCACGCGCCGCGCGGCAGGCATGACGCATGACGCATGACGCATGACGCATGACGCATGACGCATGACGCACAAGGAGGCGGCACCCCGCGGGGGGGGGTGGCCGCCTCCTCGTGCGTGGTGGCGCCTGACGTCCGAACGTCACGGCTTGCGGGAGAACTTCACGTCGAGGTCGCACGGGTCGCCCGGGTCGTCGGAGGCGCAGAGCTTGTCACCGCCGTCCACCGCGGCGAGGTCCATCGAGCAGTCCCCCTCCGGGACACCTCGGAACGACAGTCCGATCCAGGCCCCCTTCTTCGCCTCCTTCGACACCACGCTCAAGGCGTCGCTCTTGTCGACGAAGAAACCCCATGCTCCGGACACGTCTCCCGCAGGACAGCCATCAGCGGCGAAAACTTCAGATTTCAGGCCGGACGCCTTGAATGTCCGATCGGCGGAGAGGGTGATACTCCCCCCACCCGACTCGACCCATTTCCCGGCGACGTCATCCACGGTGACCGTCGCCGTTTTCTCACCGACACCGCAGGACGAGACAAGGAGGGTGGCTGCCATTGCCAACGGTAGGCCGAATCTCAATTTACTCACCCGCGCATAATAGCAGCAGGGCTGTGGCGCCATATTGAATAGCTCCACAGCCCTGCCCGAGCACTAGTCCAGCCAATCCGAGTAGCTCACACCCCCACTGAGCGGCCACTTCTCTTCCCAGGAGAATTTCTGTTCGACCGCCGCCCCGAACGTGTCCTTGTACAGGGGGTTCAAGTTCCGCGGAATGACGTGGGTGGCGGAGTGCCAGTCCGACAGGTTCTCCGCGGAGAACCGGAGCGTCACCGTTCCCTTTTTCTTGTCGACCGCCTTGATCCGCGCACGACCCTTGTAGGTGCCCAGGAAGGCATCGGCGGAATTAGAAGTCCCGATGGTGCCATTGGTCAACGTCCCCGCAAGGTCGTTGAAGGCTCCGCGGAGGGAGTTCAACTTCCAAATGGGACTGCCCGGCTCAGGGCCCTTGTCCTTGTAACTGAAACCGTCGCGTTCCGGGTCGGCACCCTTCGCCCGCATTCCCTTGTCCCGGGCCTGCGCCACCAAGTCCTCACGCAGATCGGAAATGGTGTCGTCACGGGCCAGGATGGCAGTGAAGGCGTCACCCCCGCGGAATTGCTGATTCGGCTTGAGCGGATACCCGCCTCCCCAGATCCATCCGAAGAAGAGCTTCCGGGAAGAGGTCCAGCCATTCTTCGCCTTGGGGTCCTGGACGATTCCCCAGTCGGGAATGGAAGCGAAGATTTCGTCCAGCGACTTTCCGCCTCGGTTCAGGAACGGGTAGTCATACGACTTGGTGATGAGGTTGTAGGTCGTACCGGGCTTCCATCCATTGGTGGCAGTCCCGGTCCCTCCCCAACTGCTGGTCGGTGCCGTACCACCGGTGTACCCCGTACTACCGCCGCCACCGCCGCCCCCGCCGAGCATGCCCAGGACGTTCTTCACAAAGCTGCCCACGGCGGCAAGGCCGCCCACGACCTTGCCGAAGAGGTCACCGATGTCCCGGCCCGTGGGGTCACTGAACGTCGCCGGGTTGTTGTTGCCGTAGGTGTAGCCGTTGAGGGACTGGGCCTTTTCCGGGTCGATGACCGGGTCCACGCTCAGGAACCGGCCGATGACCGGGTCGTACTCCCGTGCGCCGACGTGGGTGAGGCCCGTTTCCTCGTTGGACGGCTTCCCCAGGAAGCCCTTGTCGTCCGGCCACTCGGAGGGCTTCGTGCCGCGCGGCGCACCGAAGGGTGTGGTGTGCCGCTTGGTGAAGGCCAGGGTCGTCGCGTCGACCACGAGGCTCGAAGTGCCGTGGTGGTCGCCGAAGAGGAAGGCCAGCTTGCTGCCGGACGTCCCGGCGGTCGCGGTGCGGACCGCGACGGTCTGGTCGCCTGCCGTGTAATAGCGGGTCCCGGACAGGGACTTGGGCTTGCCGCCACTGGCAGGCTTCATGCGCACCTCGATCGCACCGAGGTACAGCACCGTCTCGCCGTCGGCGGACGTGGCGCGGCGGATCAGCAGGTCGCCACTCGCGTCGTAGAGGTACTCGGTCCCCTTGGCCGCCTTGCCACCGGCGGCGGGCTCGCTGGTGGACCGCAGGCTGCCTTCCGCGTTCCAGGTCAGCGTCTGCTCCGCCTGTGTGCCGGGGCGGGTCTTGGTGGTGCCGTCGGCGTAGTAGGAGTAGGACTTCGTCTTGCCGCCCGACTCCGTCTTCGTCAGCGCGTGCGGCTGCCCCGACTCGGTTCCGTAGCGGTAGTCGGTGACGGTGTTGCCCGCGGACGCGTGGTCGGTCTGCTGGGTGCGCAGTCCGGCGTCGTCGTACTGGTAGCTGGTCCAGTACGGTGCGGCCCCACCGAGGTTGCCGACCGTGCGACCGGTGCCGGCGCAGTCGGCGGTCTTCGGCGTCCAGGCCTCGGTCAGACGGCGCTGGCCGTCGTAGTCGAAGCACTGGTAGTCGGCCTGGCCGGTGCCGCCCAGGGTCGTCGCGTCGAAGACCGACGTGACGTTGCCCGCGTCGTCCTGGTGGTAGTTGAGGTTTTGGAGCATGTAGCCGTGCACGTCGTCGGTGACGTACGACCGGGTGAGGCGGCGCGTGCCGGACTCGTACTCGTTGGTGAGGTAGGCCTTCTTCGCGTTGGCGTCGGTGCCCAGCGTCAGCTGGCTCTTGTCACCGATCGGCGAGTAGGCGGCGTCCTGGAGGTAGCCGGTGGCCCCCTTGGCCGTGCGGACCCGGCCCAGGCCGTCGTAGTCGTACGAGACCGTCTCGGCGGCGAGCCCGGCGACCGCGGGGGCGGTGCCCTGCTTGACCGTGCCGTCGAGGTTGTAGGCGGTGGAGAAGGACAGCGCCTTGGGCACGCCGGCCGTCACGAGCGGGTCGTCGTCCGGCAGGACGATCTGATTGCCGGTGACCTTGTAGAGACTGTCGAGCGAGGTGACCTTCTGGGTGTACGCCTTGCCGGTCAGGCCGCCGTCGTAGCGGACGGCGGTGTCCTGCTGGCCCTTGGCGAGGCTGTCGAAGGTCCAGGCGGCGAGCTTGTTGGCGTCGGTCTTGGAGTTCTGCCACACGCCGGTCTTGCGGTTCAGTTCGTCGTACCCGATGAACAGGGACTTGCCGGTGTTGTCGGTGGTCTGTATCGGCTGGTCCAGGTCGTTGTACTCCGTCGAGTTGCCGCCCTTGTCGGGGTCGTCCGCGTGGACCTCACGACCGAACAGGTCATAGGTGTAGCTCCAGGTGGCGTCCTTGCCAGGACCGGTGACCGACTTCTGCTGGCCGCGGGGCGTGTAGCCGAACGACGTGGTCGTGTACTCCGTGCCGGTCGCCTTGGGGCCCGCGTACTCGCGCCGCTCCATGGTCTGGCCGAGGGCGTTGGTCACGACCGCGGTCGCCTGGCCGCCGGCCGGAGCGCCGGTGATCACGGTGTCGCCCTGGTAGATGGTCTCGGTCGACCAGCGCGCCACGCCGTTGTTCTTCGTCGTGGTCTTGATCGCCCGGGCCGCGCCGTCGAAGACGGTGTCCGTCTGGGTGGGCGCCTGGCCTCCGTCGAGCTGCGCGAGCACACCGGACGGCGCGTTCTTGGCATCCCAGATGTCGGACTCGGCGGTGACCGCGAGACCGCGGGCGTCGTAGACCGTCTCCGCGATGACGCGTCCCCCGGAGGCGGAGGGCGCCTGCACCTGACGGGTCCTCAACTGCGAGTCGAAGATCTCGTAGGTGGTGGTGTAGCCGGAGCCGTCGGCCTTGAGGGTGCCGCTCGACACCCAGGGAAGGGCGGCGGCGGTGATGCTGTAGTCGTACACGTAGTTGGGTGTCTTGCCGAGCGACTTGGAGCGGTTGGGCAGCCAGACCTTGAGGATGTGCCCGAGGCTGTCGTACTCGCTCTCGGTGACCTTGCCGTTGGGGTCGGTGATCTTCAGGTCGACGCCGAGTCCGAAGTCCATGGCCGTGGTGGTCTTGAAGCCCTTGACGTTCGTGACGGTGGTCGCCGTCAGCGGACCCGTCGTGGCAGGGGTGTAGCCCGTGGTGGTGACGATGTCGTCGTGGGTGTCCCGCTCCACGGTGGGGCGGCCGAGCACGTCGTACTTGACGGTTCCGGACTGCTGCCAGACCGGGGCGTTGTCGCTGCCGTAGCCCTTGGCGCGGCCCTTCCACTGCGCTTCGCCCTTGGTGGGCTTCTGCGCGGCGGACCAGGTGGTCGTGTCGTAGGCCGTGGCCTCGTCCGAGATCACGTCACCGGAGCGCTTGGAGTCGGCCGGCAGGTCCAGCTCGGCGTCCGTGACGGAGCAGGGCTTCGCGACGGAACGCGTGCGTGAGACGGCCGCGTTGATGCCCGTGTCGCCGTTGCGGGCGTACCAGGTGCGCGTGCACTTCTCGTCGCCCTTGACCGCGTCGTCGCCCGTGTCCTCGACCGTTTCGGGCATGCCGTAGTCGTCGAAGGCCGTCTTCGTGGTGCGGACCCGGTCGACGGGGGTCAGCTTGCTCGTGACGTTGGTGCGCGCGTGGGACGCCGCGGTGCGGACGAAGTAGGCCTCCGTGTCGGCGTACGACTTGTGCTGCGTGGCGGTCCGCTTCGACCAGGGGTCGTTGACCGTGCCGGAGACCTCGGCGGCTCCGTCGTAGGCCACCGTCTCCCGGGTGAAGCCCGCGTACTGGTCGGAGTCGGTGATCGTCGCGGCCTTGACGCCGGTGACGTCCACGCTCTTGCGCTTGTCGGCGTCGGGGGTCTTTCCGTCGGACCCGAGGACCCGGTCCCCGTTCATGCCGCGCAGGAAGACCGATACCTCCTTGGTCTGGGTGGCACCGGGCGAACCGGTGAGGTGCGTGACCTTCTCGTAGCCGCGCCAGATCGACCAGGTGCGCTCCTTGGCCGGAGTCATCGGGTCGTCGTTGTAGTGCCAGGCACCACCGCCGGAGTAGGTGTAGATGTGCTGCACGGCCTCGGACCCGCCGTGCGGGTCCGTCGTCTGGACCCCGCTGACCGGGTACTTCTGGAACCAGTCGAGGATCGGTGTGGTCTCGCCGTTCGGGGACCAGTACACCGGGTAGCAGCGCTTGGTGTTCTCGTCCGCCTTCGGCATCGTCTGCCCGGCCGCGCAGTCGGCGGCGAGGTAGTCGACGATGGTCTCGGCGCCCGTCTCCGACGTGATCGTCTTCAGGCGCGGCCGGTTGAACGGCAGGATGTCGTCCGAAGGGCCGTCGACCCGGTTGGGCCGGTACACATGGGCGAACTTGACCGGGTCGAGGGAGAGATCGGCCCCGCGCTTGCCGGTGTGCTTGATCTCGTCCAGCCACAGCGACTGGTCGGTGGAGTCACCGGTGTCCCCGGGGTCGAGGTAGCGCTGCTTGAGGGACCAGGCGTCCACCGGCGCGTAGCCGGGCGTGGCCGCGGCCGCTTCCCACGCCGAGGTGGTGACGCCCGTCAGCCGCTTACGGGAGAAGAACGTGGGGCTGTAGTTGTACGTGCACTTGTCGCCGTCCTTGCAGATGCTGTCGAACGGCACGTCGGGCCAGTTGTCCCTGGTGTCCTTCGTCAGCGCGTCGCACCCGGTGCCCGATGCGACGCACCGCTCGGCGTAGGTGAGGGCGACCTTGTGGGAGGCGGCGGGCGTCGCGGAGAAGAGGGCACCGGCGCGCTGGCCGTAGCGGATCTCCTTGAGGTAGCCGCCGCGGATGTAACCGGTACCGGTGTTGTCGTCGCCGAGCTTGTCGTAGTTGTTGTGCTCGGCCTCATACCAGTAGCTCATCGCGTTGCCGTGGGTGTCCTCCACGTAGTCGAGGTTCCACCGCCACGCCTGCTTCTTGTCGCGGCCGGAGAACGTGGTGCCGTCCTCGTAGCCGGGCTCGCCGGAGTCGTCGCCGAAGACCGGCACGGTCCAGGTGGACTCGGTGCGGTCGGCGGCCGCCGCGCCGTCGAGCTTGTTCAGGCCGAAGACGTACTTCGTGCCGTCGCCCGTGACGACGTTCCAGTACTCGCCGTTGTCGTCGCCGTTCTCCGCACCCGTGGAGTGCGTGACGACGGAGGCGTCGTCGTTCTTGAGGCGCCACTTGCCGCTGGTGTCGTCCTTGACCAGCTCGGTGGCCTTGCCGTTGAGCACGAGCGAGGCGTTGTCGTACTTCCAGCACAGGTCGTACTTCTTGTCCTGGCCGTCGTCGTTGCACGAGCCGTACTTGCGCTCGACGAAGGACTCGGTGAGGTCGAAGCCCTCACCGACCTGCGTGCCCTGGTTGTTGGTGGTGGCCGTACGGCCGTCCACGCTGGAGGAGTTGTAGGAGATGTCCAGGGCGGGCTTGGGTCCGGCGGCGGGCGCCGGCGGCTTCAGCGGGTACGACCACGTGAACGTTCCCGCGCTGCCGCCCGCCTCCCAGGTGGACGAGGCGGTCAGCGGGGTCGCCTTGAAGTCACCGCCGCCCGACTGCGTACCGGCGGAGACCGCCAGGAGCAGCGTGCGGCCGGTGCCGGAACGCGCGCTCGTGGCCGCGCCCTTGGCCGCCGGGACGGCGGCGGAGAAGTCCAGCTGGGTCGCGAGGCGCTGGTCGCCGCGCTCGTTCACGGACGGCAGGGGCTCCGCCTTGTGGCACTTGGCCGCCTCGGGCGAGCGCAGCGCGCAGTCGGAGATGCGCGCCACCTGCAGCCGTCCGGCCCAGTCACCTCCGTAGGCGGAGGCGAACTTCCCGTAGTGGATGCCCAGTTCGGCCCGGCCGCCGGTCGCCGGTCCCGTCACCTTGAGCGCGACGCCCTTGATCCCGAGCTTCGCCGTCTCCTGCCGCCCGAGGACGTTCACCTCGACCTGGTCGGCGACCTTGCCGTGCTTCTTGCCCTTGCCCTGCTCCTTGCCCTGCTCCTTGCCCCGCTTCGGCGGCGCGAGGGTCACCGGCAGTGCACCCGGCGCGGCCTCGGCCGTTTCGGCGTCGGCCAGCTTCAGGGTCGCCGACCCGCGCTTCGGCCAGGCGACGGTCCGCCGCGCGTCGGCCTCGGCGCGCCGCATGGCGTCCCGGTCCGCCCGCGCGGCCTTCGCCATCTGCGCGGCCGTCTTCTTGTCCGTCTTCGCCTCGAAGGGCGACACGTCGTCGGCCTCGACCGTCTTCAGGTCGGGGCGGCCCAGCGGATCGGGGCGTGCCCCGAAGGCGCTGGTGCTCAGCAGCCCCGGAAGCAGCGAGAATCCGGCGATGACCGCCACTCGGCGGAGCCTGCGCTCCCGCGCGGCTCTGGTGCGGCCCGGCACAAGCCGGACCGACGCTGTTCGTCTCATTGGTTTCCCCATGCGACCCGCGCCGGGACGGCGACGTCCGGGCAGGGGCCATCGCGTGGCGACCGCGGGGGCATGGAGCTGCTCCACACCGCCGTCAGGTGCCACTGGCTGAATACGTGAATACGTGAATACGGGCGCCGGGACGGAGCCGGGGGCCCGCGTGTGCGGGCCCCCGGCGTCCGTCACTCGTCGCCGGGTGCGCCCAGCGCCTTGGAGCGGACCTGGTCGGCGGTCATCGCCCCGGTCCACACGCGGACCTCGTCCAGGGACGCGGGCAGGTAGTGCCCGTTGACGCCACCGGCCCGGCCACGCCCGGCCGCGAGCTCACCGCCGCCCTGCTCGACCGCGGGGAAGGCGGCACCGCCCTCCTGCGCCTGCTCGGTCTCGCTCAGGTACAGGTGCGTGTTGCCGAAGCCGCCGTCGACTTCCTCGGTGGCGTCGTACACGCCGGTGACCTGCACCCACGTGTCCATCTCGGCGGACGTCTCGGACGGTACGGAGGCGGTCGCGAGCACCTTGCCCGCGGAGTCGGTCGCCGTACGCCCGAAGCGCCACAGGTAGCCGTCGGCGGAGACCTTCTCCACCCACAGGGCCCACGAGGACTCCTTGCCGTCCGGGGTGGACTGGCCGAAGACCTGGGCGCGGGTACCGACCTTCATGGCCGCGAACTTCGCGCCGTCCAGCTTGACGTCGGCGGTCACCGTGAAGGAGCCGGTCTCGTCCACCACAGGCCCTGTGGTGGCCATGTAGCCGGAGCTGCCGTCGAGTTCGAGCTCGTTGTCGTCGGGGTCCGCGACCGCGCCGGTGGACGAGATGTCCATCGAGCCGAGTGCGTACGAGGTGTACTCGGCGACCTTTCCGTTCTCCGCGGTGGCGGAGTCCCAGTAACCGACGAGCTCGGTCGCGGGCACGCTGTCGGTCTCCAGGCGCGCGTCCTGGCGCAGCTGGTCGCCGGTCAGCGCGCGCTGCCAGACGTTGACCTCGTCGAGCCGGCCCAGGAAGTTCTCGCCCCAGGCACCGCCGACCTTGGACCGGCCGAACTGCAGGCCCTCGGTCGAGACCCAGGGCGTGTAGGTGCTGGAGGCCGCGTACAGCTTGACCGGCTGGCCCTGCGGGCGGCCGTTGACGAACAGCTGGATGGTGTCGTTCGTCTTGTCGGTGTCGCCCTTGCTGTCGAAGACACCGGCGACGTGGGTCCAGACCTCCATCGTCGGCTCCGTGGTGTCCGCGATCGAGCGGATGTAGGCCGGGTTGGTCTTCGTGTCCGTCGCGGTGCGGTTGAACACCCACTTGTTGTACGTGGAGGAGTAGTAGAGCGTGAAGGCCGAGCCGTTGGCCCCCGGCGCCGACGCCACCACCCGGTTCTCGGTGGTGTCGGTGAGCAGGACCCACGAGGACAGGGTGAAGGAGTCGCCGGTGTTCACCGCGGGCGCGGAGGTGGCGGCATAGCCGGTCCGCCCGGACTCCGTGCTCACATCGTCGTTGAGGCGCAGCGAGTAGTCGGCGGTGCCGCGGCGGCCGAGCACGGACCAGTCGGCGGCCGTGCCGTCCGTCCGGCGGCGCAGCGTCGCGTCGTGCCGCGTCCCCTCGGACCCGGAGTCCTTGGCCACGGTGGCCGTGGAGCCCGGTGCGGCGTCATCGAAGTGCCAGGTGCCGACGGGGCCTGCGGCCGGGGCGACCTTGAAGGCGAACTCGCTCGGGGTGCCCCAGCGTTCACGTACGTCCTTGGCCTGCACTGTCAGGACTTGGAGCCCGGACAGCGACGGCACGGGTTTGACTGTGACGGTCGATCCGGTCGTCTCGGTGGCGCCCTTCTGGGTCAGCAGCCGCCACCGGTAGCCGGTGATGTCCTTGTCGACGGTGTTCGGCTTGAGCTGGAATGCTCCGGCCGCTCCCGGGCCGCCCTTGCCCTCGCAGAGGTCGGGGAGGCACTCGGTGTACAGGCCCGTCGAGGTGATCTGGGGTGCCTTGGGCGCCGTCGAGTCGATCTTGAAGTAGCACCAGGACGAGTAGGCCGACAACAGGTCGCCCTTCCTGGTGCCGTACGTCCAGTGGGACTGCGTGCGCGCCCTCATGCGGTACAGACCGCCGTCGGCCCGGTTGTCCATCCGGACCTTCGCCAGCGTGTCGTCCGGCACCCAGCCGGGCTTCGGCCGGTAGTCGGACCACACCTGGTGCCAGTCGGCGTCATCGCCGCGCTGCACGACGAACTCGGCCTGCAGCTCGCCCTTCTCCTCGCCCGCCTTCGGCTTGACCTGGGTCTGCACCTTGGCCTGCGTCATCGGGTCGAGGCGGGTGACGATCGTGGGGGTGCGCGAGGACTTGGCGCAGTAGCCCGTGGTGCCGCTGCCCGGGATGACGCCCACCGAGGAGGGGGTGCCCGGCTTCGGCACGTAGACCACCTGGAGCTCGGCGTTGTCGTCGAACCGCTTCCAGGCCGCCGGGTCGCCCTCGTCGTGCGCCCGCAGCATCAGCGTCAGCGCGCTGAACTTGCCGGACGCCAGATTGCGCACCGAGGAGGTGAGGTTCTCGTCCGGCTCGTCCGGGTTGTCGTTGAACTCGACCCACTGGTCGGGCTGTTCGGGGCTGCACTGGTCGCCGCGGCCCGCGGACACGTGCCGGTCGCCCATCTGGTCCCGCTGCGTGGGGCCCGGCCACCTCTTGCCCTTGGAGATGTTGTCGGTGCGCTCCAGGTCGACCCACTTGGCGTCACACGTGAACGACCAGGTCTCCTTGGCGCGGAAGGTGGCGTCGACGACCTGCTTGCCGGACAGCTTCGCGGGCCCGAACTCGAAGTACATCCGGTTCGTGTGGTCCTTGTCGCAGTAGTACGGGCCCATGCGGCTGCAGTTGCCGACTCCGTAGTCACCGTTGAACTGCCAGAACACGTCGCCGTCGCTGGAGAGCACCGTGCGCTCCGAGGCGCCGAGCCCCATCGGGGGGTCGATGCGCACCGGGTAGACGGTCTTCTCGCCGCGCAGCAGCTCCCGGTCCGGCTTGACGCTGATGGCGTCGTCCTCGACCTCGACCGGCATCTCGGCGCTGCGGTCCCCGGGGTTCGGCTGCGTGGCGCTGCGCCGGGTCGGGGCGCCGGGCTCACCGGCCGGGGCGGACGCCGACTTCGACGACCGGGCGCGCCGCGCCGTGTCGCCCGCCGCGTCCCACATCATTCCGGCCGGGCCCGCCAGGACGTCGTTGCCGTCCTCGTCCACCGCGCGGATCCCGCCGTCCGTGCCGGGAAGGACGCGCAGTCCCTTGCCCTTGACGGGCAGGCGGACGGTGTCCAGCTCGGGGTTGGCGGCCGCCTCGGGCGTCTTGACGACGAGGATCTCCCTGAACCCCTCGGACGTGGCGGTCAGTTCGAGGTCGACGTCCTTGAGGACGTTCGGGTACGTCGCCGTGGCGCCCTTCAGCTCGGGGGCCGGCAGCTCGCCGGGCCAGCCGAGTTCCAGCGTGCCGCGCGGGGTGCCGATGCGGATCATCTTGCTGCCGCTGCCCCCGCCCGAGAAGGCCAGGTCGACCGCGGTCGCCCCGGGGGCGACGGTGCCGTCGGAACGGCGCACCAGCGTGGTGTCGACGTCCCGCCACCCGCCGTCGTCGGCCTTCACCCGTTGTGGGGTGGTGGCCTGGGTCAGCGTGTAGGTGCCGTCGGGGTTCGCCACGGTCGTGGTGTAGGCGCCGCGCTCCGACACCACCTCGACCGGCTTACCGGTGGCCGCGGCACGCTCTGACGTCGACTGCTCGGTGTCCGCCTTGGCGCCGCTGCCGCCGTCCGCGGAAGCGGCCGATCCGGCCAGGCCCACCGCCGTCACCAGCGAGGCAAGGACGGCACACGCCACCGTCCAGCTCACCGCGCGAGCGCCGCTCGATCTCGGCCGTCGCCTATCGCGACGGCCCCTTGTTGTAACCACAACCCCACCCCAGGTTCACAGGTTCTCCACAGAAGCGAGCGAAGCTAAGCACCTACTCTCAGTGAGCGTCAATAAAGGGTAAATAAAGATGGGCATATCGACACCAGCTTGACCTGCAGAAATACGGATTGGTCTGGACAACACGGGACGCACTGTGTGCTCATGGCCGTCTACTGCCGAAAACGGCAGCTTCACCCTTGATGCGGGCGTGCAGATGCATGTCGTGCCAGCCGTCCTCGTGCAGCAGCGCGCTGCGCTTGGTCCCCTCCGCCGCGAAACCGGTCTTCAGGGCGACGCGACAGGACGCCTCGTTCGCCGTCGAGTGGGTCAACTCGAGCCGGTGCAGGCCCACTTCGTCGAACGCCCACTCCGAGAGCGCCATCACGGCACGCGGAGCGACACCCCGGCCGCGCGACGACGGCATGGTCCAGTACGCGATCTCGGCCTGACCGTCGCCGAGCACCATGCAGCGCAGGGCGACCCGGCCGACCACCTCGTCGCTACCGGCGTCGGCGATCGCCCAGTACGCGTCGCGCTCCTCGCCCCACGCCTCGATCCAGCCCTCGATCCAGCCGCGGACCTCGCTCTCGGAGTCCGCCACCCGCGCATGCCAGCGCTGGAGCACCGGGTCCTGGAACGCCTCGTACACGGCGGGTGCGTCGGCGGCCGTCCAGGGGCGCAGGACCAGGGCGCCGGGGGCGGGCAGCGTCGGCTGCGCACGGCGGGCGAGGGCACCGGCCGCGACGATGTCAGAGATCTTGAAGGGCATGGGCGCATCGTGTCAGCGGGGGCACGACCGACGGCAGTGGTTTTCCGGGGCGCACACGGGCCCGCGGGCCCGGCCCCCGCGCGCCCCGTGCACCCGCACGGCCCGCGAAACCCGCCACCGGCCCGTACCCCCGTGACCTGCGCCGCCCCTTACGCTGACCCCCTGATGAGACGCAAGCCCCGCATCCCGCCCTCCCCGCTCCCCCAGCGCGACGGCGTCGACCCCGTCCGGGTCAAACTGCCGCCCGACGGGGCATGGCCGACCGTGCGCGAACACCTGGTGGAGCGGCTCGCGGCCGGTCCTGGAGTCATCGACGCGATGGTGCGGGAGGGCAGGGTCGTCGGCGAGGACGGCACACCGGTGACGCCGGACACGGCCTACGTCCCCGGCGCCTTCGTCTGGTTCCACCGGGACCTCCCGGCGGAAGTCACCGTGCCGTTCGCCCTCGACATCGTCCACCGTGACGAACACATCGTCGTCGTGGACAAGCCGCACTTCCTTGCGACCATGCCGCGCGGCAGCCACGTCACGCAGACCGCCCTCGCCCGGCTGCGCTCGGAGCTCGGCATCCCGGCCCTGGGCGCCGCACACCGCCTGGACCG
Organism: Streptomyces sp. NPDC046465; assembly: GCF_040646035.1. NCBI lineage: Bacteria > Bacillati > Actinomycetota > Actinomycetes > Kitasatosporales > Streptomycetaceae > Streptomyces > Streptomyces sp. NPDC046465. Next base: position 39,935 of record NZ_JBEYZK010000033.1, read on the forward strand.
GCTGACCGCCGGACTGCTCCTGTTCACCGTGCGGCCCGAGGAACGCGGCGCGTATCAGACGCTGTTCAGCGACCGCCTCGTACACAAGGAGTACGAGGCGGTGGCCCCGTACGACCCGGACGTGCCCCTCCCGCGGACCGTGCGCAGCCACATCCAGAAGGACCGCGGGATCATCGCCGCCTACGAGATCGAGGGCGCCGAGCCGAACAGCGAGAGCCGGATCGAACTCGTCGGGCACCGCGAAGGGCTCGGCCGCTACCGGCTCACCCCGCACACCGGCCGCACCCACCAACTCCGCGTCCACATGAACGCGTTGGGGCTGCCGATCCTCGGCGATCCGGTCTACCCGGTGGTGACCGGACCCGTGGCACCGGACGACTTCCGGCGCCCCCTTCAACTCCTCGCGCGCGTACTGGAGTTCACGGACCCGGTCACGGGCGTCGCACACCGCTTCGTCAGCGGCCGGGCCCTGACCGCCTGGACGGCCCATGACACCTGGGCGCGGTGACGGTCAGTAGCCGCGCCACCAGACGAGGAAGCGCTGCCAGGCCCCCTTGGGCCGGGCGGCGGCCTCGGGCGCGGCGAGGGCCGCGGGGGCGGCGGGGGCGGCGGGCGGCTGCGGGGCCGGGGCCGCGGGCTCCGGCCTGCGCGGCGGCGGGGACGACACCTGCCAGTCCCTGCGCGGCGTCGGCACCTGCGCCGAGGGGCGCGCCATCACATCCTGCGGCGGGCGCGGCGCGAACTTGACGGGCAGCGCCACCAGATGCCGCGACAGGATCGACGACGTCCAGCGCAACTCCCGCTCGTCCACGCAGAGTTCGACATCCGGCAGGCGCATCAGAAGCGCGTCGACACCGGTGTCCGCGATGGCGCGGCCGATGTCCTGGCCGGGACACTCGTGCGGCCCGCCGCTGAACGCCAGGTGCGAGCGGTTGCCCTGCATGTTCGCGGCGAGATCGGGGCGCACCACCGGGTCGACGTTGCCCGGCGCGATGCCCAGGATCAGTCCGTCGCCCGCCCGGATCCGCTGGCCGCCGAGCTGGGTGTCCTGTTTGGCGAAGTAGCCGACCATCGCGCTGAACGGCGGCTCGTCCCACAGGGACTGCTCGACGGCCTCGGGGACCGTCATCTGACCGCCGCTGAGCTGCGCACGAAAGCGCGGGTCGGTGAGGACCATGCGCAGGACGTTGGCGATGAGGTTGGCGGTGGCCTCGTACGCGGCGATGAGCACGAGGCGCAGATGCGCGCCCACCTCGTCGTCGGTGAGCTGCGCCGGGTGCGCGATGAGGCTGCTGGTGAAGTCCTCCTCGGGGTGGGCACGGCGCCGCGCCACGAGGCCCATCAGGACCTCCATGATGTACGCGTTGCTGGCGATGGCGGTCTCGGTGCCCTTGATCATGTCGCGGGCGGACTGCACCATCCGCTCGTTGTACTCCTCCGGCATGCCGAGGACGTGGCACATCACCATCATCGGCAGATGCTCGGCGAACTGGCTGACGAGATCGGCGCGGCCCTCCTGACACAGGTCGTTGAGGAGGTGGTTCGTATAGCGGTTGATGTACCGGCGGATGCCGCGGTGGTCGATGCCCGACATGGCGCCGGTGACCGCGCCGCGCAGCCGCTGGTGCTCGTCGCCCTCGACGAAGCTGCACATCGGCTGCCAGGTGAAGACGGGCGCGAGCGGGTGGTCGAGGCCCGCGCTGCCGTCCCGCACGGCCCGCCAGCGGCGCGAGTCGCGGGTGTACTGCGAGGGGGTGCGGGTCATGTGGAGGTTCTCGCTGTGGCCGAGCACCGCCCAGATCGGCACGTCGTTGTGGATCAGCACGGGCGCGACCGGGCCGTGCTCGGCGCGCAGCTTCTCGTACAGGCCCGCCAGATCGGTGTCCGCCTCGGGTCCGTAGAGACGGCGCAGGCCGCCGGGGCCGAGGCCGTGGGCGGGGCAGCCGGGAGGCGCGGCGGCGGGGCCGTCGGGCCAGGAAGGGGAGGGAGGAGTCGTCACGGTCGTCGCTCCGGGATTCGCTGAAGGGTGCCGGGTTGCTGGATACGGGGGTACGGGCGCTCTCAGACGCGCGCCACCGTCAGGGAGTGGAGGTAGCGCATCAGGGTCATCAGGACGTCCCCGCTGGACTCCCTGCGGCGGGCGTCGCACGCCATGATCGGCACCGCGGGTTCCAGGTCGAGGGCCCTGCGCAGGGTCTCGACGGGGTGGTGGGGCGCGTCCGGGAAGTCGTTGACGGCGACGACGAACGGCACGCCGCGCTCCTCCAGGCGGCCGATGACGTCGAAGCTGACTTCGAGGCGGCGGGTGTCGATCAGGACGACCGCGCCGAGCGCGCCTTCGAAGAGGCCGTTCCACAGGAACCAGAAGCGCTCCTGGCCGGGGGTGCCGAAGAGATAGAGGACGAGCTCCTCGGAGATGCTGATCCGCCCGAAGTCCATCGCCACGGTGGTGGCCGTCTTGGACTCGGAGCCGTAGTTGTCGTCGACCCCGATGCCCGCCTGGGTCATGGTCTCTTCGGTGGTCAGCGGGCGGATCTCGCTGACCGAGCCGACCATCGTCGTCTTGCCGACACCGAACCCGCCCACGATCACGACCTTCACGGCGGCCGATGCCGTGTGCGGCAGCACGTCCTCGCTGCGCGGGCCGGTGATCGTGTCAGAGCTTTTGAAGTCCATGCATCACCGCTTCGAGGAGGGATCGGTCGGGGAGCGCGGAGCGGACGATGGGTGCGCGCGCCTGGACGAGCTCGGCCGTGAGTAACTCCGTGAGGACGACCGTCACGACGCTGAACGGCAGCGCCATATAGGCGGAGAGCTCGGCGACGGAGAGCGGCGTCGTGCACAGCCGCAGGACCGCCGAGTGCTCCGGCTGAGCCGTGGGAGCTGCCTCACCCTGCGCGACGACCAGGGTGACGAGGTCGAGCGGTGCCCGCTCGGAGTCCTCGCCCGTGAGGATGTACAGCCGCTCCGGGTTCTCGGGGCTGCGGTGCTCCCGCTGGGGGGGCGCGCCGCGCTGGGGCGGGATGTCGCCCTCTTGTGAACCACGGGGGGAGTCTTGCGGAGGAGTCATACGGCCTGCCCGTCGCGCCGGGGCGGGCTCGTCAGGTGCGCCCCGATGCGTACGACGAGGTCGCGCATGCGGGTGCCGATGAGGCCCGCGTCGACGGTCTCGTCCGCGAGCACGGCGAGATAGGCGCCCGTGCCCGCGGCCATCAGGTAGAAGTAGCCGCCGTTGATCTCGATGATGACCATCTTCATGCCGCCGTCGCTGTGCGGGATCTCGGTGGCGACGGCGGCGGCCAGGCTCTGCAGTCCCGCGCAGGCCGCGGCGATGCGGTCGGCCGCGTCCGGGTCGCCGCCGTAGCGCGCGATGCGCAGGCCGTCGGCGGAGAGCACCACGATCTGCCGGGTCTGTGGGACCCCGTCGGCGAGCTCCTTCAGCATCCAGTCGAAGTTGGCGCGTTGCTGGATCACTGCCAGTCCCTCTCGTCGGCGCTGCCGTGGTTGTTCCGGGTGGGGCCCTGCGGGGGGTAGGGCCCCTCTGGGGCGGACCCCTCCGCGGCGGACGCGGTGGACGCGGCGGATCCGGGCGGTGCCGCCGGATCGGGGCCGGCCGGGGCCGGGTCCTCGCCCTTGACGCCCTTCATGAACGCCTCGATCCACAGACCGGGTTCGGGCTCCTCCCGCTTGGGGGCGGGCGCCGGGGGCGACGCGGTCGCGGCGGCGTGGGCCTCGGCGATCCGCTGGGCCTCGGCCTCCTGGGCGTACCGCTCGCTGAGGGAGATCTTGACGCGGCTGCGGCGCTGCGGCAGGCCGCCCGACGTCCACTCGGTGACCTCGGGGACGTCGTCCTCCATGGTCGCGGTGAGCGGGGAGCGCAGCGGCGGGCCCGCGGTGACGACGCGCGGCTTCTTGCGGCGGATGTTGCGGGCGGGTTCCTCGATGAGGCGGCCGCCGTTGTCCACGCGCGGCACGGCGGAGGCGCCGATGCCGTGGGCGAGGCCGGGCGCGGCGTCGGTGGTGATCATCTCGCGCGGCACGATGAGGACGGCGCGGACGCCGCCGTACGCGGACTGCCGCAGGGAGACCTGCATGTTGTACATCTGCGAGAGGCGGCCGACGACGGCCATGCCGAGCCGGGGCGTCTCACCGAGGTCGTTGAGGTCGATGCCGGCCTGGGCCTGCTCCAGCATGCGCTCGGCGCGGGCCCGCGCCTCCTCGCTGAGGCTGACGCCGCCGTCCTCGATCTCGACGGCGATGCCGGTCTGCACCTCGACGGCGGTGACGTGCACCTTGGTCTGCGGGGGCGAGTACCGGGTGGCGTTGTCGAGGAGTTCGGCGCAGGCGTGGATGAGCGGCTCGACGGAGGTGCCGTGGATCGCGACCTTGGCGATCGAGTGCAGTTCGACGCGCGGATAGTCCAGGATCCGGGACATCGCACCGCGCAACACGCTGAACAGCGGTACGGGCTTGGGCCACTGGCGGCCGGGGCGGGCGCCGCCGAGCACCGCGATGGAGTCGGCGAGCCGGCCGATGAGGGCGGTGCCGTGGTCGATGCGCAGCAGGTCGTCGAAGACCTCGGGGTTACGCCCGTGGAACTCCTCCATGTCGCGCAGTTCCGCGGCCTGCTGGTGGACGATCGACTGGACGCGCCGGGCGATGTTGACGAAGGCGCGCTGCGCGGACTCGCGCATCGCTTCCTCACGGTCCAGGGTTTCGAGGACGGAGCGCAGCAACTCGCGCTGGGAGGCCGGGAGTTCGCGGTAGACCTCGTTCTTGTCCACGACGTTGCGGATCACTTCGGCGGGCGCTTCGCCCTGGCGCAGCCGCCAGAGCGCGTCGGGCAGGATCTCCCGGCCCAGGCGCACGGTCTCGTCGTCGTGGGAGGCGATGCGCCGCTCGAGGAAGGCGAGGCGCTGTGCGTACTGCGTGCGCTGCCCCCGGATGGTCCGGCCGCGGCGCACCGCTTCGGCGCCGACCGCGATGACCATGAGGGTCGCCACGGCGCCGCACCAGCCGACGGCGGTCCTGGCCGGTTCCGTCACCGCGGCGACGGCGGCTCCGGTCGCCGCTGCCATGAGCATGGCGGGCAGCAACAACACACGCGCGTAAGGGATTTCTCGGCCACCGGGAGGCGATTGAACACTCACCATGTATGCCCTCTGAACACTCGTCTTGGGGGAATGACGTCTTTGGGGGATGTCAGTACATATACGGGGGATGACAAACCGAACGAACGAAAGTTTTGGGAACAAGCGCGCGAACCAGTCGCAACTCGTTCAACTCGCCGCGCTTCGGGCGAGCTTAGTCCGCCAGAAACACCGCCGTGTCATATTCGGCAACCCCCTGCAGAGCCCCTGCCGCCGGGCATACACTCTCCCCTTTTGCACGCGCGGCGATCATTCGAACACATGGAGTGATGCCTCGAACGCCCCGAAAAACGCCGAACGGGCGCGCCCCCCGGCCCCGTTGGCCGAAGAACGCGCCCGTGCGCGCGACAGAGGTCCCGCTCAGCCCACCGAGCTGTACGCGACGACCCCCCGGAGCAGCTGGTCGACGGCCTTGCGGGCGTTCTTCGCGACCGTGCTGCCCTCGCGCGGGGCCGCCGCGGAGATCTGCCCGAGGACATCGATGACCTGCTTGCACCAGCGCACGAAGTCACCGGCCGGCATCTCGGCCTCCCGCAGGACCTCGTCGAGGCCCTTGTCGTTGGCCCACATGTACGCCGCCCAGGCGAAGCCAAGGTCGGGCTCACGCTGCCCGACGCCCTCCGTCTGACTGATCTTGAAATCTTCCTCCAGGCCGTCGAGTCGGCCCCAGATCCGCACCATCTCGCCGAGCGCCGCCTTCGCCGCCCCGGACGGCAGCTTGGGCGCGAGGGCGTCGTCGCCGACGCGCGCCTCGTACACCAACGCCGAGACACACGCGGCCAGTTCGGCCGGGCTCAGCCCCTCCCACACCCCCGCCCGCAGACACTCGCTGGCCAGCAGGTCCAGCTCCCCGTACAGCCGGGCGAGCCGCTTGCCGTGCTCGGTGACCTCGTCGCCGCGCAGATAGTCGAGCTCGGTGAGGAGGGCGACGATCCGGTCGAAGGTGCGGGCGATGGTGTTCGTACGCCCCTCGATGCGGCGCTCCAGCTGCGAGGTGTCGCGCTTGAGGCGGTGATACCGCTCGGCCCAGCGCGCGTGGTCCTCTCGCTCGTCGCAGCCGTGGCAGGGGTGCGCGCGCAGCTCCGCGCGCAGCCGTGCGATCTCCTGATCGTCGGCGGCCGCCGCGCGCCCCTTGCGCTGCCGGTCCGGCACGATGTGCCCGGCCTTGGTGCGCAGCGCGGACGCCAGATCACGGCGCGACTGCGGCGAGCGGGCGTTGAACGACTTCGGGATGCGCATCCGCTCCACGGCCTCGACGGGCACCGGGAAGTCCATCGACGCGAGCCGCTTGACCTGCCGCTCGGCGGTGAGGACGAGCGGCCGGGGCCCGTCCACGTGGTCGAGGTTGCGGTGGCCATTGGCCCGGCCTGGGGGCAGCCCCGGGTCGAGCACGAGCGCGAGGCCCGCGAACTTCCCCGTCGGGACGTGGATGACGTCGCCCGGCTTCAGCTTCTCCAGGGCCGCGGCGGCCGCGACCCTGCGTTGCGCCGCGCCCTGCTTGGCCAGGTCGGTCTCGCGGTCCTTGAGATCGCGGCGCAGCCGCGCATACTCCTCGAAGTCGCCCAGGTGGCAGGTCATGGAGTCCTTGTAGCCCGCAAGGCCCTCCTCGTTCTTCTGCACCTGCCGGGAGATCCCGACGACCGACTTGTCGGCCTGGAACTGCGCGAAGGACGTCTCGAGGAGCTCGCGCGAGCGGTGCCGGCCGAACTGGTCGACCAGGTTCACCGCCATGTTGTACGAGGGCTTGAAGCTGGAGCGCAGCGGATACGTACGCGTACCGGCCAGGCCTGCCAGGTGCTCGGGGCTCATGGCGCGCTGCCAGAGGACCACCGCATGGCCCTCCACGTCGATGCCCCGGCGCCCGGCGCGACCTGTCAACTGCGTGTACTCGCCCGGGGTGATGTCGGCGTGCTGCTCGCCGTTCCACTTGACGAGCTTCTCCAACACCACGCTGCGCGCGGGCATGTTGATGCCCAGGGCGAGGGTCTCGGTGGCGAAGACGGCCTTGACGAGGCCGCGCACGAACAGCTCCTCGACGACCTCCTTGAAGGTGGGCAGCATGCCCGCGTGGTGCGCCGCGATGCCGCGCTCCAGGCCTTCGAGCCATTCGTAGTAACCGAGGACGTGGAGGTCCTCGTCCGGGATCGATGCCGTGCGCTCCTCGACGATCTCACGGACCGTCATCCGCGCCGCGTCGTCGTTCAGCCGCAGGCCCGCGTACAGGCACTGCTGCACGGCGGCCTCGCAGGCCGCACGGCTGAAGATGAACGTGATGGCAGGCAGCAGCCCTTCGGCGTCCAGGCGCTCGATGACCTCGGGGCGGCCAGGGGTCCAGATCCGCGACCGCTGGCGGCGCTCCCGCTCGCGGTCGGCCTCGCGGACCATCTTGCCCTTGCGGCGGTCGCGCGGGTTGTACGAACGGCTGGCCTCCATCCGCGCCATGCGCGTCAGGTCGGGGTTGACCGCCTTCTTCTGCCCCTCGCCCTCCTCGAAGAGGTCGTACATCCGGCGCCCGGCGAGCACGTGCTGGAAGAGCGGCACGGGCCGGTGCTCGGAGACGATCACCTCGGTGTCGCCGCGCACGGTGTCGAGCCAGTCGCCGAACTCCTCCGCGTTCGACACGGTGGCCGAGAGGGAGACCAGCGTGACCGACTCCTGGAGATGGATGATCACTTCCTCCCAGACGGCGCCGCGGAAGCGGTCGGAGAGGTAGTGCACCTCGTCCATGACCACATAGCCGAGGTTCAGCAGCGAGCGGGAGCCCGAATACAGCATGTTCCGCAGGACCTCGGTGGTCATGACGACCACCGGGGCATCGCTGTTGACGCTGTTGTCACCGGTGAGCAGGCCGACCTTGTCCGCGCCGTACCGCTTGGCGAGGTCGGCGTACTTCTGGTTGGAGAGCGCCTTGATGGGCGTGGTGTAGAAACACTTCTTGCCCTGTCCCAGGGCGAGGTGCACGGCGAACTCGCCGACGATCGTCTTGCCCGAGCCCGTGGGGGCGGCCACGAGCACGCCCTTGCCGGCCTCCAGCGCCTGGCAGGCCTCGATCTGGAAGGGGTCGAGGCCGAATTCGTACATCTCGCGGAAGGACGCGAGTGCGGTGGCCTGCTCGACAGCGCGCTGGCGCGCCGCCGCATACCGCTCGGCCGGAGAGAGGTCCTCTGTCATCGTGCTTTCGAGACTACCGGCCACCACTGACAACGGACGATCATTATTGGATCGGCGGCGGAACGCGGCAGCTCACCGGGGCGACGCCACAGCTCACCGGGCGCACGGCGGCGCCCTCAGGCCGTCAGTACGCGCACCGCCCCCGGCACGCACTCCGCGGTCAGCGGCAGCGCGCCCAGCGGCTCCCCGTCGGCATAGCCGGTGATGCCGGGCGCGGCCAGCTCGACCCGCGCGGCTCGGTGCACGGTGACCTTCGGATGGTCGAGGTGTGTTCCCTTGTAGACCCGCGGAAAGACCGTGAGCAGCGTCCTACGGGTGCAGTCCCCGACCACGGTGACATCGAAGAGCCCGTCGCCCATGTCGGCCCCCGCGCAGATCCGCATGCCGCCCCCGTACGAGGTTCCGTTGCCGACCGCCACGAGCGTCGCCTCGACCTCGTGGACGTCACCGCCGTCCAGCGTGATGCGGTACGGGATCGGCCGGAACGCCGCGAGCTCCGCGACCATCGCGAGGTCGTACTTGAAGCGCCCCGTGGGCCACCGCATCCGATTGCCCCGGTCATTGACCCGCGAGTCGAAGCCCGAGGCGAGCACGGTCCCGAACCACGTCCCGCCGACCCTCCCCAGATCGACGTCGCGCGTGCACGCCCCCTTGAGCGCCTCGGCCACGACCTCCCCGGCGGCGCCCGGCTCGCGCACCGGCAGGCCAAGGGCCCGCGCGAAGTCGTTGCCGGTCCCCACCGCGATCACGCCGAGCGGGGTACGGGTCCCCGCCACGGCCTGCAGCGCGAGGCTCGCCATGCCGTCGCCGCCGACGGCTATCAGCGCCCCGGTACCGCCGTCGACGGCTTGGCGGGCCCGGCGCAGCGCGTCAGGGGCGTCCTCGCCGATGACGGTGCGCACGGAGAAGCCACGGGCCCGCAACGCGGAAGCGGCCGGCTGCGCCGCGTGAGCGCCCCGGCCGCGGCCCGCGGTGGGATTGACGAAGAGGGTGATCTCGCTGGTCACGGCCGGACCCTACAAGGTCAGGTGACGTCGTCGAAACCGTTCACACGATGATCGGTCCGTCCGGTGCCCGCCTGCTCGGGCAGCGCCCGGGGCGGCCGCACCGATTCGACGTCGTCGACGGCGCCCGGCGTGAGGTCGATGTCGGACGCCTCGTCGTCGTCGAGCTCCGCGTCGGGGTCGTTGCGACGGCGGCGCTTGTCGTTCAGGAACGAGACACCGACCGCCATGAAGTACAGGACGACGATCGGCCCGGCGAGCGCGATCATGCCGACGGGGTCGGTCGTCGGGGTCGCCACCGCGCCGAAGATGAAGACGCCCATGACCACGCCGCGCCACCAGGTGAGCATGCGGCGGCCGGTCACCATGCCGGTCATGTTGAGCATCACCAGGAGCAGCGGGAGCTCGAACGAGGCACCGAAGACGAGGACCATCCTGACGGTGAAGTCGAGGATCGTGTCCATCGGGAGGAGGTTCTGGGCCCCGTCGGGCGTGATGCCCAGCAGGACGCGCATGCTGACGGGCAGGATCGTGTAGGCCAGCCAGGCGCCTCCGAAGAAGAGCGGCACCGCGGCGGCGACGAACCAGTACGTGTACTTGCGCTCGTTCTTGTGCAAACCCGGCGCGACGAACGCCCACAGCTGATACAGCCAGACCGGGCTTGACACGATGATGCCGACCATGAGGCTGACCTTCACCGTCGTGGTGAAGGGCGAGAGCAGGTCGTTGAACGTCACCGTCGCGCAGTGCCCACCGGTCTGCTTCATGCCCGGCTCGCAGCGCGGCACGGGATCAGCCAGGAACTCCATCAGCTCCTGGCTGTAGAACGCGGCCACGATCGACACGACCGTGATCGCGAGGAGCCCCTTGGCGAGCCGGTTGCGGAGCTCGCGAAGGTGCTCCGCGAGGGACATCCGCCCCTCGGGGTCCTTCTCCTTCTTGCGGGCAGACTTGAGCAACCCACGTCCTCATCTCGTGCGGCAGGCCGGCCGTCGCCGACCTTGGATCAGCGCTGCGTCGTACGGTCGGTCGGCTCGGTGACCGGGCGCGAGCTGGTCACATCGCCGGGGGCAGCCTGGATCGTGCGCTTCTGCACGGCCGGGTCGCTCGGCGGGTCGGCCGGAGCGGCGGCCTCGTCCTTGCCTTCGGACTTCATGGCCTTGGCCTCGCTCTTGAGGATGCGGGCCGACTTGCCGAGGGAGCGTGCCATGTCGGGCAGCTTCTTGGCTCCGAACAGCAGGACAATGACGACGAGGATGAGAATGATCTCGGTGGGGCCGAGCCTACCCATAGCTGTATACCTTCTTCACCGAGGCGACAGGAGTCTGGTGCTTGGCAGACCGGACATTCATCCGATCTCCCACGCTTGCAGCGATCGTAACCCCCCGGGGTAAACGCTCGGCAATCCCCGCGCATACTCCGAGTACGGCCCCCGCCTCGATCCCGGGCCGTATTCGCAGCGTACCCGCCCACCTCCAGGAGTTGACAGGTCGCGGACGCTAAAGAGCCCCTCCTCCCGCACGGGCCACGGTGGCCGCGGCCCTCTCCAGGTCCTCCGCCGCCCGGTTGATCTGCCGTGTGGTGTCGGTCACTTGCCGTGCGAGGCGCTGCGCCTCCACAAAGACCTTGATCGCCAGTACGCCGAGAACGGCGAGGCCCAAGAAGCCCGCCGCGATCGCGAGCATCGCCCAGAACATGCGCCGAGCCTAGACGGTCGAGTGCAGGCGCAGCGTCCGCACCCCACCACCGGTGAGGAGTTCGACGATGCGCTCGCCCGCGGGCTTGCGCACAGAGGCGCCGCACTCGGGGCAGGTGAAGGAGTAGAAGGTGGTGCGCGCGCTGGCACCGATCGCCAGACGCAGCGCGCCCGCCGAGAGCTCGAAACGGGCCCGGCAGTCGGGGCAGGCCGCCGTGAAGCAGACCGGCGCGGACCGCTGCTGCGTCGGCACCCCCGGCAATCCGGACATCGTCGGTGTGCTCAACGCCCTTGCTCCTTACCTTCGTAGTCCCTCTCGTACGCCTCGAGGGCCTCGCGAGCCGCCTGCCGCGCGCTGTCGGCGAGCTGGACCGGGGAGACGATCCGCCCGTCCCCGCCGAGCCGCAGCGCGAGGCGGCGCAGCGAGGCGGGATCGGGGGTGCGCAGCGTGATCCGCAGACCGCCGTCGGGCAGCTCGTCGGCGCTGTCGTGGGGGTAGTACTCCGCGACCCAGCGGCCACCGGGGCCGGTCTCCACGACGACCTCGGGATCCTCGGCGGCGGGCTGCACGAGGCCTTCGGAGAGGTCGCGCAGTTCCACCTGGGGCGGCGCGGACGGCTCGTCCAGGATCTTGATCTCGGCGACCCGGTCGAGGCGGAAGGTACGCCGCGCCTCGGAGCGACGACACCATGCCTCTACGTAGGTGTGACCGACGCTCACCAGCCGGATGGGGTCGATCTCCCGCTCGGTGACCTCGTCGCGCGCGGGTGAGTAGTAGCGGATCCAGAGCCGTCGGCGCTCGGAGATGGCCCGGTCGACGTCGGCGAAGACACCGCCCTCCGACTCGAAGGTCACCGAGAGGCGGGAGCTGGCGCCCGCGGCCTCGCCCGCCGCGGTCTCCAGCTTCGCGGTGGCGCGCAGCAGGGCGAGCCGGTCGCTCTCGCGCAGGCCGGGCAGCGTGGCCACGGCGCGGGCGGCCACGAGCAGCGCGGTCGCCTCGTCGGCGGCAAGCCGCAGCGGGGCCGCCACGTCGTCGGGGTTGTGCCACCAGATGCGGTCGCCGTCGGTGTCGATGTCCAGGAGGTCGCCGCCGCGGAAGCTGGTCCCGCACATCGGCAGCACATCGAGGTCGGAGATCAGCTCGTCGGGCGTGATGCCGAAGGCACGGGCGACGTCCTCGACGTGGGCGCCGGGGCGCTCCCGCAGATAGGTCACCAGCGACAGCATCCGTCGCGTCTGGTCGATGGCGTTCGAGGCCATGCTCTGTCCGCTCCCCCTCAGCCCTTGGCCACGGCGCGCAGCCGGTCCACTACGTCGGCCCGCAGCTCGGCGGGCTCGAGGACCACCACGTCGGGCCCGAACTCCACCAGCCAGGCATCGAGCCCGTGGCCGTACGGAATCTCCAACTCGTCCCACCCGTCGCCCAGTTCCCGCAGCGCGACTGCCTTGGCCCGCAGCGGGTAGCCGGCGCCCGTGCGCAGCCGGATCAGGGCCGTGCGGTCGGCGATCTCCCCCGCCCAGCCCGCGACGGTCTCGCGGACCGTGACGACGTCCGGGACGTCGGCGGTGTACTTCCCCGCGCGGGCCCGCACCTTGCCGGTGATCCGGGAGAGCCGGAAGACGCGCTCGGCGCCCCGGTCGCGGTCCCAGCCCGCGAGATACCAGTGGCCGCGCCAGCACTCAAGGGCCCAGGGCTCGACGTGGCGCTGCTCGGGGCGGGCCGCGGTCGCCTTGCGGTAGTCGAAGACGATGGGGCGTCGGTCGCGGCAGGCGAGCATCAGCGGCTCGAAGGACGCCTCGTGCGCGGGGATCCGCGGCTCCAGGGCGCTGTGGGCCCCGTACGGGTCGGCGTCCTCGGGCAGCCCCGCGGCGCGCAGCTTCTGCAGGGCTCCGCTGGCGGCACCGGCGAGGCGGGCCTGCTGCCAGACCTTGGCGGCCAGGCCGAGGGCCGCGGCCTCCTCGGCGTCTATCGTGATGGGCGGCAGGCGGTTGCTGTCGCGGCGGGCCAGATAGCCGACCTCGCCGTCGAGGTTCTCCACGGTCTCGATGACCAGACCGAGCTCGCGCAGATCGTCCTTGTCGCGCTCGAACATCCGGTTGAAGGAGTCATCCGCGCCCGCGGCCCGGCCCCCCGGCCCGTGGGCCGCCCTGCCCCCCGGCCCGAAGGCCTCGACGTAAGCCTCGATCGAGTCGCGCAGCTCACGCTTGCTGAGCGGCCGCCGGGTCCCGAGCAGACACAGCGCCAGATTCATCAGCCGCTCGGCCTTGGCAATGGCCATCGACGCCCTTTCTCGGCCATACAACACACAATGCTTCCGACCGATGACCGTACCGCCCCGGGGTGTCGTGGCAAAAGCCGAGGGCTCATGCCGGACACGGCCGAGGGCCCATGCCGTACCAGCATGGGCCCTCGGTGGACGCGTCAGGTCGCGGACGCCCTCAGACGGAGACCAGGTCGCAGACGAAGATCAGCGTCTCGCCCGGCGCGATGCGGCCGCCACCGGCGCCGCGGTCGCCGTACGCGAGGTGGGCCGGGATGGTCAGCTCGCGCCGGCCACCGACCTTCATGCCCTGCACACCCTGGTCCCAGCCGGAGATGACCTGGCCGGCGCCCAGCTGGAACTCCAGCGGGTTGCCGCGGTTCCAGCTGGCGTCGAACTCCTCGCCGGAGCTGAAGGCGACGCCCACGTAGTGGACCTTGACGAAGTCGCCCGCCTTGGCGACCGCCCCGACACCCTCCCAGATGTCCTTGATCTTCAGTTCGGCCGGCGGCTCGCCGACCGGGAAGTCGACCTCAGGCTTGTCGATGCTCACGAAAATGCTCCTGCTTTGATACGAAAGGTCAGCTCGGACAGTCTTACATCTCCGAGGGGTTACATCTTCGCAAGGATGTCCACGGAGAAGACCAGCGTGGAGTCCTTCTTGATGGGGCTGCCCTGCGGGGGCTGGTCGCCGTACCCCAGCTCCGGCGGAATGACGATGAGGACGCGGCTGCCGACCTTCTTGCCGGTCAGACCCTGCGCCCAGCCCTTGACGACCTGCGCGAGCTGGAACGAGGCGAGCTGCTTGCGCTTGTACGAGGAGTCGAACTCCTTGCCGTCCCAGAGCACGCCCTCGTACTGGCAGAGGAGGCTGTCGGTCTCCTTCACCTCGTCACCGTCGCCCTCGAGGATGTACGACGCGACGAGCTTCTCGGGCGCCTTCGACTTGGGGACGTCGATGGAGGGGGCCTTGCCGTCGGTGTTCGTACCGACCTTGGGCAGGTCCTTGTTGGACTGCGCCACCTCCTTGCCCTTCGCCGAGCTCTTGTCGGTGAACGTGCCCACCAGGTCGACGACGAAGACGAGGGTGTCCGAGCCCTTGATGCCCGCCTGCTTGTTGCCCTCCTTGCCGTACCCCATCTTCGGGGGGATGGCGAGCTCCACGCGGCTGTCCAGCTTCTTGCCGACCAGGGCCTGGTCCCAGCCCGGGATGACCTGGCCGACGCCGATCGGGAAGACCGTGGGGTTGCCGCGGTCGTAGGAGTTGTCGAAGACCTTCCCCGTCGCCCAGATCTGACCGAGGTAATTGGCCTGCAGATAGTCGCCCTTGACGACCTCCTTGCCCTTGCCCTCGATCAGGGTCTTGACCGCGAGGTCGGAGGACGGCTTGCCCGACCCCTTGGCGACGGTCGGCTTCTCGCCGAACTTCGTGCCCTTCGTGATCTCGGGCAGCGGACCGGCCACGATCTTCGCCGTCGGCGGCGCCGACGCGGAGTTGCTCGGGCTGTCGCTGGGCTTGGGCTTGGCCTTGTCGGCCTTGTCGTCACCACAGCCTGCCAGCGTCAGCAGGCCGGCCGGGACGGCAAGGAGGAGAGAGCGTCGGCGCACGGTGGGGGCCTCGTATCGGTCGATCTTGTGGGTTGGCGTGCGCGCAACTCTACGGCGTGAGAAGGGCGCCGCACGAGGAACGTGCGGCGCCCGCGTTGCGTTCCCGCAACGTCACTCGATTCACTCGGATCACATGCCGGCGATGAGTTTCTCCACCCGGTCGTCCACGGACCGGAAGGGGTCCTTGCACAACACCGTGCGCTGTGCCTGGTCGTTGAGCTTGAGGTGGACCCAGTCGACCGTGAAGTCACGGCGCTGCTCCTGGGCCCGCTTGATGAAGTCGCCGCGCAACCGCGCCCGGGTGGTCTGCGGCGGCACCGACTTGCCCTCGAAGATCTTCAAGTCGTTGCAGATACGGGCGGCTTGCCCCTTCTTCTCCAGGAGGTAGTAGAGCCCTCGCCGACGGTGGATGTCGTGGTAGGCGAGGTCTATCTGCGCGACCCGCGGATGCGACATGGTCATGTTGTGCTTGGCCCGGTACCGCTCGATGAGCTTGTACTTCATGACCCAGTCGATCTCGGTGCCGATCCGGTCGAGATCCTCCGACTCGATCGCGTCGAGGGTGCGGCCCCACAGCTCCAGGACCTGCTCGACGGTGCCGGTGCGGATGCCGCGGCGGTCGACGAAGTCCACCGCCTTCTCGTAGTACTCGCGCTGCACTTCGAGGGCCGAGGCCTCACGGCCACTGGCCAGGCGCACCTTGCGGCGGCCCGTGATGTCGTGGCTGACCTCGCGGATGGCCCTGATCGGGTTCTCCAGGGTGAGGTCACGCATCACGGTGCCCGCCTCGATCATGCGCAGCACCAGGTCGGTGGCGCCGACCTTGAGGAGCATGGTCGTCTCGGACATGTTCGAGTCGCCGACGATGACGTGGAGCCTGCGGTACCGCTCGGCGTCCGCGTGCGGTTCGTCGCGGGTGTTGATGATCGGCCGGGAACGGGTCGTCGCGGAGGAGACCCCCTCCCAGATGTGCTCGGCGCGCTGACTGACGCAGTACACGGCGCCGCGCGGAGTCTGCAGCACCTTGCCCGCGCCGCACAGCAGCTGTCGGGTGACGAGGAACGGAATGAGAATGTCCGCGAGCCGGGAGAACTCTCCATGACGGGCCACCAGATAGTTCTCATGGCAACCGTAGGAGTTTCCCGCCGAGTCGGTGTTGTTCTTGAAGAGATAGACGTCGCCCGCGATTCCCTCCTCGTGCAGGCGGCGTTCGGCGTCGACGAGCAGGCCTTCCAGAATGCGCTCGCCCGCTTTGTCGTGGGTGACCAGCTCGGTCACGTTGTCACATTCGGGTGTCGCGTATTCCGGATGTGATCCCACGTCAAGATAGAGGCGGGCGCCGTTCCGCAGAAAGACGTTGCTGCTGCGGCCCCATGACACGACACGGCGGAAGAGGTAGCGCGCCACCTCGTCAGGCGACAGGCGGCGCTGTCCCCTGAACGTGCATGTGACGCCGTACTCGTTCTCCAGCCCGAAAATGCGGCGGTCCATGACTGAACATTACGCCTGATGCCCGGCACTGAAACCGGGTTCGACGGCACCGTTTCGATCATTTTCTGATGAACCCGCAACGACCCCGGAATCATGGACCGCAACCAATACCCGCCCGGTGGCCAGCAAAACCAGCAGCGCCCCCGCGCCCGCGAGCCCGGGAACCGCGAAACCCCACACGGTACCGCCCCACTCCACGACCGGACCCGCCGCCGCCGTCCCCAGCGAGGCGCCCACCGTGAACGTGGTCACCAGCCACGAGAACGCCTCCGTGACCGTGCCGCGCGGAGCGTGCCGGTCCACGATGATGAACGCACACGCGAGCGCGGGCGCCAGGAACACACCGGCCACCGCGCAGAGCCCCGTCATCGCGAGCGCGCCCGGCGTCAGCGTCAACGGCACATAGCAGAGGGCCAGCAACCCCACGAGCACGGTCAGCCGCCGCTCCGGCACACCGCTCCACTGCCGCGCCCCGTACACGGAGCCGCCGACGAGCGCGCCGAGACCGAGCGCCGCCATCAGCCAGCCGTAGACCGCGTCACCCCCGTGATCGTCCGCGTACGACACCCCGGCGACGGTGATCGAGCCCAGCGCCATGCCGATGAAGAGGAACGCGCCGAGCAGCGCGAGGAGTCCGGGCGAGCGCAGGGCCCCGAGCCAGTGCGCCTCCCTGGGTGCCGAGCGCCAGGCGCGCGAGGGCTGCGACACCACTACGGAGAGCGCCCCGAGCACGCCCACGGCGTTGACGACGAGCAGCGCGGCCTGCTCCGACCAGAGGGCGACGCAGCCCGTGACGAGCAACGGCCCGACGGTGAACATGACTTCCTGGGCGATGGCGTCCATGGCGTACGCCGTGTGCACCTGCCCCTCCTTGCCCAGCACGCTCGGCCACAGTGCGCGCAGGCCGCCCTCCAGAGGTGGCGTGAAGAGACCGGCGACGGCCACGGCGGCATAGGCGGACGCCAGCCGGTCGGGGCCGGTGAACGCGAAGGCGGCCATGCCCACGGCCGACAGGAGCGCGGCGGGCAACTGGACGCGCGGCTGGCCGTGCAGGTCGACGAGGCGCCCGAGGAGCGGCTGCCCCACCGCGTTCGCGACGCCGTAGACCGCGGCGAGCCCGCCCGCCAGGCTGTACGTCCCGCCCTCGGCGCGGATGAACAGCACGATGGCGATCGCGGCCGTGGCGTTCGGAAGCCGGCCCACCAGCGTCCCCGCGAGGAGCCGCATCGCATATCTGGTCCGCAGGATCTCCGCGTACCCGTTTGCCATGTCCCCGCCCCTTCACCGGGCGACACCGCCCAAGGTTTTACGTATAACGTCGAGCGTCATACGTACCATGAGCGCTGTCCGCGGGTCCACCGCGTTTCCCACCGCGGACACGATCAGGGAGGTAACAGTGGCCGGGCCACAACAGGACGCCGTGGGCCCCCGCCCCACGAGCCGCGACGTCGCACGCGCCGCCGGGGTCTCCCAGGCCACCGTCTCCCTCGTCCTCGGCGACAAATGGCGCGGCCGGGTCGCCGAACCGACCGCCGAACGCGTGCGCGCCGCGGCACGCGACCTCGGCTACCGCCCCAACCTGGCCGCCCGCAACCTGCGCCTCGGCAGGACCCGGACCGCCCTGCTCGTCGTCCCCGAACTCACCAACGAATTCTTCGCCCACGTCTACACCGGAGCCGCCCGCATCGCCGCCCGGCACGGCTTCGGCGTCGTCCTCTACCCCTCCCCCGACGGCATCGGCCCCGCCCGCGACCCCTTCGCCTCCGCACGCGCGTCACTGGACGGCGTCCTCGCCTCCTCCATGGCCTCCGACGCCCTCGCCACCATCCGCGGCGACGACCTGCCCCTCGTGATGCTCGACAGCGACCCCGCAGGAAGCCTCGGCGCCGCCACCGTCAACCTCGACCTCGCCGACGGCATGCGCCAAGTGACCGAACACCTCCTGGCCCTCGGCCACCGCGACTTCCTGCACCTCGCGGCGGATGTCGACTCCTGGACCTTCGACGTACGCGCCGAAGCCCTCGCCCGGACCCTGCGCGGCACCGACACCGCCGTACGCCGCGTCGCCGCACCCATCGGCGTCGAGGGCGCCCGCGCCGTCGCCGAAGCCGCCCTCTCCACCCCGGGCCCCCGCCCCACCGCGATCATCTGCGACGACGACTTCCTCTCCGCGGGCGCCTGCAAAGCGGCACGACGGCTCGGGCTGCGCATCCCCGAGGACGTCTCGGTCACCGGCTTCGACGACCTCACCCTCGCGACCGCCGTCGAACCGGAACTGACCACCGTCAAACTGCCCGCCGAACGCTTCGGAGAACGCGGCATGGAATCACTGATCGCCGTCCTCGCGGGCCGCGCGCCGGACGCCACCCCACTCCCCGTCCGGCTGACCGTCCGCGGCTCGACAGGCCCCGTGCCCACTGACGCCGCTGCCCACTGATCCCACTGCCCATTGACCCCGGACACGCGAAAGCGCCCCGCACCCCGGCCAGCCGGCCGGGACACAGGGCGCTCACCGCACCGAAGCGGACTCCTACTCGACGTCGCCGCCGGACGTCGGCGTGGCTCCGCCGCCCGCGTCCGTCTCCGGCTCCGCGTCCGTGGCCGCGTCCGTCGCACCGCCCTCATCGAGCAGACGCGACAACTGACGCCCCACGATCCGCTTGAACTTCCGCTGCTGAGGCCGCGTCCGGTCGAGAACCGCCACCTCGAGCCGCTCCGCGGGGATCTCCCGCTCGCTGCCGTTCGTGTCACGGGACAGCGCCTGCACCGCGAGCTTGAGCGCCTCGGCGAGCGTCATCCCGTCCTGATGGCGCTGATCCAGATACGTACTGATCTGCTCCGCGTTGCCACCGACCGCGACCGAACCGTGCTCGTCCACGATCGACCCGTCGTGCGGCAGGCGATAGATCTGGTCGCCGTCCGGCGTGACACCGACCTCGGCCACGACGAGCTCGACCTCGTACGGCTTCTCGGCGTTGCTGGAGAAGATCGTGCCCAGCGTCTGCGCGTAGACGTTGGCGAGCCCACGGGCCGTCACGTCGTCGCGGTCATAGGTGTATCCACGGAGATCGGCATAGCGGACCCCGCCGATGCGCAGATTCTCGTACTCGTTGTACTTGCCGGCGGCCGCGAAGCCGATCCGGTCATAGATCTCGCTGAACTTGTGCAGCGCACGGGACGGGTTCTCGCCGACGAACACAATGCCGTCGGCGAACTGCATCACGACAAGGCTGCGGCCGCGGGCGATGCCCTTCCGGGCGTATTCCGCCCGGTCGGCCATGGCCTGCTGGGGGGAGACATAGAACGGCGTCGACACCGGATCCGTCCCTTTCTGTCAAAAGACTTCAGTCAGTGGCGAATTCGGAGCGATCAGAGCAGCGCGGCCCGCGGGCCATCCGGCTGCTCCAGACGCTTCTCCAGGATCGAGCGCGCGATCGCGGAGCCCTCCTCCTCCGTCAGCCTCCGGAACCCCTCGTCGGAGATGACAGTGACGATGGGGTAGATACGACGGGCCACATCCGGACCACCGGTCGCCGAGTCGTCGTCAGCGGCGTCGTACAACGCCTGGACGACCAACGTCGTCGCCTGCTCCTCCGTCAGACCGCCGTGGTACAGCTTCTTCATCGCACCGCGCGCGAAGACCGAACCCGAACCGGTCGCCGCGAAGCCGTGCTCCTCCGAACGTCCGCCCGTGACGTCGTACGAGAAGATGCGGCCCTTCTCGCGGTCCACGTCGTACCCCGCGAAGAGCGGCACCACGGCGAGACCCTGCATGGCCATGCCGAGGTTGCTGCGGATCATCGTGGAGAGGCGGTTCGCCTTGCCCTCCAACGAGAGCGTGGCCCCCTCGACCTTCTCGAAGTGCTCCAGCTCCAACTGGAAGAGCTTGACCATCTCCACGGCCAGACCGGCCGTACCCGCGATGCCCACCGCGGAGTACTCGTCGGCCGGGAAGACCTTCTCGATGTCGCGCTGTGCGATCACATTGCCCATGGTCGCCCGCCGGTCCCCGGCGAGGACCACCCCGCCGGGAAACGTCACGGCCACGATGGTCGTGCCGTGCGGCGCCTCGATGACACCCTGCGTGGGCGGCAGTTGACGATTGCCGGGCAGGATCTCGGGCTGATGCTCGGACAGGAAGTCCATGAAGGACGACGAACCGGGCGTCAGGAAGGCAGCTGGTAGACGCCCTGTGCTACGAGTGTTGGCTTCCACGAGGATCCTTCCAGGTAGGCGGCAGCCCGACGAACAGTGTCGGGATCGTCTCCCAACTTGCCGATGGCCGAATTGCAGTTGAAGCACAGTACGCCACGGACTTTACCCGTCTCGTGGCAATGATCCACATGGGCTGCTGGGGCGCTGAGACAGATCACGCAGAGCCCCTTCTGCGAGGCGACGAGTTCTTCGCGCTCCGCTTCGGTCATGCCGTACTGACGCTTGAGGTGGCCCGCACGTCCCTCGATGGCTCGGCACGCCTTGCAGCGAGTGGACAAGCCATCTGAGGCTGTCTTGTTGCGGTCCCATTCCGAGTGGGGCTTGATCTCCCCGCACCGTCGGCAGTACTTGTGGCCTGCCGGAGCTGCGACCTTGGGTCTCACGGTCTTGCCCTTTGCCACTTGCCGGGCCTGGTAGTACTCAGCCCAGCATGGGCGGCAGTAGGCCTGCAGGCCGTCCCGACTCGCCCTGTTCTGCGCGAAGGCCGCTCGCGGCTTCTCTTCTCGGCACCGCGAGCAACGCTTCGCAGGTTCACCCTCACCCACCCGGAACCCCCCGCCCGCAGACCTTTGATTCGAAGGCAGAGTGGGCTTACTGCCCACCCTTCTGAACGAAGGAGCGCACGAAATCCTCTGCGTTCTCCTCGAGGACATCGTCAATCTCGTCAAGAACCGAGTCCACGTCGTCGCTCAGCTTCTCCTGGCGTTCCTTGAGGTCCTCGGAAGCCTGTGCGTCCTGCGTCTGCTCTTCGGTCTCCTCGGTGGGACGCGTCGCCTTCTGCTGCCCACCGCCGGTGTCCTTGGTCGCCATCTACCTCACCCCGCTCGCTCGGTCAGACGTTGTTGATCAGACCCTACGCTTCGGGTCCGACATCGGCCCCGCAGTTGCTTCAACGTGCGGGACCCACCTGTGTGATTCCCCCGGCGATGACCTTTCAGCCGCCGGACAGCACCCGAACCAGATCCTCTGCCGTGCGGCAGCGGTCCAGGAGCTCCTTCACGTGGTTCCTCGTGCCGCGCAGGGGCTCCAGCGTGGGTACCCGTTGCAGAGAGTCACGGCCCGGGAGATCGAAGATGACCGAGTCCCAGGACGCCGCGGCCACGTCGTCCGCGTACTGCTCGAGGCAACGGCCGCGGAAGTACGCGCGCGTGTCCTCGGGCGGCTTGGTGGTGGCCCGCTCGACGTCCGCCTCGTCGAGGAGCCGCTTCATCTTGCCTCGGGCCACCAGCCGGTTATACAGGCCCTTCTCGGCCCGTACGTCGGCGTACTGGAGGTCGACCAGGTGGAGCCGGGCGGCGTCCCAGTCGAGGCTGTCGCGGCGGCGGTAGCCCTCCATGAGCTCCCGCTTGGCGACCCAGTCGAGTTCTCCGGAGAGGCTCATCGGGTCGCTCTCCAGGCGGCCGAGCACGTCCTCCCAGCGGGCCAGCACGTCCTTGGTCTGCTCGTCGGCGTCGGAGCCGTACCGCTCCTCCACGTACTTGCGCGCCAGCTCGAAGTACTCCATCTGGAGCTGCACCGCGGTGAGTGACCGGCCACTACGAAGCGTGACGAGGTGCTTGAGTGTCGGGTCATGCGAGACCTGGTGGAGCGTGCGCACCGGCTGGTCCACGGCGAGGTCTACGGCGATGAAGCCGTCCTCGATCATCGCGAGGACGAGCGAGGTGGTGCCGAGCTTCAGATAGGTGGAGATCTCCGAGAGGTTCGCGTCGCCGATGATGACGTGCAGCCTGCGGTACTTCTCGGCGTCGGAGTGCGGTTCGTCGCGGGTGTTGATGATGGGCCGCTTGAGGGTGGTCTCCAGGCCTACCTCGACCTCGAAGTAGTCGGCGCGCTGGCTGAGCTGGAAGCCGTGTTCGTGGCCGTCCTGGCCGATGCCGACGCGTCCGGCGCCGGTGACGACCTGGCGCGAGACGAAGAACGGGGTCAGGTGCCGCACGATGTCGGAGAAGGGGGTGTCCCGCTTCATCAGGTAGTTCTCGTGCGTGCCGTACGAGGCGCCCTTGTTGTCGGTGTTGTTTTTGTAGAGGTGGATCGGCTGGGCGCCGGGGAGCTGGGCCGCGCGGTCGGCGGCCTCGGCCATGATGCGTTCGCCGGCCTTGTCCCAGAGGACGGCGTCCCGGGGATTGGTGATCTCCGGTGAGCTGTATTCGGGGTGTGCGTGGTCGACGTACAGGCGTGCGCCGTTGGTCAGGATGACGTTGGCGAGGCCGATGTCCTCGTCGGTCAGCTGGCTGGAGTCGGCGGCCTCGCGGGCGAGGTCGAAACCCCGCGCGTCCCGCAGCGGGTTCTCCTCCTCGAAGTCCCAGCGGGCGCGTCGCGCCCGGTGCATCGCCGCGGCATAGGCGTTGACGATCTGGGACGAGGTGAGCATGGCATTGGCGTTGGGATGGCCGGGGACGGAGATGCCGTACTCCGTCTCGATGCCCATTACTCGCCGTACGGTCATGCGGCCCTCCTTGCCCGGCGGCGCTCCCCTTCGGGAACGGCGCTCAAGTACCGCTGGTTCTCCGGTGCGTGTGCGGTGCCCGTCCCCGCACTGCGCGACTCGGCGGTACCGAAGAGCCTAGAACGCCTTTGCGCTGGTGGGGAGATCATTGCTGTCATTGAAAAACAGACGGCTGCGGGTACCCGTGAAGGACACCCGCAGCCGCCCTGTGTTCTACAGGTACTGACCGGTGTTGGCCACCGTGTCGATGGAGCGTCCGGTGTCTGCGCCCTGCTTTCCGGTGACAAGGGTGCGGATGTACACGATCCGTTCGCCCTTCTTTCCGGAGATCCTGGCCCAGTCGTCCGGGTTGGTGGTGTTGGGCAGGTCCTCGTTCTCCTTGAACTCGTCGATGCAAGCCTGGAGGAGGTGAGCGACCCGGAGGCCCTTCTGGTTCGCTTCGAGGAAGGCCTTGATGGCCATCTTCTTGGCGCGGCCCACGATGTTCTCGATCATGGCGCCGGAATTGAAGTCCTTGAAGTACAGGACTTCCTTGTCCCCGTTGGCGTACGTCACCTCGAGGAAGCGGTTCTCCTCGGACTCCGCGTACATCTGCTCGACGACGGACTGGATCATGCCGTCCACGGTGGAGCTCCGGTCGGCGCTGTGTTCGGCGAGATCGTCCGCGTGCAGCGGGAGCCGCGCGGTGAGGTACTTGGCGAAGATGTCCTTCGCCGCCTGGGCGTCCGGGCGCTCGATCTTGATCTTTACGTCGAGTCGTCCGGGGCGCAGGATCGCGGGGTCGATCATGTCCTCGCGGTTGGAGGCGCCGATGACGATGACGTTCTCCAGGCCTTCCACGCCGTCGATCTCGGCGAGCAGCTGGGGGACGATGGTGTTCTCCACGTCCGAGCTGACGCCGGATCCGCGGGTGCGGAAGAGGGACTCCATCTCATCGAAGAAGACGATGACGGGGGTGCCCTCGCTCGCCTTCTCGCGTGCGCGCTGGAAGACCAGGCGGATGTGCCGCTCGGTCTCGCCGACGTACTTGTTGAGGAGTTCGGGTCCCTTGATGTTGAGGAAGTAGCTCTTCCCCGCCGCCTGTCCGGTCACTTCGGCGACCTTTTTGGCGAGGGAGTTGGCGACGGCTTTCGCGATGAGCGTTTTGCCGCAGCCGGGGGGCCCGTACAGCAGGACGCCCTTGGGCGGCCGCAGTTCGTGCTCCCTGAAGAGGTCCGGGTAGAGGTAGGGCAGTTCGACCGCGTCCCGGATCAGTTCGATCTGGTTGCCCAGGCCGCCGATCTGTTCGTAGCCGATGTCCGGGACCTCTTCGAGGACGAGCTCTTCGACCTCGCTCTTGGGAACCACTTCGTATACGTAGCCGGAGCGTGGTTCGAGCAGGAGTGCGTCGCCGGGCCTGATGGTGACGTCGAGGAGGGGTTCGGCGAGCCGTACCACTCTTTCTTCGTCGGTGTGTCCGACCACCAGGGCGCGCTCGCCGTCCTCGAGGATCTCCTTGAGGGTGACGATGTCTCCGACGCTCTCGTACTCCATGGCCTCGACCACGTTGAGCGCTTCGTTGAGCATCACTTCCTGGCCGCGCCTGAGCTCTTCGAGCTCCACGCTCGGGCTGACGTTCACCCGGAGCTTGCGGCCCCCGGTGAAGATGTCCGCCGTGCCGTCCTCGTTCGCCACGAGGAAGACTCCGAAGCCGGCCGGTGGCTGTGCGAGCCGGTCGACTTCCTCTTTGAGGGCCACGATCTGGTCGCGGGCCTCGCGGAGCGTGTTGGCGAGCCGCTCGTTCTGCGCGGACACGCCGGCCAGGTTGGTCTGCAGCTCGACGATCCGCTCTTCGAGAATCCTCGTATGACGCGGAGAGTCGGCGAGCTTGCGTCGCAGGACGGCGATTTCCTGCTCGAGATAGGCAACCTGACCGGCGGGGTCTTCAGACCCTCGCCCCGGCCGGATGCCGCGGTTGATGTCGTCGTCGTGGGCTGCCACGGTCCTCACCTCCTCCAAGGGGAGCTGGACGCTTCCAGACCCTACCTGGGTGGGTGTCGATTGAAACCCCTAGATCACAAAGACGATGGGGGTGTGTCCGATCTTCACCCTTGCGCTCTCCCTCTCCCCAGGTGGATACCCACCCAACAACATCGGAAAGCGGGCGGTTGTATCGTCGAAGTGTTCAACACCCGTCAGGGCTGGCCCGACTTGCTCCCATGTCGGGCCGCCCGGCGCAGCGACCGGCAGGAGAGATGACCGTGCGGCACGAGGCCGAGACCGGCAGTGAGGGCCACGATCTGGAGGTCTGGATCGACCAGGACCTCTGTACCGGGGACGGCATCTGTGCGCAGTACGCGCCCGAGGTCTTCGAGCTGGACATCGATGGTCTGGCTTATGTGAAGAGCGGCGACGACGAGCTGCTGCAGGCTCCTGGGGCGGCAACGCCCGTGCCGTTGCCGCTCCTCACGGACGTGGTGGACTCGGCGAAGGAGTGCCCGGGCGACTGCATTCATGTGCGTCGGGTTTCGGACAGGGTCGAGGTCTACGGTCCCGACGCGGCGTGAGTGCGGGCCGCTCGGCGGGTCAGACGCTGCGGGCCCGGTCGGGGGTGTCCCGTTCGAACGTGCCGTCCTTCCATCGCCACTTGGCCTTGTCCTGCTTGTCGGGGCAGCAGCGGGGCACGTCGGGTGAGGAGTAGCCGAGCAGGGTCGCGGTGATCGCGCCGTCACGCACGGCGAAGTCGCTCACGTTCTGTCGGTCCTTGGGGTCGACCAGTGTCGCGACGACGCGCGGTGTGCCGGATCCGGACCCGGACCCGGTGATCACGTAGACCCCGTCGGGCGGGGTTCCCGAGCCTGCCTTGCAGTGCACGACGGCCACGGTCTCGGGCTTGCCGTCGCCGTCGAGGTCGCCGGTGGCCCTCTTCTTCACTTCGGACGGGACCGGGCCGCAGTCGATCGGGAAGTCGACGGCGGCGGGGTCGGGTGCCGGGGCGGGTGCGCCCGCGGCGGCTCTGGTGTGGGTCTTGGTGCCTGTCTGGGCGGCGGTCGCGGCGTCGGGCTGGAGGACCGCGGAGCCCGCGACGACGGCGGCGAGCGCGGCCGCGGTGGCCAGCCAGTGGATGGGGCGGGCGGTGGTGTGCGCCAGTTCCGGGACGGCGGGGTGCTGCACTAGGAAGTGTCTCCTGTGAGGGCGTGCCGGTGGGGAGGTGGCCAGCATCGTGCCATACGTCACAGTGAGGTGGAACACCGGGGTCAGCCGGGGCGACCGGGGTCCGGTGGTTCTCGCGGTTCTCGCGGTACGGGGCTGGTGCCCTGTCAACGAAACGGCGCCGCCGCCGAGTTCCCTGGTCGGTCAGGGAACTCGGCGGCGGCGCCTGCTCATTGGGCGGGGTCCGTCGCGCGGGTCAGCGCGGGGTGCCGCCGTCGGCGTTGGGGCCGGAGTAGTCATCGCCGTACGCGCCCTTGGCGGGGCGGCGGCGGCGCATGGGGGGCTCGACGCCGTCCGCGAGGCGGCGGGCGGTGAGCAGGAAGCCGGTGTGGCCGATCATCCGGTGGTCCGGGCGTACGGCGAGGCCTTCGATGTGCCAGTTGCGGACCATCGATTCCCAGGCGGTCGGCTCGTTGAAGCCGCCGATCTCGCGGATGGACTCGACGGTCCGGGCGAGCTGGGTGGTGGTGGCCACGTAGCAGCACAGGATGCCGCCGGGGACGAGCGCCTTGGAGACGGCCTCCAGGCATTCCCAGGGGGCGAGCATGTCCAGAATGACGCGGTCGACCTCGGTGTCGCTGAGGTTGTCCTGGAGGTCGCCGACGGTGAGCTGCCAGGCGGGGTGGGGGCCGCCGAAGTAGCGCTCCACGTTCTGCTGGGCGATCTCGGCGAAGTCCTCGCGGCGCTCGTAGGAGTGCAGCATTCCCTGGTCGCCGATGGCCCGCAGCAGGAAACTGCTGAGGGAGCCGGAGCCTACGCCCGCCTCCACGACGCGGGCGCCGGGGAAGATGTCGGCGAAGGCCAGGATCTGCCCCGCGTCCTTGGGGTAGACCACGGCGGCACCGCGGGGCATGGACAGGACGTAGTCGGGGAGCAGGGGTCGCAGCGCCAGGTAGGCGACGTTTCCCGTGGTTCGGACAACACTGCCCTCGGGAGCGCCGATCAGCTCGTCGTGGGGGAAGGAACCCTTGTGGGTGTGGAAATTCTTCCCGGCCTCGAGCGTGAACGTGTAGTGGCGTCCCTTGGGGTCGGTGAGCTGGACCTGGTCCCCGACCTTGAAGGGCCCGCGACGGCGGGCGGCACCGGTCGGTTCGGACATGTGACCAGCCTACCGGCAGCCGCGCGGGCCGCCGACCACGGCGTCGGCGGCCGTGGCGGGCGGGCGGGCCCGGGAGATGCCTAGGAGGGCCGGGCCATCGCCTTGACGAAGGCGCGCTCCACGTCCGCGGCGGAGAGCACTCCGTAGATCTCGCCGGACTCCTCGACGACGAGGTATTCAGTGGCGGGGGTGGCCCGGAGCGTGTCGAGGAGTTCCTCGCCGGAGAGCTCGGCGGAGATGCGCATGCCTTCGGTGATGTCCTGGGCGAGGCCGCCGACGTTGACCCAGGGGCGGCGGTGCTGGGGCACGGAGACGATGGCCGCCTCGCGGACGACGGCCATCGGGTCGCCGTCGGGGTCGACGACGACGAGGGCGCGGGCGCCTGCGTCGTTGGCCCTGCGCAGTGCTTCGGAGAGGGGGGTTTCGCCTTCGACGGGGACGGCGCGGCGGGTGAGGGTGCGGGCGCGCAGCTCGGGCAGGTGCTGGCGCAGGCGGGCCATGCGCAGGCTGTTTCCCGCGCCGGTCCAGATGATCGCGGCGAGGATCGCGGCGAGCAGGGCGTCGGTGACGGTGTCCATGCCGCCGATGTCCTGGGCGTCGCCGCCGAGGGCACCGGACTGGTTGAGGAGCGGCAGCCCGACGAGGACGGAGATGGCGAGGGCGCGGCCCACCCAGGCGGCGGCGACGGTGCCGCTCATGGGTTTGCCGGTGATCTTCCAGACGACGGCGCGCAGCATCCGGCCGCCGTCCAGGGGCAGGCCCGGCAGGAGGTTGAAGGCGGCGACGATGAGGTTGGAGATCATCAGGCCGGCGAGCAGGACGCCCGGCACGGTGCCCGCGTCGACGGCCTGCATTCCCGCGTAGAAGACGCCGGCGAGGACGAGGGAGAGGAGGGGGCCGACGAAGGCGAGGACGAATTCGCGGCCGGGGGTCTCGGACTCCTTCTCGATCTCGGAGACGCCGCCGAAGAATTGCAGCTGGATGCGGCGTACGGGCAGCTTGAAGCGGAGGGCCGCGACGGTGTGGGCGAGTTCGTGGACGAGTACGGAGGCGTAGAAGGCGACCGCGAAGAAGAGGGCGACCAGGTAGCGGGCGCCGCCGAGTTCGGGCAGGACGCGGTCGAGCTGGTCGCCGAAGACCCAGGTGATGAGGGCGGCGACGAGGAACCAGCTGGGTGCGACGTAGACGGGCACGCCGAACGGTTTGCCCATGAGGAGTCCGCCGCCGGGGCCTTTCTGGGCCTTGGGCGGTACGGGGGCGCTCTTGCCGGTCGGGCTTTTGTGAGCGCTGGTGGGCCGGGGCTCGGCGGGCTGCTCTTCCGGTGCGTTCCGTCCGTCCCCCGTGTCCTGTGCACCCTGCGCGTCCTGCGCACCCTGCGCGTCCTGTGCGCCCTGCGCGTCCTGTGGTGCCTTGGTGAGGGAGGCGCGCGGACGGGGTGCGGGCTGTGGTGGCGTGCCGGCCGGGGGGTGCTGCTCTCTCGGCGGCTCGGCCGGGGGCGTGGTTTCCGTGCTGTCGTGCCGTGGCTGTGCCGCTCCTTCGGCCTGGTCGGCCGGGCCCGCCGGGCGTTCCTGCCCGGCGGCCGTGCCGACCGGACGGGTCGGCTCCGGGGAGCCGTCCGTGTCGCGCGGCCGCAGGCTTTCGGCGCCGTCGGACTGCGGCCTGCCGCTCCCGCCGCTTTCGTCCACGATGTCCCCTCGTTCGAAGCGTCCCTCGCCCAGGTCCGGCGCGGTCACCCGCACGATCATGCAGGGCGAGAGGGTCTGCCGTCGATGGTATGCGGCTGTTGTCAGTGTCGGGTCGTAGGGTCTGTCCTCATGGAAACCAGCACTGACGGCGCCGTGGCGGCCGTGCGCCCGGCGTCTCTGTCTCCCTCGCGCGCGGGCGACTTCATGCAGTGCCCGTTGCTGTACCGGTTCCGGGTGATCGACAAGCTGCCGGAGAAGCCGAGTGAGGCGGCGACCCGGGGCACGCTGGTGCACGCGGTCCTGGAGCGGCTCTTCGACGCACCGGCGAGTGAGCGCACGGCGCCGCGCGCGAAGTCGCTCATTCCGGGCCAGTGGGACCGGTTGCGGGAGGCGAAGCCGGAGCTGACGGAGTTGTTCGCGGACGATCCGGAGGGCGAGCGCATGGCGCGCTGGCTGTCGGACGCGGAGCGCCTGGTGGAGCGCTGGTTCACGCTGGAGGACCCGACGCGTCTGGAGCCCGCCGAGCGGGAGCTGTTCGTGCAGGCCGAGCTGGATTCGGGGCTGAAGCTGCGCGGGATCATCGACCGGGTGGACGTGGCGCCTTCGGGTGAGGTCCGCATCGTCGACTACAAGACGGGCAAGGCCCCGCGTCCGGAGTACGCGGAGGGCGCGCTGTTCCAGATGAAGTTCTACGCGCTGGTGGTGTGGCGGCTGAAGGGTGTCGTGCCGCGCCGTCTCCAGCTCGTCTATCTGGGCAGCGGTGACGTCGTCACGTACGACCCGGTGGTGGCCGATCTTGAGCGGGTCGAGCGCAAGCTGCTCGCGCTGTGGGAGGCGATCGAGCTGGCGACGGAGACGGGGAACTGGCGGCCGCGTCCGACCAAATTGTGCGGTTGGTGCGATCACCGGGAGGTCTGTCCGGAATTCGGTGGGACTCCCCCGCCGTATCCGCTTCCTGTGAGGGCGCCCGAGTCGGCAGGGGGCGAGCAGGGCAGAATGGGCCCGGCCTAGCGAAGGAGAGTTACGTGGCGATCCGCGTCCTACTGGTCGATGACCAGCCGCTGTTGCGCACCGGCTTCCGGATGATCCTGGAGGCCGAGCAGGACATCGCGGTCGTCGGCGAGGCCGGAGACGGCCTGCAGGCTCTCGACCAGGTGCGGGCGCTGCAGCCCGATGTGGTTTTGATGGACATCCGCATGCCGCGGATGGACGGGGTCGAGGCGACCCGGCAGATCACGGGGCCGGGCCGGGACGGTCCGGCGAAGGTGCTCGTCCTGACCACCTTCGACCTCGATGAGTACGTGGTGGAGGCGCTGCGCGCCGGTGCCAGCGGTTTCCTCCTCAAGGACGCCCCGGCCAACGAACTGGTGCAGGCGATCCGGGTGGTCGCCGCGGGCGAGGCGATGCTCGCGCCGAGCATCACCCGTCGCCTCCTCGACAAGTACTCCGCGCACCTGCCGTCCGGCGACGAGCCGGTGCCGGACACCCTGAACACGCTCACCGACCGTGAGGTCGAGGTCCTGAAGCTGGTGGCCCGCGGCCTGTCGAACGCGGAGATCGCCGCGGACCTCTTCGTGAGTGAGACGACCGTGAAGACGCACGTGGGCCATGTGCTCACGAAGCTGGGGCTGCGCGACCGGGTGCAGGCCGCGGTGTACGCGTACGAGAGCGGTCTGGTGCGCCCCGGCGCGCAGTAGTCCGCCGCCCCCGCGCTCATCGGAACGACGAAGGTGGCCGTCCCCGTGCGGGGGCGGCCACCTTCGCCATGTCTGCGGGCCGTGCGTCAGCCCTTGCTGATCTCCCAGAAGCGGAAGACCGTCGACGCGTCGAGGCAGGACTCGAGGCCGTAGACGCTGTCGCGGGCGACCGCGTACTGCTTGGCCTGCCAGACGGGCAGGACGGGCAGCTGGTCGGCCACGATGTCCTGCAGCTCGCTGTACTGCTTGTCGGTCTTGGTGCGGTCGCTCTCGGTGGCGGTGCGCGGGATGATCTTCCCGGTGATGGTGTTGTTCTCGAAGCCGTTGCCGAGGACGTTGCCCTTGCCGAAGAACGGCTGCGTGAAGTTGTCGGGGTCCGGGTAGTCCGGCACCCAGCC
Source organism: Streptomyces sp. NPDC046465 (assembly GCF_040646035.1). Classification (NCBI taxonomy): domain Bacteria; kingdom Bacillati; phylum Actinomycetota; class Actinomycetes; order Kitasatosporales; family Streptomycetaceae; genus Streptomyces; species Streptomyces sp. NPDC046465. Next base: position 71,048 of record NZ_JBEYZK010000033.1, read on the forward strand.
CTTGACGTAGACGCCGTACTTGCCCGCCTCGATGTCCTTCTCGTACTGGTCGAAGCCGACGGACTTCACGTCGGCGTCGAACAGGCCGGAGGCGTTGAGCTGCTTGGCTATGGCCCTCAGCTCCTGGTCCGTGGCCGGGCCGTAGCGCGAGGGGGTCGACCAGAGCGTGAGCTTGACCTTGCCGTTGATGCCGTCGCCGCGCAGTGCGGCGGACGCCTTCGCGCGCTGCGGGCGGGCGCCGTACGTGTCGAAGAACGCGGTGTTGTGGCCACCGATGCCCGCGGGGACGATCGAGTACAGCGGCGTCGCCGTGTTCTCGTAGACCTCGTCGACCAGGGCGTCCCGGTCCAGGAGGTACGCGATGGCCTTGCGCACGCCGAGCTTGCCGGCCACCGGGTCCTTCGTATTGAAGACCAGGTGCTGAACCTCGGCGCTGGTGCCCTCGACGATGTCGACGTCCTTGCTGCCCGAGGTGTCCTGCTCGATGTCCGCGATGTCCGCTGCGGCGAGCCCTCGGTAGGCCAGATCGATCTTGTCGTCCAGGAGCGCCTTCTTCAGGCCCGTCTGGTCGCCGTGGAAGAACTTGATGGCCACGCCCTCGTTCTTCACCTTGGCGGTGCCCTGGTAGTCGGAGTTGACGGAGAAGACCGCCTGCTCCTTGCCGAACGAGTCCAGCTTGTACGGTCCTGAGCCGACGGCCTTGCCGTCCTCGCGCAGCGCGTTCATGTCGTACTCGCGGTGGTCCACGATCGAGCCCGCACCCGAGGCGATCTTGCTGGGGAAGGTCGCGTCGGAGTACTTCAGCTTGAAGACGACCGTCTTCGCGTTGGGGGTCTCCACCCGGCCGAGCATCGGGAACATGATCGCCGGACCGGCGTCGTCCTTGATGTGCCGCATGCGGTCGAAGGAGAACTTGACGTCCTTCGAGGTCAGCGCGTTGCCGTTGCTGAACTTCAGCCCGTCACGCAGTTCGCACTTGAAGACCTTCGCCTTCTCGTCCGTGAAGCCGCACGACTGGGCGGCCTCCGGCTCGGGCTCCGTGGCGCCCTTGGGGAAGCTCAGGAGCGACTGGAAGACGTTGTTGAACAGGAGCCAGGACCCCGGGTCGTAGCCGGCTGCCGGATCGGTGGCGAGGACGTCGTCGGACATCCCCATCACGACCGCGTCGCCCGTGTCCCCCGCGCCGCCCGATTCCGTGCCGCAGCCGGTCAGCAGGGCGGCGGCCAGCCCTCCCGTGAGGGGAAGGGCCAGCCACTGGTTACGACATTTCACTTACGTGCCTTCGGTGTTGTGATCGTTTCGCTGAACTTGAGGAAGCTGAACTTGAGGAAGGCGGGCGCGGACCCGGGCTGAGGTCAGCCGCTCACACCGCGGCCGAGCTCCCACAGCTGGAGGTTGGACGAGGAGTTCAGGGCCCACTCGATGCCCGTGATGTCGTCGCGCGCCGCGATGTACTGCTTGGCCTGCCACAGCGGGAGCACCGGCACGTCCTCGGCGACGATGTCCTGGATCCTGCGGATGCTCTTGGAGGCGGCGAGCCGGTCGGCCTCGCGGCGGGACGTGGGGATCAACTGGTCGTTGATCGTGTCGTTCACGTACGGCGAGCCGAGGAAGTTGTCCTTGTCGAGGAACGGGGCGAGGAAGTTGTCGGCGTCGGGGAAGTCGGGGAACCAACCCATGCCGTACGCCGCGTACTTGCCGTCGCGCTCGGCCGGGCGGAAGGTGCTCCACGGCACGCCCTTGATCGACACGTCGAACAGGCCGGACGAGTTCAGCTGCTTCTGCAGCAGCTCGAACTCCTTCTTGGTGCCCGGTCCGTAGTGGTCCGTGGTGTAGTGCAGCGTCATCTTCACCGGGGTGGAGATGTTCGCCTTGTTGAGCAGGTTGCGGGCCTTGGCCGTGCTCGGGTTGCCGTACTTGTTGAAGAACGAGTTGGCGTGGCCGGTGACGGTGGACGGCACCAGGGAGTACAGCGGGTCGGCCGTCGAGCCGTACACCGAGGAGGCGAGCGCGCCGCGGTCGACGAGCTGCGAGACGGCCTGGCGGACGGCCTTGCTCTTGGCGGCGGGCGCGTCGGTGTTGAAGGCGAGGTAGCGGATCTCCAGGCCCTGCATGCCGACCATGTCGATCTTCTTGCTCGAACCCGCGGAGAGCTCCTGGACCTGCTCCGGCGACATGGTGCGCGTCATCAGGTCGATGTCGCCGTCCTCAAGCGCCTTGCCCATGGCGTCGGTGTCCGCGAAGTTGCGCAGCTCCACCTTGTCGCTCTGTACCTTGAACCCGCCCTTGTACTTGGGGTTCTTGGTGAACACCGTCTTGATCAGACGGTCGCCCTCGACTTCCTGCTCGGCCGTGTACGGGCCGGAGCCGGACACCTCGAAGCCGTCGCGCAGCTTGTTCTTGCCGTAGTGGTCCTTGCTGATGATGCCCGCGGTGGGCGTGGCCAGCTTGAACGGGAACGTGGCGTCCGGCTTCTTGAGGTGGAAGACGATGTCGCGGTCGCCCTCGACCTCGATCTCGTCGACGTTGGACACCAGGCCGTCCGAACCGCTGGGGTCCTTGAGCTTGATGTCGCGGACCCGCTCGATGGAGAACTTCACGTCGGCGGCCGTCAGCGACTTGCCGTCGGAGAACGTCAGGCCCTTGCGCAGGGTGCAGGCGTAGCGCTCGTTGCCCGTGTCGGTGAAGCCGCACTGCTCGGCGGCCTCGGGCTGCGGGTCGCCGCCGCCGCGCGGCATGGCCATCAGCGTCTGGACGGTCTGGCGCAGGACGTTCCAGGAACCGGCGTCGTAGGCGTACGCCGGGTCGAAGGGCGCCGGGACCTCCTTGGAGATGGCGAACGCGTCCGTGGTGCCGACGGCTATCGGATTGTCGCCGTCCGAGCCGTCCGAGCCACCGCACGCGGCGAGCGCGGGGGCGAGCAGACCTATGACTGCCGGCAGCACCAAAGTCTTGCGGTTCATGCTCGACGTTCTCCAGAGCTCTTGATCCCGTGAATCCCGCAACGCGGGGTGAGGGTTGATGGGGCACGGGGGGTGGGGCGATGTTCTCGCGACGAGATTAGTCCGCACCAGATGAGCGCCGGAGGGGGCGTGAACCCTCAATCAATCACGCTGCGAAACCGGGCGTGGACACACTGATAACCCGACACCGGAAGGTTTCGTGCACGCTCCCACCAATCGGGACACAACGCCGCGCCGCCCGGACCCCGAAAACCGCCTTCTGCATACAGGATCAACCCTGTCGACCCCCGCTGGAGTGGGAAACGTCACACCCCTCAACGGGTTCTCGGCGGAACCTGTCAGAGGGTCATCAGGCCTTGCAGGAAAGGAAGGTTGACGTGTTCGAGGGAGGGCACGACGGTGCGGCCGCCGACGGCCGGGATGGGCGCGACCGACGGCACGGCGACGACTCGGCAGCCCGCGGCCTCCGCGGCGGCGACACCGGTCGCGGTGTCCTCGATGACGGCACATCTCGCGGGGTCCGCGCCCAGGCCCCGGGCCGCGAGGAGGTAGGGGTCGGGGTGGGGCTTCGTACGGGCCACCTCGTCGCCCGCGACGGTGAGTTCGAAGTGGTGGGCGCCGATGGAGTCGAGGACGCGGTCGATGATGCGGCGGTGCGAGGCCGACACCAGGGCCATCGGCACGGCGTGCGCGGCGAGTTCGGCGAGCAGGCGCGCGGCGCCGGGCATCAGCGGCAGGGAGCGGCTGATGCGGTCCTCGAAGCCGTCGTTGAGCAGCACGGTGAGCTCGGGGATCGTGATGTCGGCGCCGGTGGACTCGATGAGGAAGCCGGCGCTGCGCGTCATGGGCCCGCCGACGACGACATCGCGCCACGCCTCGTCGAGCGCGTGCCCGAGGGAGGCGAACACCTCGACCTCGGCGTCCCACCAGAAGCCTTCGGTGTCCACGAGGGTGCCGTCCATGTCGAGCAGCACACCCTGCAATGCGGAACCTTCGGCCATTCGGGTGCCGAGCGCGGGAACCGTACTGGTCATGGCGACCACACCTTCCGTAAGGGACGAGAAGGCCGGTCGCCTCCTCATTGCGGGAAGGCAACCGGCCTGCACTGGACCGACCAGTGTACGACTGCGCCGGATCAGCGCGCGTTGAAATATTTCGCCTCGGGGTGGTGGATGACGATCGCGTCGGTGGACTGCTCGGGGTGGAGCTGGAACTCCTCGGACAGCTCGACGCCGATCCGCTCGGGCTGGAGCAGCTCGGCGATCTTCGCGCGGTCCTCCAGGTCGGGGCAGGCGCCGTAGCCGAGCGAGAAGCGCGCGCCGCGGTACTTCAGCGCGAACATGTCCTCCACGTCCGCGGGGTCCTCTCCCCCGAATCCGAGCTCGGCGCGGACGCGGGCGTGCCAGTACTCGGCGAGGGCCTCGGCCAGCTGCACGGACAGGCCGTGCAGTTCGAGGTAGTCGCGGTAGGAGTCCGC